>CAVVBZ010000021.1:0-64184 GCA_963746635.1 uncultured Actinomycetes bacterium | reverse complement strand
AGGTCGTCGATCGTGATGTCGACCGGCCCGTCGGGCGCGGCCGGCTCCGGCTCGCTGCCCGGCATCGGCGCGAGCTCCAGGTCGTAGAGCGCGGCCACCTCGCGGGCGACCCCGTAGACCGAGAGCAGGTCGGCGCGGTTGCCCGTCGACTCGACGAGGAGGACGTCCTCAACCAGCGGCAGCACCTCGACCAGCGGCGTTCCCGGCTCGGTCTCGGAGAGAACCATGATCCCCGAGTGGTCGGTGCCGAGCTCGACCTCGTCCTCGGCGAGGATCATCCCGTCGGAGAGCCCCCGCGCACCTTGCGCTGCTCGAGCTGCATCCCGTTCGGCAGCATCGCGCCCGGGAGTGCGACCGCGACCGTGGCACCGGCCCCGAAGTTCCACGCACCGCAGACGATCTGCCGAGGCTCGCCCTCCCCCACGTCGACGCGGCAGAGCTGGAGGCGGTCGGCGTTCGGGTGCTTGGCCGCCTCCAGCACCTTGCCCACGCGGAAGAGGCCGAGGTTGCCGTCCTCGTCGACGAGCCCGCGATGCTCGATCCCTTCGATCTCGGCGCTCGAGATCGAGAGCCGCGTCGCCAGCTCGTCCAGAGGCATCTCGACCGGGACGTACTCCCGCAGCCAAGAGAGCGGAACCCTCAAAACTGCGTCAGGACGCGGAGGTCCCCTCCCAGAGCGGGCGGATGTCGGGGAAGTCGTACTTCAGCTGCGCGACGCGCTCGATCCCGCAGCCGAACGCGAAGCCGGACCACTTCTCGGCGTCGACGCCGACGTTCTCGAACACCCGCGGGTCGACCATCCCGGAGCCGCCCATTTCAAGCCAGCCCGAGTGACGACAGGTGCGGCAGCCCGCGCCGCCGCAGATCCCGCACGAGACGTCGGGCTCCATCGAGGGCTCGGTGAACGGGAAGTAGTGCGTGCGGAAGCGGACGCGCCGGTCCGGCCCGAAGATCGCGCGCATCACGTGCAGGAGCGTTCCCTTCAGGTCGGCGAGCGTGAGGCCGCGGTCGACGGCGAGGCCCTCGAACTGGTGGAAGATCGGATAGTGGGTCGCGTCGATCGTGTCGCGCCGGTAGCAGCGGCCGAGCGAGACCATGTAGATCGGCGGCTCGCGCTCCTCGAGCGCCTCGATCTGCGAGGGCGAGGTCTCGGTCCGGAGCAGGCGGTTCTCGTCGAAGAAGAACGTCGCGCGCGGCGAGCGCGCCGGGTGCCACGGATCGAAGGCGAGCTTGTCGAAGTTGTATTCCGTCGTGACCACCTCGCGGTCGTCTCGGACCTCGTAGCCGAGGCCGAGGAAGGCGTCCTCGATCTCCCTGCGCGTCTGCGTGATCGGGTGCAGATGGCCGACCGGGAGCTCGTCGCCCGGGAGCGTGACGTCGACGAGATCCTCGGTCAGCGAGCGGTCGAGCTCAGCCCGCTCGAGCCGGGCGCGCCGCTCGGCGATGGCGGCTTCCAGCCGGTCCCGGATGCCGTTCAGCAGCATTCCCGTCTCGCGGTCGCGGACGCCTCTCAGCGCCTGGGCGAGCTCGCTCTTGCGGCCGAGGTAGCGAACCCGCTCGGCCTCGAGCTCGGAGGGCGTCGAAGCGCCCTCGATCGCGCTCTGGGCGTCGGTTTCGAGAGCCTCCCAGTCCACGCGGGCGACTGTACCATCGCCCTCCGTGAGCAATTTCGACGCCTTCGCGCCCATCTACGACGACTGGGCCTCGCACATGACCGAGGACGTCGACTTCTACGTCTCCCTCGCGCGGGAGGCCGACGGGCCGCTCGTCGAGCTCGCGGTCGGCAGCGGCCGTGTTCGATTCCGGTCGCCACGGCGACGGGGCGCCCGGTGCTCGGGATCGACACCTCGCCCGCGATGCTCGCCCAGGCGCGGGAGCGGGCGGCAGCGGCGGGCGTCGAGCTGGAGCTGCGCGAAGGCGACATGCGCGAGCTTTCGCTCGAGGAGCCCGCGGCGCTCGTCTACTGCCCGTTCCGCGGAATCATGCACCTGCCGACCTGGCGCGACCGGCGCCTCCTCTTCGAGCGCGTCGCCGCCGCGCTGCGGCCGGGCGGACGGTTCGCGTCGGAACGTCTTCGTCTTCAACCCCCACATCGCCGCGCAGATGGACGGCGCGTGGGACGAGCATGTCGGCATTCGCAACCGGGTCGACCACTTCCCGGGCGACAGCCGAATCGACATCACGCTCGAGGCCGGGTCGACGTCGCTCTGGTGGACGACCCGCTCCGAGTGGGAAGGCCTGATCGAGGTCGCCGGGCTCGAGGTGGAGGCGCTGTACGGCTGGTTCGACCGGCGGCCGTTCGACGAGGAGAGCGAGGAGATGGTGTGGGTCGCGCGCAAGCCGGCGTGATCGAGACGACGCTCGCGTCGTCTCCGTCAGGCCGGGCGGGCTTTGCTCGTCCGGCCGTCTGAAATGACCGGCCGACACGATGTCCGTCGGCGTTCGCCAGGTAGGGAAGTGAGCGCGTACGACGCGATCGCCGAGCTCTACGACCCGTGGAGCGTCAGCGTGACCGAGGACGTCTCGTTCTACGTCGCGGAGGCCAAGCGCGCGGGCGGGCCGATCGTCGAGCTCGGGATCGGAACCGGACGCATCGCGGTGCCGACGGCCGCCGAAGGAGTCTCCGTGATCGGGGTCGACTCCTCGCCGGGGATGCTCGACGTGTGCCGCGAGCAGGCGGCGGAGGCCGGTGTCGCGGACTTGCTCGACCTCCGGCTCGGCGAGCTGACGGATCCGCCTGTCGAGGAGCGGGTGCGGCTCGTCACCTGCCCCTTCCGCTCGTTCCTGCACTTGCTTACCGAAGAAGACCGGCTTCGCGCGCTTCGCTCGGCTTACGCGTTGCTCGTTCCCGGCGGGCGGTTCGTGTTCGACGTCTTCGCACCGGCAGCCGACGACATCGAGGACACGCACGACCGCTGGATCGAGCGCGAGCCGGGGATCTTCGAGCGAGCGGTGTGGGACACCAGCGCCCGGACGCTGACGCTCTCGGTGCGCGGCGAGGGCGACGCGACAACCTTCACGCTCGCGTGGCTTTCGCCGGACGAATGGCGCGCGCTCCTCGAGCAGGCGGGTTTCCAGGTGGTCGGCTGCTTCGGCTGGTTCGACAAGCGCCCCTACGCAGGCGGCGAGGACACCGTCTGGGTCGCCCGCCGGCCGAGCTGAACGGGCCAGGTCCGGGGTCTGACCCCGGGCATGCCCAGATCAGACGCGGCTAGGACGAAAGGTCGCCCTAGAGGAGCTCGACCGGGTCGCCGAGAGCGATCTCACCGGACTCGACGACACGGGCGAGCATGCCGCGCTTGTCGTCGAGCTCCGCGCGCAGGCCCGGCCGCAGGTCGTCCATCCGCCGGCAGGGGTCGCAGACCATCGTGATCTCGAAGACAGCCTCGTCCCCCACCCGCACGCGCTGGCCGATCGGCCACAGCTGCACGTCGTCGCCATCGACGGTCAGGTTCTCGCGGATCGCGCCCGGCTCGACGTCGACCGAGTCGAGATGCTCGCTCGACACGAAGAGCACCTCGCGCTTCGGCGGGTTTGCGTCGGGCACAGCCCTCGAGGCCGTGCCCGGCGATCGCCTTGCAGCTCTCGTGGCCGACCGAGACCCCGCTCTTGCGCCCCGGCGACGTCCAGATTCCTGAGATCCGGGCCATCGAGCCCATTCTAGGTATGCGCCCGGCGCGCGTAGAGGGCGATTGCGGCGGCGATTGCGACGTTCAGCGACTCGGCGCCGGGCTCGAGCTCGATCGACGCGCGCGCATCGCAGGCCGACGCCACTGACGGGGGCAAACCCTCGCGCTCGGCCCCGAGCACGAACGTCACAGCCCCGCTCAGGTCGACGTCGCGTAGCGGGTCCCCGTCCCGCGCGACGAGCGCAACACGCCGCCCGGGCGCGTCCTCGAAGCGCCCGACCGGGACACGGAAGACTGCGCCCATCGACCCGCGCAGCGCCTTCGGCCCGGTCGGGTCTGCGCAACCGGCCGACAACGCCACGAACGCGGGGCCGAGCCCGTCGGCCGCGCGCACGATCGTCCCGAGGTTGCCCGGATCGCCGACCCGCCACAGCGCGAGCCCGACAGGAGGTGCCGCAACCGGATCGAGCCGGGGCAGGTCGCGGCGCCTGAAGACGGCGATCCTGCGCGGAGGATGCTGCAGGGTCGAGACCGAGGCGAGCACCTCGGCGGAGACGTTCTCACCCGCGACCAGCAGATCCTCAGGCTCGAGCCCCGCGGCCAGGCCCGCCTCGACGAGATCCTCGCCCTCGACCGCGAACAGCCCGAGCTTGTCGCGCCAGCGCCGGTCGTGAAGCTTGCGCACCAGCCGCAGGCGCGGGTTGGCGGCCGACGTGATCAATCGGCGAGCCGGACGCTCAGGAATCCAGCGCGGCCTTCGCCTGCTCGGCCAGCTTGCCGAACGCAGCGGGGTCGCTGACCGCGATGTCGGCGAGCACCTTCCGGTCGAGCGGGATCTCGGCCTTGCGCAGGCCGGCGACGAACTGGTTGTACGAGAGCCCTTCGCGCCGGGCAGCCGCGTTGATGCGCATGATCCAGAGCCGCCGGAACGTGCGCTTCTTGTTCTTCCGGTCGCGGTACGCGTACGAGAGCGATTTGTCGAGCTGCTCCTTCGCTCGCCGGTAGCTCGAGTGCTTCAGGCCCCAGTAGCCGCGCGCCTGCTCGAGCGCCTTGCGGCGCTTCTTGCGTCCGTGAACCGATCGCTTGATGCGTGGCACCGACTACCTCCCGAGCAGCCGCTTGACCGCGCGCGTGTTGGTCGGGTGGACGTCCTGGAGCTGCCGGAAGCCGCGCTTGCGCTTAGCCGACTTCTTCTCGAGCAGATGGCTCTGCGGCCCCTTCCGGCGCAGGAGCTTGCCCGTCCCTGTCACTTTGAACCGTTTCTTCGCTCCGCTGTGTGTCTTCTGCTTTGGCATCGTCTTTCTTCACTCCTGCGTTCTTCGTCGGCCCCAGCATCATCACCATGTTGCGTCCGTCGAGAAGGGGCGGCGACTCGACCTGCCCGATCTCCTTCACTTCCTCGGCCAGTCGCATCAGCAGGTCACGCCCCCGCTCCGGATGGGTGGTCTCCCGCCCGCGGAACATGATCGTCACCTTCACCTTCGCGCGCTGGTTGAGGAAGCGCTCGACGTGGCCCTTCTTGGTGTTGTAGTCGTGGATTCCGATCTTGGGCCTGAACTTGATCTCCTTGACGTTGATCGAGACCTGGTGCTTGCGGGCGAGCTTCGCCTTCTGCTCCTGCTCGTAGCGGTACTTGCCGTAGTCCATCACCCGCGCAACCGGCGGATCCGCCTGCGCCGCTACTTCGACGAGGTCGAGGTTCTTGCCCCACGCGTACTCGCGCGCCTCGTCCGTGTCCTTGATCCCGATCTGCTCGCCGTTGTCGTCGACCAACCTCACTTTCGGCGCGCGGATCATCTCGTTGATTCGGGCTTGCGGGACCGGTGCCCGATCCGGCTCAACCGTCCGCCGTGGTCTCAAAGGCCCTTCACCAAGTTCTCAGTTCCTCCCTTTTCGAACGACAAAGCCGCTGCCAAGCAGCGGCCCAGATCTCTTTCCACCCGATCAGTTGAACCTCCGCGAAGCCGCGAGGCTTGGAAGGTGAGGGCTGGGACCCTGCTTGCCAGGATCACAGACTAGCAAGGTGCGTCAGGAGCTCGTCCAGGCTTCTGGTCGATTGCTCGCCGCCTCGTTCTCGGACCGCCAGCGACTGGTCCGACTCTTTGTCCCCGTAGACGATCGCGACCGGGGTCTTGTCGACCTCCGCCTCGCGGATGCGCTTGCCGACGGTCTCGTCGCGCTCGTCGACCTCCACGCGGTAGGCATCCAGCTTCCCGGCGAGCTCGTGCGCAGCGGCCCGATGGCCCTCGCCGACCGGGATCACCCGCACCTGCACCGGCGCGAGCCAGAACGGGAACGCGCCCGCGTAGTGCTCGATCAGGATCCCGATGAAGCGCTCGAACGACCCGTAGAGCGCGCGGTGGACCACGTAGAGCGGGTGCTCGTGGTTGTCGGGCCCCATGTACGTGAGGCCGAAGCGCGCGGGCATCTGCGAGTCGAGCTGGATCGTCCCCATCTGCCACTTGCGCCCGAGCGCGTCCTCCATGTGCAGGTCGATCTTCGGCCCGTAGAAGGCTCCCTCGCCCGGCGCGATCTCGTAGGGGATCTCGTTCAGCTTGAGCGCCTCCTCGAGCGCCGCCTCCGTCATGTCCCACTGCTCGTCGGTGCCGAGCTTGTTGTCCGGCCGCGTCGAGAGCTCGGCGCTCGCCTTCATCTGGAAGAGGTCGTACAGCGTGCGCGCGTAGTCGACGACGTCGGCGATCTCGTCCTGGATCTGCTCCTCGGTGCAGAAGATGTGCGCGTCGTCCTGCGTGAGCCTTCGTACCCTCAGCAACCCGTGCAGAGTGCCGGTCAGCTCGTCGCGGTGTAGCGGCGCGGGCTCCGCGTAGCGGATCGGGAGCTCCCGGTAGCTGCGGATGGTGCTGCCGAAGAGGAGCATGTGGCCGGGGCAGTTCATCGCCTTCATCGCCCAGGGGCGCTCGTCGACCTCGAGCTTGAACATCAGGTCCTCGTACTTCGGGAAGTGGCCCGAGGTCACGAAGGTCTCCGCGTCGTAGATGATCGGCGTCTGCACCTCGAGGTAGCCCCGCCTCTTGTTCTCGCGGCGGCGAACTCCCTCGAGCTCGTCCCAGATCGCCATGCCCTTGGGGTGCCAGAGCGCGCAGCCGGGCGAGTGCTCGGAGAAGTGGAACAGGTCGAGCTGCGGGCCGAGCCTGCGGTGGTCGCGCCGCCTCGCCTCTTCGAGCCGGTGCAGGTAGGCGTCGAGGTCGTCCTGGCTGAAGAACGCAGTGCCGTAGATGCGCGTCAGCTGCGTGTTCTTCTCGTCGCCGCGCCAGTACGCACCGGCGAGGCCGGTCAGCTTGAGTGCCTTGATCGGCTTGGAGCTCTGCAGGTGCGGGCCGCGGCAGAGGTCGGTGAACTCGCCCTGCGTGTAGAGGGTGATCGGCCCCTCGGCGGTGTCGACGAGCTCCACCTTGTAGGGCTCGCCCTGCTCGGCGAAGTAATGCCGCGCCTCCTCCGCGCTGACCTCCTCGCGGTTCCAGGAGCGGCCCTCCTTCAGCTCGCTGCGGATCTCTTCCTCGATCCGCTCGAGCGCCTCCTCGCCGATCGGCTCCGGGAACTCGAAGTCGTAGTAGAAGCCGTTCTCGATCGGCGGGCCGATCGCGACCTTCGTGCCCGGGTAGAGCCGGCGGACGGCCTCGGCGAGCAGGTGCGCGGCCGAGTGGCGCAGGACGTAGAGCGCGTCCGGGTCGTCCGTGTCACGCGTGGTCAGGATCTGGATCTGCTGCCCGTCCGCGAGGGGCGCGCGCAGGTCCAGGAGCTGGCCGTTCGAGCGCACGAGCACGGCTTCCTTGGCCAGCTTCGGGCCGATCGCCTCCGCCGCGTCGAGCCCGGTCGCGCCGTCGGGAAGCTCGAGCTCGGAGGAGTCGGGGAGGACGACCTTCATCGTGAGGAGGATACGTCCCCGCGCGGGAGCGATCGGGTCAGCCGTCGGCGCTCGGCCGCGCCCACACGACGATGCCCTCGCTCCAGTACGGGAGCGGGCGATTGACGAGCGCGAGCGTTCGGCGCGTCGCGTTCGCCAGCTGTGCGCGCAACCGCTCGCCGCCCCTCGTGCCTGCCGGGATGGCGCGAACCGGGTTGTGGTAGTACGCCATCTCCTGGACCTCCCAGCCGCACTGCCCCAACAGCGTGCGCAACGTCTGCGGGCTGTGCCACGCCGTGTGATCCGAGTGGACGAGCTCCGAGCCCGTGAGCGGGGCGAGGAAGCCGACGAGCCGGTAGGCGTTGGGGGTCGTGAGGACGAGCACGCCGTCCTCGACGACCAACGGACGAAGGGCGCGGAGGAACGGCCCGGGCGCATCGAGGTGCTCGATCAGCTCGCCCGCGACGACGACCTCCGCGGGCTTCAGAGCCGCCGCGGCGACCGACTCCTGGGACTGGACGTCAACTACGAACGCCTCGTAACCGTGCGCCCGTGCCCACTCGACTCCCTCGGCCGACGAGTCGATTCCCACGAGGCTCCGCGCGACCTCGGCCAGACGCGCGTGTAGCCAGACGCCCTCCTCGAGCTTCTGCTCGAGTCGTTCGTCCACGAAACCGAGGTGCAACACCGATCGTCCGCGCGCCGTCTCGATCAGTGCGACATGCCGATCGACCGGCCCACGTTTGGGGAGAGGGTGGCGCACGCGAAGCGGCTCGGCCGTGTCGACCGACGCCGCGCGGAACGTGCGCGACCGGGCCAGCCTCAGCCCTCGCCTTCGACGGCAGCACGCAGTTCCGACGGGCACTTGAGCCAGTACGACTCGCGGAGCCATTCGAGCGCGGACTCGAGCGACTCCTCGTCGGTCACGGAGGCCGTGATCCAGCCGTAGCGGCCCACGTAGCTGGCCGTCCGCACGTAGGGCAGCAGGTGGGCGATCTCCCGCTCGTCGGTCGTCAGCTTGACGGTCACGTTCACGGCCTCGTCCTCGGTCACGGCCCAGCCGAAGACCTTGTTCTCCCCGACCTTGAACACCGGGAAGTCGCCCCACGGCCGGTCCTCGTACGACTCGGGGAACGAGAGGGCGAGCTCGCGGATCTGTTCCTCGATCGTGGCCAGGCGCACGGCGGCATTCTCCCCCTTCGACGCATGCGGCGCGGCATACACTCCGTTCATGAGGCAAGAGACGCTCACCTGCCGGGTCGGGGCGGGACTGTCCGTCGTCGGCGACGGCGTCCGGGCCGCACGGCGGGCCGCACGCGACGCGCGCGACGCCCTCGGCGGCGCCGAGGTCGACCTCGCCTTCCTGTTTCTCTCGGCCGAGCACAGCGAGGAGGCCGAAGAAGCGCTGGCCGCGGCCTCCGAGGAGCTCGATGCGGCCAACCTGCTCGGGTGCGTAGCCGAGGGGATCGTCGGCCGCGACCGCGAGCTCGAGCAGGGCCCGGGCGCCGCCGTCTGGGCCGCCGCGCTTCCAGGGAGCCTGATCGAGACCTTCCATGCGGTCGCCTTCGAGACGGACGAGGGAGTCGCGGTCGGCGGAGTCCCGCCGCTCGATGACGCCGACCTCGTCACGCTGCTCGTCGACCCGTTCACGTTCCCGGCGTCCGGCTTTCTCACGGAGCTGACTGCGAGCGAGGGTGAGGTCCCGGTCGTCGGCGGCCTCGCCTCCAGCGGAGGTGGGCCCGAGGCGCAGGCGCTCTTCCTCGACGACGAGGTGCTGAACGACGGCGCGGTCGGGGTCGTGCTTCGCGGCGTCCGCGTTCGCACCGTCGTCTCGCAAGGGTGCGCGCCGGTCGGCACCGACTCGGTCGTCACGAGCGCCGAGGAGAACGTCGTCTTCGAGCTGGCCGGGAGGCCGGCGCTGGAGCGACTGCAAGGCGAGCTCCGCACGATGGGGTCCGAGCAGCAGGAGCTGGCGGCGCGCGGGGGCCTGCTCGCAGGGCTCGTGATCGACGAGAACCGCTCGGAGTACAAGCGCGGCGACTACCTGATGCGCGGGCTGATCGACGTCGACGAGGATTCGGGAGCGCTCACGATCGGCGAGCCCGTCCGGATCGGCCAGACCCTGCGCTTTCACGTCCGCGACGCGCATTCGGCCGACGAGGACCTGCAGGAAGGGCTGGCGCACGCGCTCGACGGGCAGAACGCCGCCGGCGCACTGCTCTTCACCTGCAACGGGCGCGGCACCAACATGTTCCCCGAGCTAGACCACGACGCCCGGGCAACGGCCGAGGCGCTCGACGGCGATGCGGTGGCCGGCTTCTTCTGCGCCGGTGAGATCGGCCCGGTCGGAGGCCGCCCCTTCCTGCACGGCTTCACCGCGACGCTGGCCATCTTTCTCGAGGGCTAGCGCACCAAAATCCCTCGGACGAGGGGTTTGGATCCCCCGTCAGGGTCATGGCACCCCGACTCGTAGCGCTCGAACCTGTGTCTTGCACGATCGGGTGCGAGCGGCTCGCCCCGAGACGACGGGAGGCAAGGGTGCTGCGGGATTCACGGCTCAGGGGTGAACGGGGACAGGTCTTGGTGCTGATCGCGCTGATGATCGTCCCGCTGCTGGCGATCGCAGGTCTCGTGATCGACATCGGGTACGCGTACTACGCGCAGCGCTCGCTGCAGACGCAGGCCGACGCCGCCGCGCTCGCGGGCGCGCAGAACCTGCCCGACGGCAACTCCGCCGTCGCCGTTGCGAAGCAGTTCGGCAGCAGCTCGGGCGGGAAGAACTTCAGGGGCGATATCGGCAACGTCACCGAGACGATCACCACGAAGTGCCTCGCGTCCGTCCCCGGGTGCGACCCGGTGAACGCGGTGGTGGTGGACGAGCGGGCGACGACGAACACCCTCTTCTCGCGCGTCCTCGGGATCCACAGCTTCAACATCCACGTGCGCTCGACGGCCTGCTCGCCGTGCGGCACGCAGCCCCTGGACATCGTGATCGTGCTCGACCGGACCGGATCGATGTGCCAGGACCACAACGGCAACAACGATCCCGCCTGCACTGACCTGAACAACGCGAGAAGCGGCATCAAGTCCTTCCTGCAGGTGATGAACCCGACCCAGGACTACGTCGGGCTCGCGGTTCTGCCGCCAGCGACGAGCGTCGGGAACAAGTGCGCGACGCCGGCCACGTCGAACTACAACTCGAGTACCGCCGCGTACACGATCGTCCCGCTGTCGCACGACTACAGCGCGAACGGCGTGCTGAACACCGGCTCGGACCTCATCACGACATTGAACTGCCAGAAGGCGGCCGGCTCGACCTCGTACGCGACGGCGATCGAGAAGGCGCAGGCCGAGCTCGACGCGCACGGCCGGTCGGGCGTCAGGAAGGTGATCGTCTTCTTCTCGGACGGCGCGGCCAACATCGGCCCGACCTACTACGCGACGAGCTCACCGTACCGGCAGCAGCCGTGCCATCAGGGCGTCTGGTCTGCGAGCACACAGAAGTCGAAGGGCACGATCATCTACTCGATCGGCTACGACCTGAACGCGGTCAGCGGCGGCGCCAACAAGTGCACGTCGTACACCGGCTCGGTGGAGACGCCCGGCATCACTGCGTACCAGGCGCTCCAGCAGATCGCGTCCACTCCGGACACGTTCTACAACCAGCCGTCGGCGGGCCAGCTGACCACGCTCTTCCAGCAGGTCGCGATGGACATCCAGCGCGGCGCGTCGGGCCTGATCGACAACGACGCGAGCTGAGACCGGCTAGCCGGTCTCGGCCAGCGTGGGCGTGCAGCTCGAGCGGCCCTGCTTCTCGAGGTAGCGCTGGTGGTACTCCTCGGCGCGGTAGAAGGTCTGCGCCGGCTCGATCAGCGTGACCACCGGCTTGCGGTACTCGCCTGAGGCGTCGAGCTCGGCCTTCGACCTCTCGGCCGTCGCGCGCTGCTCGTCGTCGTGGAAGAAGACCACGGAGCGGTACTGGTCGCCGATGTCCCATCCCTGCCGGTTCATCTGGGTCGGGTCGTGCTTCGCCCAGAAGACCTCGAGCAGCTGCTCGTATGAGACCTTCTGCGGGTCGTAGGTGACCTCGACCACCTCGGCGTGGCCCGTCGTGTGCGAGCAGACGTCCTCGTAGCTCGGGTTCTCGAGCTGTCCGCCCTCGTAGCCGACCTCGGTCTTCGTCACGCCGTCGATCTGCCGGAACGCGGCCTCGACGCCCCAGAAACAGCCGGCTCCGAACGTTGCCTTGTTCTCCACCTATTCCTCCTCCAGTTTCAGTGCGGCCGAGTTGATGCAGTAGCGCAGCCCGGTCGGCGCCGGCCCGTCCGGGAAGACATGGCCGAGATGCCCACCACAGCTCGAGCAGAGCACCTCCGCGCGCACCATCCCGTGGGTCGTGTCGACCTCCTCGTCGATCGCGTTGGCGCTTGCCGGAGCGTAGAACGCGGGCCAGCCGCAGCCCGAGTCGTATTTCGCCTCCGCATCGAACAGCTCGATGCCGCAGCCGGCGCACCGGTACTTGCCGGGCTCGAAGACGTGGTCGTACTCGCCGCTGAACGGCGATTCGGTTCCCTTTTCCCGCAGAACGCGGTACTGCTCAGGCGTCAACTCCGCCTGCCACTCGGCTTCGGTTTTCTGGATCTTGGTCACGCTGAATAGTCTCGCAGGACCTCTCAGCGTTACGCCTCCCCGATAGGGCTAGTGTGGCCCCGTGACCGACGGCTGGGGCCCGTACTACGACGCCGCCAAGGCCGGGACGCCGCGGGAGACGCTGCTCCAGGCGCTCGACCTGTTCGACTCCCAGCCCGCGGACGCCCGGCTCGCGGTCGACCTCGGCTGCGGCGAAGGGCGCGACACGGTGGAGCTCCTGCGCCGCGGTTGGCGCGTCCTTGCGATCGACGCGGAGCACGAGGCGATCTCACGGCTTCGCGCGCGGCCGGAAGCGACGCGGAGCGACCTCCTCGAGACCGAGGTGGCCTCGTTCGAGGAGGCCGACTGGCCGGAGCCCGCGCTCGTCAACGCGAGCTACGCGCTGCCGTTCTGCCCGCCCGCGGCGTTCCCGGCGGTCTGGGCGCACGTCGTGGAGTCGCTGCCTCCGGGCGGCCGCTTCTGCGGGCAGCTCTTCGGAGACCGGGACGAGTGGGCCTCGGACCCGGAGCTCACGACACACACGCGCGACGAGGTCAAGCGGCTGCTCGAGCCGTTCGAGGCCGAGCGCTTCGACGAGGTCGAGGAGGACGGCGAGACGGCGCTGGGCAAGCCGAAGCACTGGCACCTGTTCCACATCGTCGCCCGCAAGACGTGAGACGCTGCCTCGCGTGAGCACGGTCGAGACGGTCCGCGGCCCCGTCGAGCTCTCCGAGCTCGGCCCGACGCTGATGCACGAGCACTTCTTCGTCGTCCAGCCCGAGGCGCTCCTGAACTACGGGCACGTCTGGGGCGCGAGCTACTGGGACGAGGAGGCTCGCGTGGCAGACGCGATCACGAAGCTGCGCGCCGTGCGCGAGGCCGGCATCCGGACGATCGTCGACCCGACCGCTCCCGGGCTCGGCCGCTACATCCCCCGCATCCAGCGCGTGAACGCGGAGGTCGACCTCAACGTCGTCGTGGCTACGGGCGTCTACGCCTTCCTCGAGCTGTCGAACTTCCTCCACTACCGCAGCCCCGAGGCGATCGCGGAGCTGTTCGTGCGCGAGATCCGCGAAGGGATCGACGACACCGGTGTGAAGGCCGCCTTCCTGAAGTGCTGCGTCGAGGAGCACGGGCTCGTCGGCGACATCCCGCGGATCCTCTCGGCGGTTGCCCTGGCCGCGGTCGAGACCCGGGTCCCCGTGATGGTGCACACGAACGCCTCGGCGAAGACCGGCGTGCTCGCTCTCGATGCGTTGACACGGGACGGCGTCGACCCGACCAGGATCGTGATCGCGCACGCTGGCGACAGCAACGACCTCGACTACCTTCGTGCGCTCGCCGACACGGGAGCGTGGCTCGGCTGTGACCGCTTCAACATCCCGTTCTTCAACCCGGACGCGAATCGGATCGAGACGCTGACGAAGCTCGTCGCGGAGGGCTACACCGGTCAGATCCACCTCTCACACGACGGCGCGTGCTTCTACGACTTCATGGTCGGCGACCCGAACTTCGCCAACGAGCGGCCCGACTACCTGCACATCTGGACGACGATCCTGCCGGCGCTGCTGGAAGCCGGGGTCACGCAGGCCGAGATCGACCGGATGACGGTCGAGAACCCGCAGCGGTTCTTCGCTCCTCAGGCAGGCTGAGCCGCACGACCTTGCCGGGATTCATGATCCCGTGCGGGTCGAAGAGCTGCTTGATGCCGCGGTAGAACGGGAGCAGATCCGGGTGCTCGAGCTCGAGCGCCCGCATCTTGCCGATCCCGACTCCGTGCTCGCCGGTGCACGTCCCGCCGCGGGCGACCGAGTCCTCGACGACGAGGCGCGAGAGCTCGTGCCAGCCCTCGACGTCCGCGGGATCGTCCGGGTCGACGGTGACGCCCACGTGGAAGTTGCCGTCTCCCACATGGCCGAGGATCCCCGCGCGAAGCTCGAGCCGGTCGGCGGTCTCGCGGGCGAACGTCACGGCGGCCGGGAGCTGGGTGAGCGGCACGCAGACGTCCGTGACGCACTCCCTCGTGCCCGGCCAGAGCTGGGCCCACGCGTAGGCGGCGCAGTGGCGGGCCGCCCAGAGCTCCGCCCGGCGGTCGGCGTCGCGCTCGTGGGCCACCTCCACGGCTCCCTCGTCCTCCGCGAGCCCGAGGACGAGCGCGAGATCGTCCTCGACCGAGCTCTCGCTCCCCGCGGCCTCCACGAACAGCGATGGCACCTCAGGGTAGGCGGTGCCCGAATAGGCGTTGATCGCGCGGATGTTCATCGCGTCGAGGAGCTCGAGCCGGCGCACGCCCGTGCCCACAGCGACCGCGGTCACCGCGGTCCGGCACGCAGCCTCGAGCGACGGGAAGGAGACCCGCACCGCAACAACGTGGTCCGGGATGCCGTACAGACGCAGCGTCAGCTCGGTGATCACGCCAAGCGTTCCCTCGGAGCCGACGAACAGCCCGGTCAGGTCGTAGCCGGCCGAGGTCTTGAGCGCCCGCGAGCCGGTGCGGATCACATCTCCACCCGGAAGCACCGCTTCCAGCGCGAGCACGTTCGCACGCATCTTCCCGAACCGGATCGTGGTCGTCCCGGCCGCGTTCGTCGCGGCCATGCCCCCGAGAGTAGCGTCGGCGCCTGGGTCGACCGGGAACCAGAGGCCGTGCTCTCCCGCCGCGCGCTCCAGGGCGCCGCGCGTGACCCCGGCCTGAACGGTCGCCATCAGGTTCTCGGGCTCGACGGACACGATCCGGTCCATCCGCGACAGATCGAGGCTGATGCCTCCTTCGATCGGGATGACGTGGCCCTCGAGGCTCGACCCGGCGCCGAAGGGGGTAACAGGCACGCCTCCCTCGTTCGCGACCGAGAGCACCCGGCAGACCTCGTCGGTGGAGACCGGGTAGACGACAACGTCGGGCGGGTGCCGGGGGTTGAAGGTCATGTCCTCGCCGTGGACGTTCCTGTCGGACTCCCCGGTCGAGACGCGACCAGGGTCGCCGAGAGCCGCCTGGAGAGCCTGGATGTTCACGAGGCGAACCCTACGGCTCAGGACTCGTCGCGCTTCAGAACCGTCGTCGCGACCCTGAGCCCGAAGCGTCCCGGCATGAGGACGACGTCCCACATCTGGTTGACGACGCTCCCGCCGGGCAGGTCCTCGGTCATGGCCTCGACCGCGTCGTCCGAGGCCTCGAGGATGCCGCCCGCCGCGTCGACGGCGCCGTCCGCCATCTCGCCGGCCATGGGCACTGCAGCCGAGGCGATCTCGACGGTGACCGCGGGCCCGAGCTTGGCGAGCGTCTCGCGCACGGCCCGCTCGGCCTCGTCTCGCGCGCGCTCGAGGTCCTTCATCGCTTCCTCGTGCCCGGCCGTGAAGACCCGCCACCACTTCCAGCCCGACACCTTGCCCGCGCGGACCATCAACGCGAGCACGACCACGACCCCGATCGCGACCCAGACTAAGGCGAGGATGACCGCCGCGAGCCACGGCGAGACCGCGGACGAGAGCCCGAGCATCGCCGCGACGTTGACGAAGACGAACGCGGTGAGAAACGCGATCCCGGCGACGGCGGCCCCGGCCATGTCGCGAGCCGTCCGACGCACCTCCGGCATGTGCCGGGCGGCGATCAGCTGCCCCTCGCAGAACGCGAGAACGCTCAGATCGCGCCCGAGCTGAGCGGCGAGCTCGGTGACGGACTCGGACTCTTGCCCCTCCTGCTCCTCCTCCGGCACGCCGTTTCCTCCTCCGGAGGGGCAGCAACCGAGTCGACGGTCTCAGTCACGACGCCTCAGGCTAGCGCGTCGGATCAGTCGACCCAACCGAGTGCGCCGCAGTACAACCACGCCGCGAAGGCGTCGGGTAGCTCCCCCCAAACCCGCAACGCGGTGATCACCGCGTCGAGCTCCGCCCGTGTGGCCCAGCCCTGGTCGACGATGACCCTCGCCATGTCGTCGGCCGAGAACAGACCCGTCGCGAACTCCGCGAACCAGCGCGTGGACGCGAGGTCGCCGTACACCTCCGGCGCGTGGGCAACCCCCTGGGTTCGAGCAAATCCTGCCTCCAGCATCAGCGTGCGCAGGCGTCGCGAGTAGCGAGCATTGCCTCCTTCATGCGCTACGGCGCGCTCGAACAGGCGTGGGGCGAGCTCCAGCTCCGGGCTCTCCGGAGACATGACGACGGTGCCGAGGTCGTCGTCCGTGACCGCAGCGAGGCCGCCGCTGCGAAGGACGCGCCGCATCTCGCCGAGGGCGCGAACAGGTTCACGGACGTACATCAGGACGGCGTTGGCGTAGACGACCTCGAAGGTCGCGTCCTCGAACGGCAGCTCGTAGACCGAGGACGTGAAGAACTCGGCATTGTCGATCGTGCGCTCTCTTGCGAATTTCTGCGCCGCCTCGATCTGGCCGGGGTCGGCGTCGATCCCGACGATGCGACCAGGGGCGACGGTCGGAGCAAGATCGAGGGCGATGCTGCCCACACCGCAGCCGACGTCGAGCACGTCCATGCCCGACCGCACGTGCGGCAGGAGGAACGGCAGGAATCCACGCGCGTCGCGGTTGGCGACGTAGCGGTGTTGCACGCCCTCCTCGATCACATACCGCTGGTCGATGTGCCAACCCTAGTCGTCGGGTGTCCGACAGACCTCGCGTCGGTTGGCCTCGGCCGCGCCCGACAGGTGCGGGCGCGGCTCACTGCGATCGGCCAGCGAGGTCTACGGAGCGTCTTGCTCGAGCACGACCTCGTACGAATCCACCGAGGCGCGGCGGATGTTTCCGGCGGACTCGGGCGGGCTCATCGCCTCGAGCACCTCGGCCCCCTTCCGCATGTCCTCCTCGGAATCGAAGCGCACCGCGACCAGGACCTTCCCGTTGGGGCGGTCGGCGAGAACGGTGATCCGCTTGGCTGGGACGCCTTCGGGCGGGCCGTCGTGAGCGCCGATCTCACCGAGCATCGCGTCGATGGCCGCATCGTCGGCGTCGAACGTGACTACGCGCGCGTACTGGGACATACGTCCTCCTTCGTCGGGGATGGGGCTGGAGCCTAGCGGCCTGCTCGATCTCACGAGCCGGTCGCTGACCCTAGCGAGATCTGGGGTCCTTCACCGTGCGCGAAGAAGCCGCCTAGGCGGCTTCTTCGAAGGGACCCGGTGCGACGATGCCTACGGGCGCCACCCGAAGGCGGGGCGGTTGACCGGGATCTCGATCGCCGGGTTGCCAGAGCCGTACTGGATGCGAATACGGTGCTGCTTGCTCAGCGCCTTCGCGCGGAGGGTCGCCTTCGCTCCGTGGCCCGGCTCTGTCTTGGCCGACGCGTTCGTCACGGGGATCACCGCGAAGAGCGCGAGCCCGACGACCAGGCTCTTCAGGATCCGCTTCCTCAGGATGCGCTTGTACATCGCTTCCTCTCCTTCCGTCTGTGGCGTTCTCTCCATGCCACGACGGTACGCCCGCGAGGAAGCGATGGAAATTGGAGAAACCCCTACGGTTTCGCTCGGGGGCCGGCCCGGGCCCCGGCCGCCGCGCCCGACCTGTGCGGGCGCGGCCACGCTGGTGATCGAAGAGGTGGGCGGTACTGGGCTCGAACCAGTGACCCCCAGCTTGTCGAGCTGGTGCTCTCCCAACTGAGCTAACCGCCCCGGGGATTCGAATTGTAGCCGCCCGGCCGGGAGGAACGGCCCGGCCGGAGCTGAACCTATGCTCTGGTGGCCGTGAACCAGCCTCCTGTCTCTTCCTGGGCGAGCCGTCCCCAGTTGCGAATCGGGGCCGTCGTCGCGGTTGCTCTCGCGATCGCGTTCATCGTCTGGCTGCTCGTCCGCGGAGGCGGCGGCTCGTCCACGACGACCCCGAGTCTCCCGGCGCTTCCTGACGTCGGCCCGACCGCGGTCAGCGTCGTCCAGCTCGGCACGTACTCCGGCAAGGCCGGTCACCCGATCTACTGGGCAGGCCCGGTGCCGAACACGCAGTACGAGCTGACTCAGACCTCGGGCGGCAGCATCTACATCCGCTACCTGCCCCAGGGCGTTCCGGTCGGCACCAAGGCCCTGCACACGCTCGTCGGCAGCTACCCGGTGACGAATGCCTACAAGGTCCTGCAGGGCCTCGCGAAGAAGAGCGGCGAGACGTCGTTCACCGCGCCGGGTAGCGGCATCGCCGTCTACTCGCGGTCGTCGCCGACGAACGTCTACCTCGCATACCCGGGCTCGAACGTGCAGATCGAGGTCTTCGACCCGTCGCCGAAGCGGGCGCGGAGCCTGATCACGTCGGGCCAGATCGCGCCCGTTCCCTAGCTAGCTGAGCGCGCTAGCCGTCGCCTGGCTCGCCTTCCCGCTGCTCCTGGCGGGGCTCTCGCTCGGCTGTGGGCGACTCGTCGAAGTCGCCGCGGGTGAGCGGCTGCCCGGACCGCTCGTCCTGCCCGTCGGGCTGACGGTCGTCATCCTCGCCGGAGAGCTCGCGACGCTGACGGACGCGACCGCGCAGCTCGCCGGGCCTCTGATCGTCGCACTCGCAGTCGTCGGGCTCCTGCTAGGTCGGCCGTGGCGCCCACGGAATTGGGCATGGCCGGCCGCGACCGGAGTGGGCGTGTTCGCCGTCTTCGCTGCGCCGATCGTGCTCTCCGGCCGGGCCACGTTCGCCGGCTACATCAAGCTCGACGACACCGCCACCTACTTCGCCATGACCGACCGCGTGATGCAGCACGCGCGCAGCCTCGCTGGGCTGGCTCCGTCCACATACGAGGCGACGCTCGCCACGACGATCGCGATCGGCTATCCGACCGGGAGCCTGATGCCGCTCGGGATCGGCCACCAGCTCCTTTCGTACGACATCGCGTGGCTCTTCCAGCCGTACCTGGCCTTCCTCGCGGCGATGCTCGGGCTCTCGCTCTACGCCGTCCTCGAGCGGGTAATCGCACCGCGCGCCCGTCGTGCGGCCGCCGCCTTCCTGGCCGCGCAACCGGCGATCCTGTACGGCTACGGGCTCTGGGGCGGGATCAAGGAGCTCTCGGGCGCGTGGCTGCTGGCGCTGATCGCGGCGCTCCTGCCGTGGACCATCGCGGAGCGTCGCAGCTGGCGCGCCGTGCTCCCGGTTGCGGCCGCCTGCGCCGCGCTCGCGAGTGTCGAGAGCATCCCGGGGGCGATCTGGCTCGCGCCTGTGTTGCTGGCGGTCGCGGTCTTTGCCGGCTGGCGCCACTCGAAGCCGCTGCTCTGGATGGTCGGCGCCTTCGCGGCCGCAACCGCCCTGCTCTCGATCCCGGCCTTCGTCGCCTACCGCGAGTGGCGGCGTCATCTCGCCGCGTTCCACAGCTCGGACGAGCTGGGGAACCTCATCCGGCCGCTAAGCAAGCTGCAGGTCTTCGGCATCTGGCCGAAGGGCGACTTCCGCCTCAGGCCGCACGGCTTCGATCCCGTCTACATCCTGATCGCCCTCGCGATCGGCGCCGCCGTGGTCGGGCTCGTGTGGGCGTGGAGCCGCCACGCGTGGGGGCTGCTCGCATACGCCGCGATCGTTGCGGGCGGGGCCACGGTCATCGTAGGGCTCAGCTCTCCGTGGATCGGCGGCAAGGCGCTTGCGATGGCCTCACCAGCGTTCCTCGCGGCTGCGTTCGCCGGCTGCGGAGCCGGTTTCGCGCACAAACGAACCGTCGAGGCGAGCGTGGCGGCGATCGCGATCGCCGGCGGCGTGCTCTGGTCGAACGCGCTCCAGTACCACCACGTCTGGCTCGCGCCGCGCGGCCAGCTGCACGAACTCGAGGTGATCGGCAACCGCTTCGTCGGCCAGGGGCCGGCGCTGATGACCAACTACGAGCCGTACGGGGCACGCCACTTCCTCCGCCGAGAGGACGCTGAGGGCGCGTCGGAGCTGCGGCGCCGCTTCGACTACCTGACCACCGGCGCGATGCTCGACAAGGGCGAGTCGGCGGACATCGACCGCTTCAAGCTCGACGGGATCCTCGACTACCGGACGCTCGTCCTGCGGCGAGGTCCTGCAGCTAGCCGGCCGCCTTCGATCTACCACCTCGTCTGGAGCGGGCGGTTCTACGAGGTCTGGCAGCGCCCGGCCAAGACACCGAGCACGATCATCGAGCACCTCCCGCTCGGCAACGCGAGCCAGGCCGCCGGGGTGCCGCGCTGCGCCGACGTGCTGCGGCTCTCGCGCCTTCCCGGGGTCGTCTCGCTCGCGACCGCGACGCGACCCGAGGCGATCCCGCTCGGCTACCCGCGCATCCCGGGCACGCGCACCGCGGTCGTCGACGTCCCGAGGAGCGGCGACTACACGGCCTGGCTCGGCGGCGACTGGTATGGGCTGGCCTCGATGTCGGTCGACGGGCGCAAGATCGGGTCGATGCGCGAGGAGCTCGACTGGCCCGGCAACTTCACGGACCTGGGCACGATCCACCTCTCTCGAGGAAGGCACCTCGTGAAGATGAGTTACTCGACCGGCGGCCTGCACCCGGGTAGCGGCGTGAAGCCCTACGCGTTCGGGCCTGCGTACCTGACGCTCGAGAACGAGCGCGACCCGTTCGTCACGCTTCCTCCCGGCCAGGCGCGCGCCCTCTGCGGCCGGCGCCTCGACTGGATCGAAGCCCTGCGCGCCTAGGCGCAACAGACGAGAGGCCCGGAGGCCTCCCGTCTCTGCTCTCTCACAGGAACTTGTTAGGGCAGCGGGATGACGACGATCGTCCGGTTCGCGAACGTACCGGTGCCGACAGCGTTGTCCACCCGGTACTTGGCGGTGAAGGTATTGCTCCCCGCGGTCAGTCCGGTGACGTAGAACGTCGCGCTTCCCTGAATCGTGTTGCTGCCGGTGCCGTTCTTGACGATGTACGCCTGCGTGTCCGCGGCGGCGCGCGTCGTGGCTCCGGAGACCGCGTAGCCCATGTACGCGAACCGGTTGTTCGTGTTGTTGGACAGCGAGCCGGTCAGGATCACGAGGGCGTTCCCCGAGGCGGGGATCGTGACCGTCACGGCCGGTCCGGCGGAGGCCAGATCCACATAGGTCGTGCTTGTGGTGGTCTGGGACGTTGCGACGGTGTTGCCCGCGGTTCCGGCCGTGCCCGTGGCGCCGGTCACGCCCTTGGCGCCCGTCGTGCCCTTGGCACCGGTGACACCCTTCGAGCCGGTCACGCCCTTGGCGCCCGTGACGCCCTTCGCTCCGGTCGGGCCGCGCGGGCCGGTAGCGCCGTTGGCGCCGGTTGCGCCCTCGAGGCCGGTCGGACCACGTGCGCCGGTCGGGCCGTTCGCGCCGGTCGCGCCGTTGGCTCCTGTCGCTCCCTTTGCGCCGGTCGGGCCGATCGCTCCGGGCGGTCCTGTCGCGCCGCGAGCGCCGGTCGCTCCGACCGCTCCGGTTGCGCCCTTCGCTCCGGTTGCGCCCTTCGCTCCGGTTGCGCCCTTGGCGCCCGTGACTCCCTTTGCACCGGTGGCGCCCTTGTCACCCGTTGTGCCCTTGGCCCCGGTAGCGCCCGTCGAGCCCTTGGCGCCAGTAGCGCCAGTGGCACCCTTCGCGCCTGTCGGGCCCTGAGCACCAGCCGGGCCGGTTGCGCCTCTTGCACCCGTTGCGCCCTTCGCGCCGGTTGCGCCGACCGCGCCAGTGGCGCCCTTCACGCCGGTCGCGCCGTTGGCTCCTGTCGTGCCCTTGGCCCCGGTCGTGCCCTTGGCCCCGGTCGCGCCCTTCGCGCCGGTCGATCCCTTGGCTCCCGTGGCGCCGTTGGCGCCAGTCGTTCCGCGTTCGCCCGTCGAACCCTTGGTGCCAGTAGCGCCAGTGGCACCCTTCGCGCCTGTCGGACCCTGAGCACCAGCCGGACCGGTTGCGCCTCTTGCACCCGTTGCGCCGGTTGTGCCGATCGCGCCAGTGGCGCCGGTCGCGCCGTTAGCTCCTGTCGAGCCCTTGGCCCCGGTCGCGCCCTTGGCCCCGGTCGCGCCCTTCGCACCCGTGACTCCCTTTGCACCCGTGACTCCCTTTGCACCGGTGGCGCCCTTGTCACCCGTTGCGCCCTTGGCTCCGGTAGCGCCTGTCAAGCCCTTGGCGCCGGTCACGCCCTTTGCACCGGTGGCGCCCGTATTGCCAGTTGCGCCCTTCGCTCCGGTTGCGCCCTTGTCACCGGTCGCTCCCTTGGCACCCGTTGTGCCCTGAGCGCCGGTAGCGCCAGTGGCACCCTTCGCACCTGTCGGGCCTTGAGCACCAGCCGGGCCGGTGGCGCCTCGTGCACCAGTTGCGCCCCTGGCGCCGGTGGCACCTGCTGCTCCGGTCACGCCCTTCGCACCGGTTGCGCCAACCGCGCCAGTTGCACCATTTGCTCCGGTGGCGCCCTTGGCTCCGGTCGCACCGTTCGCCCCGGTCGATCCGTTGGCTCCCGTGGCTCCCTTGGCCCCGGTCGTTCCGCGGTCGCCCGTTGTGCCCTTGGCGCCGGTAGCGCCAGCGGCACCCTTCGCACCTGTCGGGCCTTGAGCACCAGCCGGGCCGGTGGCGCCTCGTGCACCAGTTGCGCCCCTGGCGCCGGTGGCACCTGCTGCTCCGGTCACGCCCTTCGCACCGGTTGCGCCAACCGCGCCAGTTGCACCATTTGCTCCGGTGGCGCCCTTGGCTCCGGTCGCACCGTTCGCCCCGGTCGATCCGTTGGCTCCCGTGGCTCCCTTGGCCCCGGTCGTTCCGCGGTCGCCCGTTGTGCCCTTGGCGCCGGTGGCACCTGCTGCTCCGGTCGCGCCCTTCGCGCCCGTGGTTCCCTTCGCACCGGTAGCGCCGACGACGCCCGTAGAACCCTTCGCGCCCGTCGAACCCTTGACGCCGGTGGTTCCGTTAGCTCCAGTCGAACCCTTGGCCCCGGTCGCGCCCTTCGCTCCGGTCGTGCCCTTCGCGCCGATCGATCCGTTGGCCCCCGTTGCGCCCTTGGCCCCAGTCGGCCCCACCGCACCGGCGGGTCCTGTGGTACCGCGAGCGCCGGTCGTGCCCTTTGCGCCCGTCGTCCCGTTCGCTCCGGTCGCGCCCTTTGCGCCGGTCGGGCCAACAGCACCCGCCGGGCCGGTCGCGCCTCTAGCTCCCGTTGATCCATTCGCGCCCGTTGCGCCCTTCGCGCCGGTCGCGCCCTTCGCCCCCGTTGCCCCCCGAGAACCTGTTGCTCCCTTGGCGCCGGCCGAGCCGGCGCTTCCCGTCGTGCCCTTCGCACCGTTGGCGCCGGCCGCGCCGGCGAGGCCGGTTGCGCCGCGCGCACCCTGCGCACCGCGATCACCCTTGGCGCCCTTTGGGCCCTTCACGTTCCAGCTGACCTTGTGCGCCTTCCCGTGGCACTTCTTCTTCGCCTTGACGAGGCGGAGCAGCCCGTTCTTCTTGCCGGCGCAGGCATAGATCTTCCCGTCGCCGCCCGAGGTTTTGGCAGCGCCGCCGCTCACGAGCACGGCAGCGCCCACCAGGAGGGCGATCAAGGACGTGATGAAGACGCGATTGTTGGTCACGTGAGGAGCTGGCCAGCCGGGCGGAGCACCATGTGGTGCCGCAACGCCTGACGGTAATCGCGGCTCGGCGCCACCGCGTCCCCTGAAAGAGGTACGTGCGAGCAGGCCGAGCCGTTAGGCTGACCGCCCCTTGATCGAGGGCAAAAGTGTCTCTGTCGTCATCCCCGCGTACGACGAGGAGGAACTCCTCCCCGCGACCCTGAGCGGCATCCCGGAGTCGGTCGACCGCATCTACGTGGTGGACGACGCGTCCCGTGACGCAACCGCAGCGCGCGCCCGTGAGGTCGGCGAGCGGGATCCGCGGATCTCGGTGCTCACGCGCGAGCGGAACGGCGGCGTCGGGGCGGCCATCGTCACCGGCTACCGGCAGGCGCTCGAGGACGGCGCGGAGGTCACCGTCGTCATGAACGCCGACAACCAGATGGACCCGGACGACCTGAATCATCTCGTCGAGCCGGTCGCGCGCGGTGAGGTCGACTACGCGAAGGCGAACCGCCTCTTCACGGGCCAGGCATGGCAGCTGATCCCGCACAGCCGCTACCTGGGAAACGCCGTGCTCTCGCTCTGGACGAAGATCGCCTCCGGCTACTGGCACATCGCCGACGCGCAGTCGGGCTACACCGCGATCTCGCGGCCGATGCTAGAGCGGCTCGACCTCGACAACCTCTACCCGCGCTACGGGTTCCCGAACGACATGCTCGTCCACCTGAACGTCTGGAACGCGAAGGTGCGCGACGTGCCCTCCCGGCCGATCTACGGCGTGGGCGAGCGCTCCGGGATTCGCCTGCGCCGCGTGATCCCGGCGATCTCGTGGCTGCTGTTCAAGTGCTTCTGGTGGCGGATGTGGCAGAAGTACGTGATCCGGGACTTCCACCCGCTCGTTTTCTTCTACGTCTTCGGGCTGATCTCGCTGGTGCTCGGCTTCGCGCTCGGCGTCTACCAGGTCGTGCTCAAGATCGTTGGCTACGACGCGACAGTCGGGGTGGTCGTGCTGATCGCGCTGCTGCTGTTGTTCGGGTTGCTCTTCTCTCTCTTCGCGATGTGGTTCGACATGGAGTCGAACAAGGAGCTCCGCTAGAAGATCTCGGGGCACCACGGCTGTCGCGCCGTGCGGAAGAGCGCGTCCGCTCGCTCCAGGCCGCCGGGCTTCAGCTCCTCGACTCGGCTCGCCCGCGCGAGCTGGTTGAACGTGAATCCTCCTAGGTACACGGAGCCGAGCGCTGAAGCGTCGAGCGCCACGTCGGCTTCGGCGGTGGTTCGATCGACGGCTCCGTTCTCGACGTGCCAGCCCGCCTGGTTCCACGGACAGACCTCATCCCGCACGTCGAGCACGACCGATCCCTCCCCGAAACGGCGCGCCGCGAGCGCGGCGCCGACGTCCACGACGCGCACCCAGAGACCTTCGACGGCCGTGAACTGAAGGCGCCGCGGCTCTCGCAGCCAGAAGAAGAGCGGGTGATCGACCGGCAGCCAGGACGCGTCGATTCGCGCCACCCAGTCGATCGCGAGCAGGTACCGCCAGATCGCCGCGAGCGCCCGCGGCGAGGTGCCCAGCGCCTCCGTGACGTCCAGCTTCGTCTCGGTCACCATGTGCCGGAGGCCGAAGTCGAGGCGGTAGAGCGCGTAGGCCTCGAGCGCGCCGTCGATCTCGATCGCCACGCGCACCTGTTCGCCGCCCTTGCGCATGGGCGATCGGGCCAGCCGCCGAACCTTCCACCAGCCGGGCGAGCGCGAGAACATGCCGACCGTCTCCGCCTGAACCCGTTCGTAGATGCCCGGAAGCAACTCGAGTGCCTCCTCCTCGGTCTCGACGATTCGCGCCTGGCCGATCGGCTCGTCCTCGCGGAGCCGCGCGTGCTCCTTCGCCAGCTCGATGTTCCCGGCGAGGGCGCCCGGCCCATAGCCGAACCGCGTGTAGATCATCGCCTCGGTCGCGTACAGCGTCGCGAGCGGCTCGCCCCGCTCGTGCGCGCCGGCGAGCTGCTCATGCATGAGCTGCGTGAGCGCTCCGCGTCGCCGGTGCGTCGGGAGCACGCCGACGCCCATCACGCCCGCAGTGGGCACCTGGGCGCCGCCCGGAACGGTGGTCTCGAACAGGTATGCGCCTGCTCCGCCGACGATCGCGCCGTCGTCGAACGCGGCATGCACGCGCTCGGCCGGGAGGATCGGCGCGAACCGCTCGACGTCCTCATCCTTTGCCCGGCTGCCGAAGTAGTGCCAGATGGGGTCGAGCGCTCGCCGCACCTCCTCGGGCGCGCAGACCCTGACCTCGATCGCCACTAGCCGATTCTCTCCAGCGGCGCGTAGTCGAGCATCAGGCGCCGCTCGCTCCCGTCCGTCGCGAAGCGGACCGTGACGATGCCGCCGGCCTCCATCGCGGTGACGACGCCTTCGCCGAGCGTCTCATGCCGGACCGAGTCGCCCGTCGAGAGCGACGGCACATCCGAGCGCGGCGCGATCCCCGTTGCCCCGTACTTCGACCAGGAGGCGGGCTCGAGCCGGTGCCTGTCCACGCGTGACTCGGGCAGCTCGTCGAGGAAGCGCGAGGGCAGGTTGTAGGAGCGGTTCCCCCAGAGCGACCGCGCGCTCGCGTGGGTCAGCACGAGCCGCTCCTGGGCCCGCGTCATGCCGACGTAGCAGAGCCGCCGCTCCTCCTCGAGCCCCTGCTCTTCGAGCGAGCGCGAGTGCGGGAAGATCCCCTCCTCCATCCCGATCATGAAGACGGCCCGGAACTCGAGCCCCTTCGCCGTGTGGAGCGTCATCAGTGTGACGAGGCTCTGCTCGCCGCGCATCGCGTCCTGGTCAGAGTAGAGCGAGATCTCCTGCAGGAAGCCCGACAGCGAGGGCTCCGCCGAGTCGTGCTGGAACTCCCGCGCGACGCCGATCAGCTCGTGCAGGTTCTCGAGGCGCCCCTGGCTCTCGATCGTCCGCTCGGCCTCGAGCGCGTCGAAGTAGCCGCTTCGCTGCACCACCCGTTCGAGCAACTCGGACACGTCCAGCTCGAGCGCGCCGGACTGGAGCGACTGGAGCAGCGTGTGGAACTGCTGCACCGCCCGGAGCGGCGCGGCCGCGATTCCGGCCTCCTCGGGCTGGCCGAACGCCTCCCAGAGCGAGATCCCGCTGGCGTCCGCGTGGGCCTGGAGCCGCGCGAGGCTCGCATCGCCGATCCCACGGCGAGGGCGGTTGGCGATCCGCTGCAGCGAGACCGCGTCATAGGGGTTGTCGATCGCCTGCAGGTAGGCGATCACGTCCTTGATCTCGGCACGCTCGTAGAAGCGCGGCCCGCCGATCACCTGGTAGGCGATCCCCTGGCGAACGAGCACGTCCTCGAGCACACGGGACTGCGCGTTCGTCCGGTAGAAGACCGCGACCTCGCTGCCGTTGTAGCCCTCCTCGACGAGCGCGGCGATCTCGGCCGCGACGAAGCGCGCCTCCGCGTGCTCATCCTCGACCTCGAGCGCGCGTACGGGCTCGCCCTCGCCGAGCTCCGACCAGAGGTTCTTCGGCTTGCGCTCGCGGTTGTGCGAGATGACCGCGTTCGCCGACTCGAGGATCGTGTTCGTCGAGCGGTAGTTCTGCTCCAGCGCGACGGTGCGTGTCCCCTGGAAGTCCCTCTCGAACTCGAGGATGTTGCCGATGTCGGCTCCCCGCCAGCCGAAGATCGACTGATCCGGGTCGCCGACCGCGCAGACGTTGCGGTGCTTCTGGGCGAGCAGCTGCAGCAGGCGGTACTGGGCGTGGTTCGTGTCCTGGTACTCGTCGACGAGCACGTAGCGGAACGCCTTCTGCCAGCGCTCCAGGGCCTCGGGGAAGCGCTCGAGCACCTGCACGGTCAGCATCAGCATGTCGTCGAAGTCGACCGCGTTCGACGCGAACATCCGGCGCTGGTAGAGGTCGTAGACCTCGGCGACGGTCTGGTCGTAGAAGGAGGCGACGCGCTGGGCGTACTCGGCCGGCGTGACGAGCTGGTTCTTCGCGGCCGAGATCTGCGCGTGGATGCCTCGCGGGACGAAGCGCTTCGGGTCGCGCTCGAGCTCCTCGAGACAGGCCTTGGTCAGCCGCACCTGGTCGGCCTGGTCGTAGATCGTGAAGTTCGAGCGGTAGCCGAGCCGCGGCGCCTCGCGGCGCAGGATCCGGCCGCAGGCGGCGTGGAAGGTCAGGATCCAGATCGCGCGCGCGACCGGGCCGAGCAGGTCCTCGAGCCGCTCGCGCATCTCGCCCGCGGCCTTGTTCGTGAACGTAATCGCGAGGATCTCGTTCGGCTTCACCCCGCAGGCGTGGATCAGGTGCGCCACGCGGTAGGTGAGGACGCGCGTCTTCCCCGAGCCCGCGCCGGCGACCACGAGCAGCGGGCCCTCGGTGGCCAGGACCGCCTCGCGCTGCGCCGGGTTCAGGTCGGCGAGATAGCGCTCGGGCGAGGCAACGGCCACCGGTCGATGCTAGCCGCAGCGCAGGCGGCCGTCGCACCGCCTATGTGCCGGGTCGCCTCCAGGCCATCGCGGACCCGCACAGGAAGAGGATCGCGACGAGCGCCCACAGCCAGTAGAGGAAGCTGACGCTCACACGGCTACCGTCCTGCCAGTGCAAGGCACCGCCGTCGACCGCGACGCCGACGATCGCAGCGACCATGACGGCGGCCGCGGTCAGCTCGAGGCCTACGAGCGCCCACTGCCAGAACTGGGCGATGAGCACGCCGACGAACCCGGCGATGCCGACGATGAGCGCCATGCCCAGGCCGAAGGCCACGCCGTCCCCGCCCACCAGCGTGCTGCTCGCGAAGGCGAGCCAGACGCTGATGATGAGGCCGCTCAAGAAGGCGACCGTTGCCGCCGCCAGCCCGAGCGCGACCGAAGCGCCCCGGCGATATGCCACAGCAGCCTGGTCAGGAGCGTGTCCCAGGGCTTCGAGCTCCTCGCCTTGCGCGCGCATCTGGCGTGGAACCTCGCGAAGCGAGCGCCGCACCGGCGGGACCAGCAGAAGCGTCGCGCTGAGCGGTCCGAGCAACGAGACGGGTGCTGCGACGAACGCCGCCTGCCACGTGTCCCCGCGCCGCACCCGCGCGCGCCCGATCGCGACGGCCAGGCCGAGGAGGCACGTGAGAAACCCCGAGGCAACCCAGACGATGCCCAATGCATGGTGGGCCGCGCCGAGGCCGAGCAGCCAGAGCACGGCGCAGGCGCCGAGGGCGACTGCGGCGCCGAGCCTCCTCCTTCTACGAGGCTGACTCACGCCACCGGAGTTGTCCATGACGCTCATTCTCCCGCCTTGCGCCTGTAGCTCGCCCGTGCGGCCTCGATCGCCTACGCTCGCTTTCGTGAGCTACGCGTTCGGATCGATCGACGAGATGGGCGACGGCGTCTTCCGCAAGGTGCGGCAAGAAGCTCGGCGTCAGCGCGTTCGGGGTGAACGTGCTCGTGCTCGCGCCAGGGATCGTCGGGCGGCCGCACTTCCACCACGAGCAGGACGAGCTCTACTTCGTGCACTCCGGAAAGGCGCGGTTCGACGTTCCAGGGGAGTCATGCGAACTGGGGCCGGGCGGGCTCTGTCACGTCGAGTCGACGACCCCGCGGCAGGTGACCAGCATCGGCGACGAGGATCTCGTCATGCTCGTCGTCGGGGCGAAGAAGGGCTACGTCGGCCGCGACGGCGCGCTTGCGGATCCGTCAGAACTCGGCTAAGCGCGAATCGCGGCGCGGCCGAGCTGGCCGATGTTACGCGCGTAGAGCGCGAGGCCAACCGTCGCGGCGGCTGCCGTGGCGAGGCTGACGGCGGCCGGTGTGAGCAGGCTCGCCGCGACGACCTTCGTCCCCTGGTGGCCCGAGAGCGCGAGCGCGCCGATCGCCGCTCCCTGGTAGAGGCCGATGTTCCCGGGGAGGAACGGCATCGTGTTCGCGAGACCGGTCACGACCATGTACAGGAGCGCCGAGCCGACGCCGACGTGGACGCCGACTGCGCGGAGAAAGAGCAGGACTGCGAACCAGCGGGCGACCCAGGTGACGACGAGGATCAGGCCGGCGCGCAGCATGATCCTGCGCGGGGCCGCGGCCCCGGCGAGGAAGGCGCCGACCTGTTCCGGCAGCCGGTGGCCCAGGCGCTTGTTCAGCGCCGATGCGAGCAGCAATGCGCCGACGGCGAGCGGCAGGCCGACGAGCAGCGCGACGCGCGCCCACGTGGGAAGAGGCAGGAAGAAGGCCGAGGCTGCGCCGACGAGGACGAAGGCGACGCACTCGAGCAGGTGCGCGCACATCAGGCTTCCCCCCGCGCGCGAGACCCCGGGCCAGCGCGGCCCGGCCGCGACCTTCAGCACGGCGACCTTCGAGGCCTCGCCCATCCGTCCCGGGAGGACGGTGTCGAGGAACGAGCCGATCGAGCTCGCCGCGTAGACGGCGCGAAAGCCGACGGGCGAGCGCACCGTGGACGACCAGGCCCAGGCGCGGAGCGGCTGGACGGCTGCGCAGAGCGTGACGCCGGCGAGCAGGAGCAACCAGTCCGGTGTCGCCGCAGCGTGGATCACGCTCGTGCCGGTTCGGCGAACGAGTAGAAAGACAGCCACCACGGAGGTCAGGCCAATGGCGGCGATGAGGCTGCGGCGGCCCACCTGCACTCTCACGGCATCGGCAGTTCGTCGCGGCCGTGCGAACCCCTGGTCGAGGGAACTCCGCGAACATAGGTCGGGTGGACGAGCTGCACCAGCAACGTGAGGTGGCGCTGCGCCTCCGGCCGGCGCTTGCCCTCGAGTCTCTTGCCGACGCCGAGGCGTTCGTCCGCGAGCGGGGCGTCGTGACGCTGACGCCGAGTTGCTGGCTGCCCAGCCTCTACGGCGCCTGTCACGAGGAGCCGTACAAGCCAGGTGGCAAGGGCTTCGCAGGTTACCCGAAGACCAAGTGGCCCTGGGGATTCGAGCTCCGGCAGCGCCCTGGGATCCACTGGCTGCGGCTGCTGCGCGGGACCGGCGTCTTCGTGACGGACGAGGTCGCGGCGCTGGCCGACCCGCTCTGCCGCGCGGCGCTGGCCGACGCCGAGGGAGACGGAGGCGACGCGGCGAGACTCGTGGCCCATCTCGCGAGCGCCGGTCCGAGCCTGCTGGACGAGGTCAAGGAGGAGCTCGGCCTCTCCGCGAAGGCGCTGCGCGGAGTGCGGGCGAGGCTCGAGCGGGTCGGGGCGGTCGTCTCGCGTCAGGTCGTGCTCGATCGGGACGGTCGGCACCGGCACACGTCCGAGCTGCGGCGCTGGGACCAGCTCGAGGTCCCGCGCGCGAGCGGAGGGCTCGACGCGCTCTTCGTCGCAGCCGTGCGGGCGGCCGTGGTCGCTCCCGAGCGAGAGGCGCGCGGGTGGTTCTCGTGGCCGGTTTCGCCGGAGCTGGTCGACGAGCTCGTCTCCGACGGACGCCTGGTGCGGCCGGAGGACGGAGGGCTGGCGGCACCGTGATCCGGGAGCTGCGCGAGGACGACGCGTCCGCGGTCGCGCGACTCGAGCTCGCGGTCAACCCGCACCAGATCGCGACGGCGGCCTCGATCTGGCACCGGGCGAGCCGCCGCATCGCGCGCGAGGAGCGGCGCGAGTGGGTCGCAGAGCTGGACGGCGAGATCGCCGGCTCGGCGTTCGCGGGGTTCGAGTGGGCGGTGCCGACCCGCGGCAAGGGCCGCTTCTGGCTCGGCGTGCACCCCGAGCGGCGCGGCCGCGGCCTGGGTGACGCGCTCTACCTCGAGGTGGAGGAGTACCTGTGCGCGCGAGGCGCCTGGCGGCTGCGCACCTGGGTCGACGGCGACCCTGCAGGCACGCGCTTCCTCGAGCGACGGGGATTCACGTGCCGCGGCCACGACGTCGTCTCCGCGCTCGAGCTACTCGACGGGGAGCTGCCCGAGCCTTCCGTCCCCGTCGTGCCGCTCGGCGAGGTACGTGAGCGGATCGACGATCTCTACGCGATCTGCGCGGCCGGCGAGGTCGACATGCCAGGCGACGAGCCCGAGACCGAGCTCGACCTCGCGGGCTGGAAGCTCGACGACTTCGGCGCGCCCGACCTCTCTGACGAAGGAAGCTTCGTCGCGCTCGCCGACGGGCGGCCGGTGTCGCTCGCGTTCCTGACCGTCGACCCGGCTCGCGGGCTCGCGTACAACCTGATGACGGCGACGCTCCCGGAGTTTCGCCGTCAGGGCCTCGGTCTCGCGGTCAAGGCCGCGGCGGCGCGCTGGGCGGCGGCGAACGGCTTCGAGCGGATCCTGACCGAGAACGAATCCGGCAACGCGGGCATGCTCGCGATCAACAACCGGCTCGCCTACCGGCCGCTCTACGACCAGACGAGCTGGGTCCTAGAGAGGGAAAGGCCGCCGAGCGAGAGCCGGTAGCACCTGCGAGGTGACCCAGACGGGCGTCGTCGCGTAGCGAGCCGAGTAGCGGAAGCTCCCGTCGGCGCGGCGCAGCCGGCGCAGGTAGGCGATCGATCCGCGCGGGGCCGGCTTGTGCGCGGAGACGAAGGCCTGGATCGCCCAGGACGTCGATTGCGCGTCGGAGCCTCGTCCCGGAGAGAGCTCGAAGCCGCCGTCCTTGTTCTGCAGGCGCCGCAGGTACGCGAGCCCGCGGCGGATAGGGGCTCCGCGCACGCCCGCGGCCCGAAGCGCCTGAATCGCGGCGGCGGTGTCGTTCGAGTCGGGTTTTCCGCCCGCGTACCACCCCCACCCCCCGCTCTTGGCCTGGCGGTGGAGCACGAGGCGAACCGCCGGTCGCGGAGCCTTCTCGCCCGCCTGGCGCAGCGCGAGGATGCCCCAGACGGTGGAATTGACCGTCGGCCCGATCGCACCGTTCGATCGCTGCCATTTGCGAATGCGCGCCAGCAGCGCGACCGGCCGCCGCCCGAGCGCGCTCTCGGCGAGGGCGACGAGCTCGACGTCGGTCGCCTCGGTCAGCTCTCCCTCGTGCGCGACGAGATAGTCGAGCGCGTTTCCCGGGTCGGAGCCGGCCGCCTTCAGACCGAGAGCGGCCCAGGCCGTCAGCTGCGGGCTCGCCGAGCCGCCAGCCTCAGAGAAGCCGCCGCCCGGCGCTTGCCGTCCCTGAAGGTACGCGGTCGGCGTCGCCGCGACCGCCGTGGCGGCAACGACCGCAGCGAGCCTCACGCCCATACGACCACGGCCTTCAGCCGGCGCGCGTAGCGCTCGAGCAGCCGTCGTAACTCGGGCCCGATCGCGAGCGCCAGCAGCAGGTTCCCCGTCGCGTGCGCCACGTCGAACGAGATCCCGCGCACCCAGAGCGCCGCGAATGCCTGCCAGGTGTGCGGATAGAAGCTGAGCCACTCCCAGACGTCCAGCAGCGCGTCGAACGCGAACCCGAGCGCGAAGCACGTGAGCGCGAGCGGCACACGGCGGCGCAGGAGCGGCGCTGCGAGCCCGCCGATCAGGCCGCACAGGCCCCAGGCCAGCATCTGCCACGGCGTGTATGCGCCCTGGCCGAGGTAGAAGTTCGAGATCAACGCCGCGAGCGCTCCGATGGTGGCGCCTGCCCGCGGACCGAGCGCGACGCCGGCCACGACGGCGATCACGGTCACCGGCTGGACGTTGGGAATCGCCGCGAAGAGGACGCGCCCGGCGGCGGCTGCCGCGGCCAGCGTCGCGATCAGCACCAGCTCCTTGCTCGACCCCGGCCCAGACTCGAGCCAGGCGACCCCTGCGACGATCAGCGCACCCGCGACCAGGAGCAGCGAGAGCGCGGCGTCCTCGGGCCGGAGCGCCGTCCAGGCGACGGCGAGGGCGCCCGCGGCCAGGGCCAGCGCGACCGCCAGCCTAGGCAAGCGAGACCTCGCGTTCCGGGTCGGACACGGTCGAGACGACGCGGTCGGCCACCGCCGAGGCGAAGACGTGGTCGTTCGTGACGACGAGCGTCGCGCGGCCCGGAGCCTGGCAGCGCAGGAGCTCCGTCAGCTCGTCCTTCCGCTCCGGGTCGACGCCGCGGGTCGGCTCGTCGAGGACGAGCAGCTCGGGCTCGGCGACGAGCACCGCGGCCAGGGCGAGGCGCTCGCGCTCGCCGCTCGAGAGATCGCGCGGGTGGCGGTCCGCGTCGGTCGGCAAGCCCCACCTCGGCGAGCGCCAGCCGCGCCCGGCCGAGATCGCCGCCGACCGCGAGCGCGACCTCCTCGTCCGCCCGCTCGGCGACGAGGTAACGGCCGGGATCCTGGGTCAGGTAGCAGGCTCGGCCGTTGCGCGACGACCCGGCCCGCCGCGGCTCGAGCAGCCCGGCCGCGAGCTTCGCGAGCGTCGTCTTGCCGGAGCCGTTCGGGCCGAGCGAGCGCGACGACCTCGCCGCGACGGAGCTCGAGGCTCGCCTCCCTCGAGCACGGGCCGCTCGCGGCGTAGGCGAACGAGACGCCCTCGAGGCGGCACACGAGCTCGCCCGTGGGCTCCGCGTCCTGCAGGTCGACCTCGACGAGGCAGCCAGGCCCGAGGCAAGCTGCGCGAGGGCCTCAGCTCGCGGCGCGTCGAGCACGATCCGACCGTCTTCGACGAAGAGCACGCGGTCGCAGGCGTCGAGCACGCGTTCCGGCCGCTGCTCCGAGACGACGACGGCCGCGCCCGACGAGCGCGCGAGCTCGATCGCGTCCGCGGCGCCGTCCGGGTCGAGCTGCGAGGTCGGCTCGTCGAGGAGCAGCAGCTGCGGCTCGAGCGCGAGCGCCGAGGCGAGGCACACGCGCTGCAGCTCGCCGCCGGAGAGCTCCGCGACCGGCCGCTCCGCGAGCGTGCGCGGCGCCGACCGCGCGAGCGCCTCGGCCGACGCGCGGTCGGATCTCAGCCGGGCGGCGTGCCGAGGTTCTCGAGCCCGAACGCGACCTCGTTCTCGACGCCCGTGAAGACGACCTGGTCCTCGGGGTCCTGGAAGACCGTGCGCCACCGTTCCCGCGAGCTCCGCCGGCCGCGTCGTGCGCGTGTCGAGGCCGGCGACCTCGACCCGTCCCGCGAAGCGCCCGCCGTGGAAGTGCGGCACGAGCCCGGCGAGCGCGCGCAGCAGCGTCGACTTGCCCGAGCCGGACGGGCCGAGCAGCACGACGACCTCCCCGGGCCGAGCTCGAACGAGACGTCGCGAGAGCGCCGGCCGGCCCTCCGGATAGGCGAACGAGAGCCGCTCGACGCGCGCTAGAGCCACAGCGCCCCCAGCACGACCGCGAGCGCGCCCGCCGCCAGCGCCAGCCGCTCGACCGCGCCCCACGCCGGCCTCGGCGCCCGCGTCGCCCCGCGCCGCCCGTAGCCGCGCGCCTCCATCGCCTCGGCGAGGTTCAGCGCGCGCTCGAGCGAGCCCGCGAGCAGCGGCGAGAGCAGCCGCGCCCGTCCGCGCAGACCGGTCACCTCCACCCCGCGGCCGCGCAGCGCCTCGACGAGTCCGGACGCGTCCCGCTCGAGCGTCGGCACGAGCCGCGTCGCGAGCGCGACCGCGAGCACCGACCGCCGCGCGAAGGCCGCCGACTGCACGAGCCGGTCGTGGTCGAGCAGCAGCGCGTAGGCCGCGAACGCGAGCGCGACCGCGGTCAGCCGCAGCCCCTGGAAGATGCCGTTACGGAGCTCCTCGCTCGTGACGTCGAGCTGGCCGAGCACCGGCACGATCGGGCCGGTCCAGAGCGGATGCGAGCCGATCGTCTCCACGAACGGCGTCACGAGCACGACGGCCAGGCCCGAGACGAAGCGCGCCGACGAGGTACATCCGCCGCCGGTCGGCGGGAGCGCGGAGGCAGACGACGAGCAGCACGACCGTGATCGCGGCGACCGACTCGGGCCGGTCGGCGAGCAACGCGGCCACGGCGAGGCCGGCCAGCAGCGCCGCTGCGGGCACCGGGCTCACGGCACCGAGTACCTGAGCCGGTAGCGAGGGAGCGAGCGCGGGTCGCCGGTGAACGTCATGCCGCACCGGCGACTCCCGGGCCGCCGCCGGCGAGCCGCGCCCGAAACGTCGTCGGCGCTCCCGGGACGAGCACCAGGACGTTCGCGTCTCGCGGCAGCGCGAGCCGTCGGCGGCAGCAGCCGCGCGTGGAGCCTGCGCGCAATCGCGCGTCCCGCCGGCGTCGTCCGTGACGACGACCGCCGGCCGCAGCTTGCCCGCGTATCCGTGCAGGAAGGGCTCGGGGAACGCGCCGACGACGACCGGGATCCTGGGCCGGATCGCGCCAGCTCCGGTAGTCCCACCATTCGACGTCGCCGGCGTGGAGCCGGTAGTCGGCGGCGCCGCGGTCGGCGAGGTAGCCGTTCACGTAGTAGAACCAGGCGCGCCGGCCGCCCTCCTCGACGCCGTCGACCGCCTGCACGTAGCGACCGCCGTAGCGGGTCTCGAGCTTCGCCTCGCGCGCGAGCGCCTGCATCGCGGTCAGCCCGGCCGGCACCCTCGCGCGATGCAGGACGACCTTCCCGCGATCCCGGGTGACCCAGAGCGTGGCCCGCCCGGAGCCTCCGGCCGCCGAGCCGCACCCGGCGACGAGCGCTGCGACGAGAGCGAGGAGGGCGACCCGAGTCACGCCAACGCGTTCGAGCGAACCGCGTCTTTCAAGCGTCGCCCGTACAGGGCCACGGTGCCGCCCGATGCAGGCCGAGCCGGTCCGCGCGCGCACGGAACGGACACCGACGTGCAGGACCGCGCCGCGCGCGAGCCGCGTCTTCCCGTTGTCGTCCTGGGCCAGAACGCGGTAGCAGCCTCCGCCCGCGGCTCTGCAGGACGAGCGTCTCCGGGCCGCCGGTCGGGCCGAATGTCGCCCAGTACCAGAGCACGTGGTCGCCGGTCTTCAGCGTCACCTGCGTCCGCGCCGACGGGCGGGGAGACGCCGTTCACCTTGAACACCCAGCCGCTCGAAACGTCGGCCGCGTACCGCCCGACCTGGTCGACGTAGGGCCCGTAGGCCGTGGGCGTGACGTGGTAGTAGAACTCGCCCTGAAGCTCGCCGACTCGAGGGCGTCGAGCGCGTTCAGCTGGCACGCCGATCGACGGCTCGGCCGGGCCGAAGATGGTGCGGGTCTTGCCCTCGACCCGGACGTGCACGCGCAGCGCGAGAGCCGACGGAACCACCAAGAGAGCCGCCGCACAGACGGCGACGAGCATGAAGAGACGCCTTGACACGAATCCTCCTTCCGCGAGGGGTTCGGATTGGAGGCGGGCGGCAGGTCTTCTGACTCGGGGCTCCCTCCCTCGCCGCCTTCCCGGCCCTCGGGCCAGTGGCGTCTCGGCGCGGAGCGTCTCCCCTCACAGCGGCGGGACCGTCCCGGACTTGCACCGGGTTCCCTCACCGTTCGCCTAATGGGCGCGAGCCTATCATCGCCCCTCGATGGCTCTCTCGCGGCGATTCTGGCTCTGGGCCCCGGTCGTGATCTGGGCGGCGCTGATCTTCGCGCTCTCCTCGGTTCCGTCGCTGTCGACCGGTCTCGGGACCTGGGACACGATCCTGCGCAAGGGCGCGCACCTGACCGAGTACGCGATCCTCGGCGCCTTGCTCATGCGCGCGCTCGGGCGCGAGCTGCCCGCGCTCCTGGTCGGGCTCGCCTACGCGGTCACCGACGAGATCCACCAGCACTTCGTCCGCGGCCGCCACGCGTCACCGTTCGACGTCGCGTTCGACGCGACTGGCCTGGCGATCGGCCTACTCGTCTACATGGCAGCTAAGCGCTGCACGCCGTCCTCTCCGTAGAATCAAGCCCGTGCCAGACCACAAGAGCTTCGACGACCGGCAGCTCGACGCCGTGCTCGAGCGGCTCGACGCGCTCCGCGCCGAGCTCCAAACGCTCAACAAGCGCCTCGACCACGCCGAGGGCTTCCTCCGGCTCGCCCACGAGCTGCGCTCGCTGAACGAGTCGCTGCAGGCGCTCGCCTACGCGGCGCTCGGCCAGCAGGGCCCGCAGGTGCGCGGCCGGACCGGCTAAACGGCTACGGCCTGACCCGGCGCAGACTCCGCACCCGCGCCGTTCACGATCATGCGACGCCGCTCGACACATGCGAGACGGCGTACGGCTCCGCCTGTAGACGCTTCCTTGCAGCGAGACGGCGTCGAGATTGCCGGCCGAGTCCTCCCGAAGACGAGAGCGACCCGACGTGAACGGCTCGCGGCGGTTGCCGACGAGCCTCCCCTTCGCCGAGCGGAGGCTCCAGATCGTCCCGGAGCAGTAGTCGCCGTAGAAGTAGCGGCCCGCGCGCGGACGGGATCGCCTTGCCGCGGTAGACGTAGCCGCCCGTGATCGAGCAGCCGGCGCTGTGGCTGTAGACCAGGATCGGGAAGACGAGGGTGCCGGCCGGGTTCGACCTGCTCGTTGGGCTCGTAGCGCGAGCGGCCCTCGTAGACGTCGCCAGCCGTAGTTGTTCAGCTTCCTCTGCTGCGCGGCGCGTCGCGTAGTCGATCTCCTCCCAGCTGTCCTGGCCGACGTCGCCGATGTAGAGGTCGCCGTTCGCGCGGTCGAACGAGAAGCGCCAGGGGTTCCGCAGGCCGTAGCCGGCGATCTGCCACTTGGCCCCGCGCCTGTTCACGTTCAGGCGCAGGAGCTTGCCGAGGTGGGAGCTCAGGGTCTGCGCGTGATTCTGCGGGTCGCCGCCGGAGCCGCCGTCGCCCATGCCGACGTAGAGCCTGCCCGTCCGGGCCGAACTGCGAGCTGGCCGCCGTTGTGGTTCGCGTAGGGCTGGTCGACGAACAGGAGCTGTCTCGCGGTGCTCGGGAGCCCGACGGCGCCGTTCGAGCGGAACTCGACGACGCGCGTGTCGCCGTTCCTGTCCGTGTAGTCGACGTAGAAGCGGTGGTTGTTCCGGTAGTTCGGGTGGAACGCCATCGAGAGCAGTCCCTGCTCCGAGCCGCTGCTCCCGACCCGGGAGCGGATGTCGAGGAACGGCCTCGCACGGAGCTTGCCGTTGATCAGGAGCCGGATCACGCCCGGCTGCTCGACGACGTACAGGCGGCCGGGCTGACCGCGCGGCGCGCCGACGAACACGGGATCGGAGAACCCGGAGGCCACAAGGCTCATGTGGAGGGCCTGCTGCGCGCGCGGCCGCTCGACGCTCCCGCAGGCGACACTGGGAAGCGCTACCACGACGAGCGCCGCGAGGACCCGACCCAGCGCGTCATGCCTTGAGCAGCACCCGCTTGAGCTCGTCTTCCTTGCCGGGCTGGAGGATCGCCAGCACCTGGTCGCCCGCCTGCAGCTCCGTCGAGCCGACGGCGATCTCGGAGCGGCCGTTGCGCATGACGGAGATCAGGCGCGACCCCTCCGGCAGCTCGAGCGCCTCGACGCGCTTGCCGGCGGCCGGCGCGTCCTCGTCGATCAGCACCTCGACGATCTCGAGATTCTCCTTCCGGAGCTCGAGCAGGTGGACGAGGTCGTGCTCGGGCACCTCGTGCTCGATCAGCGCCATGAGGCCGCGCGTGGCGGAGACCGTCGGCGAGATGCCGAGCAGGTCGAAGTGCGCCTGGTTGCGCGGGTCGTTCACGCGCGCGATCACCTTCGGGACGCCGTACTTCTCGCGCGCGAGCTGGCTGATGATCAAGTTGTCCTCGTCGTCGCCGGTGAGCGCGACCACGACGTCCGGGGGCCGCGCGATGCCCGCGCGCTCGAGGACGAAGATCTCGGTCGCGTCGCCGAGCTGGACCTGGTGCTCGAACTCGTGCTCGAGTCGCTCGAAGCGGTCGCGGCGCTGCTCGATCAGCGTCACCTCGTGCCGGTCGTCCTTGAGCAGCACGCGCGCGAAGTTCGCGCCGACCTTGCCGCCTCCTGCGACGAGGATGTACATCAGGCGGTCGTGGTCTCGGCCGGGCGCACCTCGCAGGCGCGCACCGCGTCGAGGAGCACCTCGATCGCGACCGAGGTCGGGCAGACAGTCCGCAGGCCGCGCTCGCGGTAGAACTCGGCGCGGGCAGGGTCGAGCAGGCGCACAACGACGCACTGGTTGTCGAAACGCTGCTGTGCGACCTGGCCGATGACGATGTTCGTGTTGTCGCCGTCGGTCGACACCACAACCGCGTCTGCCTCCTCGATCCCGGCCTCGCGCAGCACCTCGGTGTCCATGCCGTGCCCGAGGACGAACCCGCCTCGCCAGCTTTCCCCGAGCCGGCCGAGCGCCTCCTCCTTCTCGTCGACCGCCGTCACCTCCCAGCCTTCGCGCGCGAGCTGGAGGGCGATGCTGGAGCCGACGCGGCCGCAACCGATCACGAGCGCCTTCACACACTCACCTTAGCGCCTATCACCAGGCAGACCCTCGGCCTCGTTCACCCAAGCAGGCGCGTTAAACGGCCGCGCCGGCAAAGCCGTCACGACCTCTTCTGGTCGGCGTCGCACGCGACGCCTTGGCTCACGCCTAGACACCGTCTTCCTCCATGACCCCCTCCGGGAAGGCGACCACCAGAACCTCGCACGGGGCCTTGCGCAAAACGTATTCGACCGTCGGCGAGAAGAAGCGCGACTGGCGCCGCCAGCGTGGCGCCGAGCCGAGGACGATCAGGTCGGCGCCGCGGCGCGTCGCTTCGTCCACGATCGCCTCGCCGATCGAACGAGCGCGGACGGTCTCGACCCGCACGGGCACGTCGTAGTCGGCTCCGAGCAGCTTCGCCTCGTCCAGGGAGGCTGCGGCGCGCTCGTCCTCGCCGCCGAGCTCCGTGTCGAGCGACCGGTCGAGCGGAACGCGGATCACGTGCAGCGCCTCGACCTGAGCGCCGCGTTCCTGGGCGAGCTTGACCGCGGTCGCGACCATCTCCTCGCCGATCAGCCCGAGCTTCATCGGGACGAGGATGCTGGAGATCTCCATCTCGGGCAGGTGCTCCGGCGGAGCCTCGATCCGCTCGAGCAGGCCCGCATCGCGCTTCCAGCGGACGAGGCCGTAGACGACGAGGCCCGCCGCGAGCCAGATCGGGCCGCCGTAGCGCGCGCCCGCATGCGTCACCATGGCGATGACGAAGATCGCGAAGGTGCCCGCCGCCCCGATCACGGCCGGCAGCGGAACCTCCACCCCGCGCAGGCGGATCCCGCCCGGGGCGCGGTACGGGCGCTTCAGGTCGGGCTCGGTGTAGCGCAGCCTGATCACGGCGAGCTGGGCCGCGGTGAACGCGGCCAGGACGCCGAAGCTGAAGAGGCTGGCGAGGAACGTCACCTCGTCTGTCAGGAACGATGTCCCGAGTAGCAGCGCGATCGAGATCACGGCCGCGGCCACGATCGCCTCCGGCGAGACGAGCGTCCTTCGGTTCAGGCGACCGAATGCGCGCGGGAGCTGGCCGTGCTCTCCGAGCGAGTGCGCGAGCCGCGTGAAGCCCGAGATCGAGGTCGTGACGGCGACGAGGAGGATCAGCGCGCCCGTGAGCCCGACGTACACGCGTAACGCCGTCGCGAGCCCGGACGGCAGGTCGCCGCTGAGCGCCGCGACGATGCCCATCAGCGGCGCCCGCAGCCAGGTCTGGCCGAGCTCGGTCTGACCGTCCTTCACCGGGAACGCCGAGAGCGCGACGAGCGCCATCGCGACGTAGATCACGACCACGAGGCTGATTCCCGCGAAGAGGCTGCGCGGGAGATCGCGCCCGGGCTCGCGCGTCTCCTCGGCGAGGTTCGCCACGGTCTCGAGGCCCGTGTAGGCAAGCATCGCCAGCGGCAGCGCGAACGCGATCCGGTGCCAGGAGGGCTCGGTCCCGATCGAGATCCCGCGGGTGAGTGCATCGCTGCGAGAAGAGGAGCGCGAAGCCGAGCGCGACCAGGCCGACCTGCGTGACGAGGTCGAGGATCGCGACGATGATCCCGTAGCGGTAGAAGCCCGAGCGGCGAACGAGCCGGACTGCGGCGACGCCGGCGATCACGCCCACGGCCACCACGAGCGACCAGGGATCGTGGCTCAGCCCCTTGATGTTGAAAGCCGCGGCCAGATAGTGGGGTAGGAAGAGCGCAGAGAGCGCGATCACGATCAGGTAGTCGAGGAAGAGCGCCCAGCCGGTGAGAAAGCCGACGAGGTCGTTGAAGGCCCGGCGCACGAAGGTGGCGGCGCCTCCGGTCTCCGGGATCGCAGCGGTACCCTCGGCGTAGGAGAGCGAGACGACGAGGAAGAGCGCGCCCACGAGCGCGAGCACCTCCGGCGCGAGCCCGAGCGCGTAGACGACGATGATCCCGAGCGCGACGTAGATCGAGGAGGCGATCTCCCCGTAGGCGACCGAGAACAGCGCGGGCGCGTCGAGGACCCGCTGGAGCCCGGGGATCTTGCGCGCCACGCGCGCAGGTTACTCCCGCCTGCGGCGGCTACGAGCCGCGCTTGCGCAGGAGGTACAGCCGACCGGCCCCGAGCGCGAAGAACAGCAGGCCGAACACGTAGCCGACGCCTCCGCCCAGGAGCGCGGTCTCGACGACGATCGCAGCCCCGAGCACGAGCGCGATCACGGCAAGGATCGCGGCGAAACCCTTGTGGGCGTTCACGCCGCCTGCTCGGCTGACGCCACCATCACGCGGCACGGCGCGTTCTTGAGCACGTAGTCGACCGTGCCGCCGAAGATCCGGCCGCGGCGAAGGGCGTCTTTCCGCGGCGCGCCCATGACGATGATCTCGCTGTTCCGCCTCCTGGCCTCGTCGACGATCGCGCGCCCGGCCCGACGCGCGCGCACGATCCGGCCGATCACATTCACGCCGTACGCATCGCCGATCGCCTTCACCTCGTCGAGCAGGTCGTTCGCCTGCTCTTCGCTCTGCGGCGCGGGCTCCGCCTCGAGGGGCAGCTCCATCGGAATCTCGATCACGGTCAGGGCGACGATCGAGGCGCCGCGCTCGGTCGCCAGGCGGCACGCGAGGTCGACGGCGGCCTCGGAGTCGTGCCGGTCGATGACGGGCACCAGCACGTTCCGATACTCGAGCGCGAGTGCAGGGCCGAGCGGGATCGGCGCGCGCACGGTCTCGGTCAGCGGCACGCGGATCACCCAGCGCCGGTAGACGACGTAGCTGGCGAAGCCGAGCGCAAGCCAGGCGAGGCCCGCGTAGCGCGTGTTCGGGCTCTGCCACAGGACGATGAGCCAGATGAGGGCTGTGGCGGTGCCGCCGAAGACCGCGAACAGCGGCCAGTCGACGCCGCGGAAACGCAGGTTCGGCCGGCCGCGAAAGCCGAGCTCGTCGTTCGGGTGGCGCCGGCGCAACTGGACGATCGACGCGTGCGCAACCGTGAACGACAGCATCGCGCCGAACGAGTACATCGTCCCGAGGAAACTCGTCTCTCCGGGCAGCAGGACGATGATCGAGATGAAGCCGGCGAACACGAGCAGCGAGAGCCACGGCGTCTTGAACTTCGGGTGCAGGCGGCGGAAGACCTCCGGCAGTTGGCGATACGTCGCCATCGAGTAGGTGATGCGCGACGCGCCGATGATCCCCGCGTTCGTGGCGATGAAGAGGATCGTGGCCGCGAGGACGCCGACGTAAAGCTTCAGCACGGTGAGCAAGCCGCCCGAGATGCCGAGGTTCTCGACGATTCCGAGGACGGGGTCGTTCTGGAAGCCGCCCTGCTCGGGAGGGAGCGCCAGGAGCGTCGTCAGATGGCCGTTGATGCGTTCGACCGGAAGCGCCGAGAGCGCGATCAGCGGCAGCGTGAAGTAGATCGCGTACACGGCGATGGCGACGAGCCCGATCGAGCGCGGGATGCTCTTGACCGGGTCACGCGTTTCCTCGGCGAGGTTCGAGACGGTCTCGATCCCGGTGTAGGCGATCATCCCGACGGGGATCGCGAGAAGGAACTGCGGCCAGGTCGGCACGGTCCCCCAGTGGACGTTCGACGTCAGCGTTGCGGGGCTGAAGACCAGGACGAAGCCGAGCAGCACGAGCAGGATCTGCGTCCCGAAGTCGATCAGCGCGAGGAAGATGTTCACGCCCGCCGACTCCTGGATCCCGACGATGTTCAGCGCCACGAGGACGACGATCACCGTCGCGCCGCCGATGATGTCCCACGGGTTCTCCCTCAGCGGCTCCCAGAAGATCGAGAGGTAGTGCGGGACGAAGAACGCCGAGATGGCGATCGTGATGATGTAGTTCAGCATCTGCGACCAGGCGGCCCCGAACGACGCGACCTCGTTGAAGGCGTGGCGCGCGAAGCTCGCCGAGCCCCCGGCCTCGGGATAGCGGACGGTTCCCTCTGCGTAGGTGAGCGCGGTCGCGCTGAAGAAGATTCCCGCAATCACGAAGACGAGCGGGGTCAGGCCGAGCGCGAAGACGGCTGTGACGCCGAGGGCGTAGTAGATCGACGAGCCGACGTTGCCGTACGCGGTCGAGAAGAGCGCCGGCGTCCCGAGGACGCGCTCGAGTCGCTGCTCCCGCCGTCGCCGAGACATCGGCGCGGACTCTAGAACGTGCCGCGGTCGCTCAAGCGGACAGGTCCATTCCAGCCGTGTCGGAGGGACAGTCCCCCGGCCGTGGCCGTTCCGGCCACGGCCGGTTCGCTAACCGCAGCGGATTGCCCTTTCCTGGTCGGCGGGCCATGGCCGGGGTCTGACCCCGGCCATGGCGGAACGTTCACGCAAGCATCGCCGAGAGCGCAAGCATTCCCGGCGGATCGTCCCCGGACTCGAGCGCCCGCTCGAGCCGCAGGCCTGCGCCGGCGACGGCGTTCAGGAGCGCGGCGAGCGGCACCTGCCACGTGCCAACCCGGGCCCGGATCCCCTCCGCGCCGTGCGCGAAGGCAGGCGACTCGTAGACCAGGCGTCGCTCGTGGTAGCCCTCGAAGACGTGGTGGCTCCCGTCCGGGCTCGAGCTGGCGGACGGGCTGACGAAGCACGGGTGCGTGCCGACGTGAACGAACCGCCCGCCGGGACGCAACACCCGCGCCACCTCGCGCAACGCGAGGTCGTAAGCGTCGATGTCCGTGTGGACGAGCACCGCGACAACCGCATCGAACGATCCGTCCTCGAACGGAAGCGCCGACGCGTCCGCCTGGACGAGCGACTCGATAACGCCCCCGACCCGCTCCCGCGCGACGCGCAGCTGATCGGCCGAGAGGTCGACGCCGACGACGGTCCAGGCCTGCTCAACCAGCAGCGGCACGAACGCCCCGGTCCCGCACCCGAGGTCGAGACACCGGCCCGGCCCGCGCCCCAGCAACTCGGCGAGCAGCTCCCCGGCCGTGCGCGTCCACTCCGATACCTCGTCGCCGATCAGTGCGTCGTACCAGTCGGCAAGCCCGTCGTAGCGAGCCTCGCTCACGCGCCGAACGCTACGCCGAACGCGCTAGCCGTGAATCGAGACGAGCAGCGGGACGATCAGGATCGCGACGAGATTGGTGATCTTGATCATCGGGTTGATCGCCGGCCCGGCCGTGTCCTTGTACGGGTCGCCCACGGTGTCGCCGGTCACGGCGGCCGCGTGCGCCTCGGAGCCCTTGCCGCCGAACTCGCCGTCCTCGATCAGCTTCTTCGCGTTGTCCCAGGCGCCGCCGCCGGAGGTCATCGCGATCGCCAGGAAGAGCCCGGTCACGATCGTCCCGATCAGCAGCCCACCGAGCATCTTGGCGCTGATCAGCCCGACGACGATCGGGAAGACGATCGGGATCAGCGCGGGCATCAGCATGCTCTTGATCGCCGAGCCGGTCACGATGTCGATCGCGCGCCCGTACTCGGGGCGGGCCGTGCCCTCCATGATCCCGGGGATCTCGGCGAACTGGCGCCGGACCTCCTGCACGACCAGGCCGCCGACGCGGCCGACGGCTTCCATCGCGAGCGACGCGAACAGGAACGGCATCAGGCCGCCGATGAACAGGCCCGCGATCACCCAGGCGTCGCTGAGGCTGAAGGACACCGACAGGCCCCCGTTCGCGAGCTCGGACGTGTAGGAGCCGAAGAGGACGAGCGCAGCAAGCGCGGCCGATCCGATCGCATAACCCTTCGTGACCGCCTTCGTCGTGTTGCCGACGGCGTCGAGCGGGTCGGTGATCGCGCGAACGGACTCGTCGAGGTCGGCCATCTCCGCGATCCCGCCGGCGTTGTCGGTCACCGGCCCGTACGCGTCGAGCGCGACGATCAGCCCGGTCATCGAGAGCTGCGCCATCACCGCGACGCCGATCCCGAACAGCCCCGCGAAGTGGTGCGCGACCAGGATCCCCGCCGCGATCACGATCACGGGCAGAGCGGTCGCCTGCATGCCAACCGCGAGCCCTTCGATGATGTTCGTCGCGTGGCCAGTGCGCGAGGCCTGCGAGATCCGCCGGACCGGCGGCCAGCGCGTCCCCGTGTAGTACTCGGTGATCGCCACCAGCAGGAAGGTCACGATCAGGCCGACGATCGCGGAGAGGTAGAGATCCCAGAAGGTGAAGCCGCCCGAGTCGAACGCCATCGTCACCGGGATGAAGCCGAGCGCGGACAGGATCGTCGCCACGAGCACGGCCTTGTAGAGCGCGTTCATGATCGAGCCGCTCCGGCCCACGCGCGCGAAGAACGTTCCGATCACGGAGGCGATGATCGAGATCCCGCCGATCGCGAGCGGGTAGAGCCAGAGGTGGCCCGCCGGGAACGACTTCCCGATCAGCATCACCGCGACCGCGGTGACCGCATAGGTCTCGAACAGGTCGGCCGCCATCCCGGCGCAATCGCCGACGTTGTCGCCGACGTTGTCCGCGATCACCGCCGGGTTGCGCGGGTCGTCCTCGGGGATGCCCGCCTCGATCTTGCCGACGAGGTCGGCGCCGACGTCCGCGGCCTTCGTGTAGATGCCGCCGCCGAGTCGCGCGAACACCGAGATCAGGGAGCCGCCGAACGCGAGCCCGACGAGGTCGTTGATCGCCGAGTCCGTCGAATGATTGAGCCAGATCGTGAGCACTCCGTAGTAGCCGGCGACGCCGAGCAGCCCGAGCCCGACGACGAACATGCCGGTGACCGACCCCGCGCGGAAGGCGATGTTCAGCGCCGGCTTGAGGCCCTGCTTGGCGGCCTCGGCGGTGCGGAAGTTCGACCGCACGGCGACGTTCATGCCGATGAAGCCGGCCGCGGCCGAGAGCACGGCACCGATCAGGAAGCCGATCGCAGTCCACCAGCCGAGCTTGTTGTAGAAGCCGATCAGCAGGAACGGCGCGATCGCGACCACCGCGATCGTCGTGTACTGGCGGCGCAGGTATGCGGCGGCGCCCTCCTGGACGGCGCGCGCGATCTCCTGCATGCGCGCATCCCCGGGAGGCTGCTTCAGCAGCCAGACGGTCAGGCCAATGCCGTAGGCGATCGCGATGCCAGAGCAGATGAGGGCGAAGAGAACCGCGTGGTCGCTGAAGAAGTCGATCGGAGGCTCCTTACAGACTCAGCGCCGAGACATCCCGGCGCGGCATGTTTCTATCACAGGACTAAAAGCGTGCGCCCCGGAGAGCAGTCGCGCAGATGTCCTCGGGCTGCGGACCGATCTTCGGAATCGTCGCGAAGAGCAGCTCGCGCAGGCGCTCGTTGTTCTCGGTGAAGACCGTGACCACCTGCTCGTGCGAGACCGCCTCCGTCCCCTCGACGCCGACGTCGTGGTCGGTGACCATCGAGATGTTCGCGTAGCAGAGCTCGAGCTCGCGGCAGAGATAGCCCTCGGGGTACGCGGTCATGTTGATCACGTCCCAGCCGGCGTCCTGGAACCACCGCGACTCGGCGCGCGTGGAGAAGCGGGGCCCCTGGATCGTGACGACCGTGCCTCCGTCCCGAACCGGGATCTCGAGCTCACCGGCGGTCTCTACCAGCAGCCCGCGCAGGTCGGGGCAGTACGGGTCGGCGGCCGAGACGTGCGTGGTCTCCGGCCCGTCGTAGAACGTGTCGGCGCGGCCGCTCGTGCGGTCGACGAACTGGTCGCAGACGACGAACTCGCCGAGCCGCAGCTCCGCCTTGAGCGCGCCCGAGGCGTTCGGGCCGATGATCCGGCGCACGCCGAGCTCCTTCATCGCCCAGACGTTCGCGCGGTAGGGGATCGCGTGCGGCGGCAGCTCGTGCTCACGGCCGTGACGCGGGAGGAACGCGACCCGCTTCCCCTCGATCTCGCCGATCACGAACGGCGCCGACGGCTTCCCGTACGGCGTTTCGAGCTCGACCTCTTCCACGTCCTCGAGGAACGAATAGAAGCCCGAGCCTCCGAAGATCCCGATCTCGGCGTCCGCCATGCGGCGAGACTAAACGGTGTGCCGGCAAGCCGGCACACCTTTCATGGTCGGCGTCGCAAGCGAACGCCTTCGGTGGTTGTGGCTAGCGGCCTCGGCCGACGGTCAGGTTCACCTTCGCGCCGTTCTTCAGCTTCTTGCCCGGTGCCGGGCTCTCGTGGAGCACTCGTCCCTTCTTCTTGTTGCTCGAGGCGGTCCGCGTGACCTTGCCGACCCGGCAGTGCCGTGCCTTGATCTTCCCCTTGGCAGCGCCGAGCGTCTGGCCGATCACCTTCGGCACGGCGCACTTCGGTGGCGTGAAGGGTGGCGGCGCCGATGCACCGCAGCCGCCGAGTGCCTTGCACGCGTTCAGGCGCCCGCCGGTGCCGAGCTTCCCGCCGAGCCCTGCAACGTGGTCGACGCCGCCGAGGATCGCAGCCTTGACCTGCGCGACCGTGTCTGTCGGGTGCGCAGCCCAGACGAGCGCGGCAACGCCGGTTACGTGCGGCGTCGCCATCGAGGTCCCGCTCAGGCTCGCGTAGCCGTCCTGCGTCGCCGAGAGACAGCGGACGGCGACGTCGTCGAGGTAGACGCCGGGCGCCACGTCTCCGTCTCCGTTCGCGACCAGTTCGAACTCGGGGTAGAAGGCGGCGGCGCCGTCGTAGTCGGAGAGATCGTCGACGACCGAGACATAGTGGCCGTTCGAGTTCCCGTACCAGAGGCTGCCGAGCGGGTCGAAGCCGGCACCGTTGGTCGAGCCCAGGGCGCGCATGCCGTCACCTGCGGCGACGTTGATGTTCATCGCGTACTGGAGCCCGCATCCCTTCCGTCCCGCGAGCGAGATGGCGCTCGCTCGGCGGAGCACCGCATCCGCGTTCGGCGCGTAGTCGGCGCCCGGCGAGTCGCTCGCGCTGTGCGTGCCGCTGTTGTACGAGAGCGTCGTCTGGGCCCAGGTGCCCGTCCAACCGGTGAGCCCGGGCCCTTCGAAGCTCTCGTTGGGGGCTTCCGCCGTGAAGAGCGCGTACGAGCTCGGGATCCCCACGCCCGGCGCGGCGAGGTCGACGCTTTTCGCCCCGAAGTTGGAGAAGGTCGCCAGCCTGTCGTTCTGGTCGGTGGCGGCGACGCAGATGACGTTCGCCAGGCTGTCGGGCGGACCGCCGTAGCTGCACGGGTAGGTCGGCACCGAGTCGTCGTTGTCGCCGATCCCGTCGCTGCCGCCGTTGCCCGCGGCGAACACGAACAGCGTGTCCTTGCAGCCAGGGCCGGCGATCGCGGCTCGCATTGTCGCGCTGTAGGAGGGCCCGCCCAGGCTCGCGTTGACGACCTTCGCCCCGGCCGCGCACGCGTAGGCGAACGCGGCGGAGATGTTCGCGTTCGTGCCGGAGCCGGCGGCGTTGAGCACGCGCAGCGGCAGCAGCGAGACGTTCCAGTTCACGCCCGCGACGCCGATGCCGTTGTTCCCTCGAGCTCCGATCGTCCCGGCGACGTGGGTGCCGTGACCGTTCGCATCGGAGGCGTCACCGTCGTCGGGATCGGCCACCCAGTCGTGACCGGGGATCACATTCGCCGCGAGATCCTCGTGCTGGCTCGCGATCCCCGTGTCGACGACCGCGACCTTGACGCTCGAACTACCGGTGCTGATGTCCCAGGCCTGCGGCGCGCTGATCTTCGGCCAGTCCCACTGGGACGAGTACTGAGGATCGTTCGGCGCCTGCAGCGCGTGGTAGACGAAGTTCGGCTCGGCGTATGCGACCTCGGGATCGTTCTCGAGGGCGGCGACCGCCCCGGGGACGGACTGGCCCGGCGCGGTCTTGACGAGCCAGACGTCCGGCAGCGCCGTCGCCCTGATCGTGCTCGTGCTCGCGTCCTGCACGACTTCCCGCCGGCCGGCGGTGTCGATCCAGGGCCTGAAGCCGACGACGACCTCGCCCGGAGCCCAGTCGCCCACCTGCTTCGAGACGGCCGGCGGGCCGGTCGCGCCGGTGCCCGAGCCGGACAGGGTCAACGCCGTGACGACGGCCAAGAACGGCACGACGACGAAACCCCGGGCTCCCCAGCCCCTCTTCACTCCGCTCCCCCTCTTGCCTGGACGCCTTCCCTATCGTCTTATACGCGTAGGTCGGCGGCCTTTCAAGCCTTCGGTTCCTCCGTGGCCCCCGCGTAGGCGAGCTGGAGGTTGGCGAGCACCTGCCTGAAGTCGCGCAACGCCTCCTCCGCCACCGAGCCCTCGAGGACGGGGACGAGCGCCTTCAATGCCTCGATCGCGAGCCTGGCCTGGTCGAGGTCCTTCGCCTCGCCGCTCAGGCGGTGATAGCCGAGCGAGGAGACCGTGTAGAGCGTCTGCAGCAGGAGGTCGGAGACCTTGAGCTTGGCGAGCTCGGCCTGGAGCTCGTCGACGAGCTTCTGCTCGTCCTCAGCCAACGCTTGCGGCCCCCGAGCCGCCTCCTTCTTGGCCGCTTTCGGTCGGCCCGTCAGTTCCGACGCCCGTGCGGGCCAAGCCCGCACGGGCTGACGTCGGAGCCGCAAGCGGCTCCTTGCCGACCTGCTCGGCGTAGATCTCCTCGAGCGTCGCGCCCTCTTGGTGGCGGGCGATCTGGCGCTCGGCGGCGTTCGCGGCCGGAACCGCGAGATACGAGGCGGCGCCGATCTCCTCGGCGACCGGCTGCACCCACTCGATCAGGCGCTCGAGGTGGGCTCGCGCCGGCCGCACCTCGCCGCTTGCGAGGTCGATCAGCTCGCCCGAGAGGCCGTAGCGGATCGCGCGCCAGAGGTTCTCCTCGATCAGGCGATGCGGGAAGTCGGGAAGCGGCTCGCCCTCGTCGAGCGCGCGGGCGATCCGGACCGCGAGCGCGTAGCACAGAGCCGCCAGCGAGCGCGCCTCGGCCGGATCGGGCTGCGCGTCGCAGATCCTGATCTCGACCGTCGGGAAGGCGAGGTGCGGCCTGACGCTCCACCACATCTGCGTGTGCTGGTCGATCGAGCCGGTGTCGTAGAGGAAGCGGACGTACTCCTCGAACCCATCCCAGCCGTCGTACGAGTCGGGCACGCCGCAGCGCGGAAACATGCGCGTGAAGATCTGCGTCCGCGCCGAGTGGAGGCCGCTGTTGACGCCTTCGACGAAGGGCGAGCTGGCGGAGAGCGCGAGCAACTCGGGCAGGAAGTTGCGCAGCTTGTTGCAGACCGCGACCGCACGGTCCGGGCCGTTGATCGCGACGTGGACGTGCAGGCCGAAGCTGTTGTTGCGCCAGACGACGTAGCGGAGGATCTCGTCGTTGCGGCGGTAGTGCGGCGTGTCGATGATCCGCTGCTCCTGCCAGGGGCTCCAGGGGTGCGTGCCGGTTGCCGCGAGCGCGATGCCGAGCGAGCCGGCAAGCTCGTAGAGTTGTTCACGCCGCTTGCCGATGCGCGCCGCGAGCTCCTCGAAGCTGTCGCAGCGTCCCGTACGGATCTCGACCTCCGAGGCGATCAGCTCGCCGACGAGATGAGACTCGAGCGGCGTGCCTGCGGCGGCAGCCTGCAGCTCCTCGAAGCGGTTGCTCAGCCCGAGTGTCGCGGGGTCGAGGATCGCGAACTCCTCCTCGACGGCAACTGTGAAGTCGCTCGCCCCCTCGTACTGCTCGCGCGCGAGGCGGATCTGCTCCTCCGGGCTGAGGTGCTGAGAGTCACCCACGGGCGCACTACATTAGTTGAAGCGGTTTCGCAGCCCTGTGGGCCGCATCCACAGGTGGGTTACGTGAGGTGGAAGTAGAGCGCGTGCAGCAGGTCGACCGCGGGGTTCGACGTGTGCACGGTGATGTCTTGCGGGACGTCGAGCAGCGCCTCGGAGTAGTTGAAGATGATCTTCACGCCTGCGCCGACGAGCTCGTCCGCGACCTGTTGCGCGCTGTCCGCGGGGACCGCGACGACGCCCACGATGATGTTCTTCTCGCCGACGACTGCCGGGAGCGTGCGGATGTCGCCGACCGTCAGCGAGCCGATCCCGTCGCCCACCTTCTCGCGGTCGCTGTCGAAGACTGCGGCGATGTGGATCCCGTGCTCCGCGAAGATCGGCGAGCTCGCGATCGCCTGCCCGAGCCGGCCTGCACCGATGAGCGCAATGTTGTGCTGCCCCTGCGTCCGGAGGATCTTGCGAATCTCCCCGAGCAGCGAGTCGATGTTGTAGCCGACCCCGCGCTTGCCGAACTTCCCGAACGTCGAGAGGTCGCGCCGGATCTGCGTCGCGTTGATGTTCGTGTAGTCGGAGATCTCCTGCGAGGAGATGCGGTCCTTGCCCATCTTCTTCGACTGGGCGAGCACCTGGAGGTAGCGGCTGAGCCGGGCGGCGACTCCGACCGTCACCCGTTCCGTCGTCGCCATCCCGGTTCCGTGAGCAGTAGCTTGTGACAGAGCACAACCATTCTGCCACCCGGCGTGGCTCCGTGCGTCAGACAGTTACAAACTGGCCGAGTCGAGCCGAGTTTGTGCCGCAGCGAGCCGGCGGCGGAACGCCTGGTCGTGGACGTGGTACGTGAAGACCTGCTCCCCGTCGATCTCGACGACCGGGAGCCATTCGCGATAGCGCGCCTCGAGCTCCGGCTCGCCGTCGATCGCCACCTCGTCCAGCTCGAAGGCGAGCTCTTCCCGGAGCGCGCGCACCTGCGCAAGCGCTCGCTCGCAGAGGTGGCACTCCACCCCGTAGTAGACGACGACCTGAGGCTGGCTACTAGGGGTAGAGGCCACGCGTCACCGTGGCATCGGCAACCCGGCCCACCGCGAGCCCGTAGGCAGCGCCGCGCATCCCGACCTGCCGCTCGTCCGCGAGGTGCCAGGTCTCGTTGAAGGCGCGCGTGACGATGTCGCGCAGCTTCGAGTTGACCTCGGGCTCCTTCCAGAAGTACTCCTGGAGGCCCTGAACCCACTCGAAGTAGGAGACGACGACGCCGCCTGCGTTCGCGAGGATGTCCGGCAGGACGAGGATGCCCTTGTCCTCCAGGACCTCGTCGCCGGCCGGGGTCACCGGCCCGTTGGCGCCCTCGCAGATGATCGACGCCTTCACCTTGTCCGCGTTGTCCTGGGTGATCACCTGCTCGAGCGCGCAGGGCGCGAGGACGTCGCAGTCGACGAGGAGCAGCTCCTCGTTCGTGATCTCGTCGGCGCCCCGCAGGCCGCGCAGCGTGCCGTTCTCCTGCTTGTGCGCGAGCGCGGCGGGGATGTCGATCCCCTTCGCGTTGAAGAGCCCCGACGTCGAGTCCGAGGCGGCGACGATCGTCGCCCCCTCCTCGGCGAGGAACTTCGCGAGGAAGCTGCCGACGTTGCCGAATCCCTGCACGGCCACCCGAAGGCCTTCGAGGTGCAGCTCGCGCTTCCGAACGGCCTCCTGGACACAGTAGAGGCAGCCGCGGGCGGTCGCCTCCATCCGCCCGAGTGAGCCGCCGACGTTGAGCGGCTTGCCTGTGACGACGCCGAGCACCGAGTGCCCCTTGTTCATCGAGTACGTGTCGAAGATCCAGGCCATCACCGTCCCGTCCGTGCCGACGTCGGGGGCCGGGATGTCCTTCTCGGGGCCGATCTCGTTGATGATCTCGGTCGTGTAGCGGCGGGTCATCCGCTCGAGCTCGCCGCGAGACAGCTTCTTCGGATCACAGACCACGCCTCCCTTGGCGCCGCCGAACGGGATGTTCATCAGGGCGCACTTCCAGGTCATCCACATCGCGAGCGCCTTGACCTCGTCGAGCGTGACGTCGGGGTGGTAGCGGATACCGCCCTTCGACGGGCCGCGCGCGATGTTGTGGGTGACGCGGAAGCCCTCGAACGCGGTTATCGACCCGTCGTCCATGGTCACCGGGGCGGACACGATGACCGCCTTCTTGCACTCCTGGAGCACGTTCACCAGCCGCTGGTCGATGGCGAAGATGTCGGCCACGCGGCGAACCTGCTCGCGCGCGATCTCAAATGGATTCTCCCGGAGGTGTGTCTCCGGAGCTTCGACTGTGGTCACTCCGTCTCCTTAAGGCGTGGGTCCGGCAGGTAAAACCGCCGCAAACAAGCGAAGTATAGGACGGTCTCGCCGGAAGAAAACCAGTAGTAAGTCCCTACTTGATGCGGAACCCGATCAGCTTCACCGTCGGCGCGCTCCCTGTGGTCGGCAGCGCCACGAGCCGGATCCGATAGAGGCCCGCGGGCAGGACGTTGCCGTCAGGGTCGCGGCCGGTCAGGACGATCCAGACCTGCCCGGGCAGGAGGTCTCGCAGGCGCGCGAGCAGCCCGATCCGCTCGCCGCCGCCCCAGAGCTCCACGTCGAGACGGGCCACCGGGCGGATCTGCGGCCCCGTCGGGCCCTGGACGAGGCTCCCGGTGCGCAGGGAGAGCACCGCGGGCATCGTGTCCGAGGGCCGGAAGGCCGTGGACGAGAGCGCGACCGCGGAGATCAGGTCGCCCGGAGGACGGCCGAACGTGATCGCCCACGGGACGTGCAGCCGGGCCGACCCTCGCGGGACCAGGACGATCGAGCCTTCGGCCGAGCCGGCCGCAGGCGGTGCGCCCCGGAGGCGCGCGACGAGGCGAACGACGGTCGAGCCACCGGGCTTGAGCCGCACCCGGCGCGGGAACGGCGTGATCTCGAGCCCGCCCTGGCCGACGCTCTGGATGCGGACGCGTAGCCGCCTCGACGAGACGTCGTGCAGGGTCAGGAGCTGCGTCGCGTGCCAGCCGTCGCCCTGTACGCGCCCGAAGGCGAGCGTGTCCGGCGCGGCGGCGAGCTCGGCCGCGGCCGCGCCACCGACGTCGACGAGGCCCGCGCCCTGGGCCGTAACGCTCTCGTCGGGAAGCGGCCGCGCCGTGCCCGTGAGCAGGCTCTTCAGGTCGGAGGCGCGGAGATCGGGGCGAACCTCCGCGAGCAGCGCCGCGGCGCCTGTGACGACGGCTGCGGCCGCGCTCGACCCGTTGACCGTTCCGTAGCGCGCCGATCCATCGTCGTTGCGGCCGGGCTCCGAGGTCGCGAGCACGACGCCGGGCGCCGCTACGTCCGGCTTCACCCGGGCGTCGAAGGCCAGCCCCCGCGAGGAGAACGGCGCGATCTCGGCGGCCGCGCCGTTGCGCGCCGTGCTCGGGACGCCGATCGAGACGACCGCCTGGCCATGCCTCGCAAGCGCCTCCTCGACCAGCCGCCCGACACGCTCGGGGACGCTCAGCACGGGAACGTCGACCGCCTCGTCGAGCCCGAGCCCGCCCGCCGGCAGCTCCGTTCCGTAGACGACGACGGCACGTGCGCCCGCCGCCACGGCGTGGTCGATCGTCAAGCGCGGGTCGCTTCCGGCCGTGACGAAGGCGGCCCGGCCGGCGACGAGGCTGACTCCCTTGCGGTTGAAGAAATCGGACAGCGCGGACGACGAGGACGATGTGCGCGGGGCCGCGAGCTCGAGCTCGAGCGGCTTGGTGGCGACGACCGCGCCTGCGAGCGGCAGCCGCCGGTCGACCAGCAGCCTGAGGCCGGTGCGGACGACGACCGGCGCCTCCTCGGCCTGAGTGCGCAGGTCGGCGGCGCCGACCGTCAGCGCTGCCGGTGCGCCGCCCGGGCTCGCGACGCTGCCGTAGCCCGGCCCGGCCGGCCCGTCGTTCCCGGCCGGCGCGACCACGAGCGTGTCCAGGCGCAGCGCGCCGCGGATCGCCTGCGCCTCGGGCGAGTCCGCAAAGGCCGCGTACGAGGCCGCGAGTCCGACCAGCGCGATCCGGGCCGCGTCGTGAGCATCGCCGTCGAGGTTCGGGTCGACAGCGCGCTCGAGCCCCGCGATCAGCTGGTCGGTGCGCCCGTAGACGGCCCAGCCCCCGGTCAGGTCGCGCTGCCAGCCGGCGACCCGGATCGGCAGCACCGAGGCGCCGGTCGCGACCCCGGAGATTCCGCCCGGGCCGCCCGCACCGACGAGGAGCCCGGCCATCTCCGTCCCGTGCTGCTCGAGCCGGTTCGCGTCGTCCGGGTCGGCCACGGCGGGCGCGCCGCTGTTCAGGTCGTCGACGAGGTTGACCCCCGGAAGGATCCGCCCGCGCAGGTACGGGTGCACGCGGTCGAGCCCGGTGTCGAGGAGCGCGATCGTGACGCCGCGCCCGTCATACCCCGGGAGCGACACGGAGGGCAGCTGCCCGGCGCCGATCGCGAGCCCTTCGCTCCCGAGCAGCCGGGACGAGATCGAGGCCGGGTAGGCCACCCGCACCGGGTAGACGCCCGCCACCTCAGGCCGGCTCTCGAGCAGGGCCACCGCGCGGGCGTCGAGCGGCGCGGAGAACCCGTTCAGGACGCGCGCGAAGCTGAACTCGACCCGGATCTGGATCCCGTGCACGCTCAGCTCGGTCAGCAGCTGCTTCTGCGCGGCGATTGCGGTTCGCGTCCATTCGTGCTCCTGCCGCTGGGTGGCCAGGCCGCCGTTCGCGGCGACGCGCGCGGCGAGAGACGGCGCTTTCAGCACCACGAGCATGCGCTGGCCCACCGTCACGGCCGGGCGGGCGCCTCCGACGAGCCCTCTCCAGGACGAGGCCTGCGAGCTCAGCGAGCGCTCGCTGGCGCCGCTCACGCCGAAGCCGACCACGAGCAGCGTGGCCGCGAGCACGATGATCGCGGCGGGCGCAACCCGCCGGACGTCAGAGAGCCGAGGCATAGGCATCGAGCGCAAGATAACGAGGGCACGGGACTGCCTCGGCGTAGCGCGCTGCGGAAGCGATCATCGCGCCGTTGTCGGTGCAGAGCTCGAGCGGTGGGGCGACGGCGTCCGGGAGCGACGCGCGCAGCTCTGAGTTCGCGGCGACGCCGCCGACGACGGCGATCCGCTCGGCACCGATTTGCTCGGCTGCCTGCAGCGTTCGCTCGACCAGCGCCCGCACGATCGCCTGCTGATAGCTGGCGGCCAGATCGGCACGCCGTTCGTCCAGCTCGTCCTCCAGCGAGCGAACCTCGTAGAGGAGCGCCGTCTTGACGCCGGAGAACGAGAAGTCCAGCCCCGGAACGCGTGCGACCGGGAAGGCGAAGGCCTTCGAGTTACCCGCGCGCGCGAGGCGATCGATCTCGGCGCCGCCGGGATAGCCGAGGCCGAGCAGGCGCGCTCCCTTGTCGAAGGCCTCGCCGGCGGCGTCGTCGAGCGTTGTGCCGAGGACGGTGAAGCTGCCGTGCTCACGGACGTCGAGCAGCATCGTGTGCCCACCGCTCGCGAGCAGGCACAGGAACGGCGGCTCGAGCGGGTCCGGGCCGAGGTACAGCGAGGCGACGTGTCCCTGCAGGTGGTCGACGGGGGCGAGCGGCAGGCCGCGGGCCCACGCGAGCGCCTTCGCCGCGGAGAGGCCGACGAGCAGCGCCCCGATCAGCCCCGGCCCCTGCGTGACCGCGACCGTTCGGACGTCGTCGAGCTCCGCCCCGGCCTCCGCGAGCGCCTCACGCACGACCGGGACGACGAGCTCGAGGTGGTGGCGCGAGGCGATCTCCGGCACGACCCCGCCGAAGCGCGCGTGCAGGTGAGCCTGCGAGGAGACGACGCTCGAGCGGATCTCCCCCGCGCCGGTGACGAGCGCCGCCGCGGTCTCGTCGCAGCTCGTCTCGATCCCGAGGATCAGAGGTTTGCGGCCGGCTCCTGGACCGGGTCTTTCCACATGATCAGCGCGTCCTCGCGGTTGTCCGTGTAGTAGCCGCGACGCACTCCGCGCGGGCGGAAGCCGAGCCGCTCGTAGAGCTTGATCGCGCCCGCGTTCGAGACGCGCACCTCGAGCGTGTAGCCGCGGCGGCCGCGGCCGGAGGTGAGGTCGAACAGCCGGTTCATCAGCATCGACGCGATCCCCTGCCGGCGACGCTCGGGCTTGACGGCGACGTTCATCACGTGCCAGGCGTCCACGTAGCGGGAGATGACGAGGTAGCCGACGAGATGCCCGGTGTCGGCGTCGAACGCCCCGAGGCACATCGACGAGGGCTTCGAGAGCTCGCTCGCGAACATCGAGCGCGACCACGGGGTCGGGTACGAGCTCCGCTCGATCTCCTCGATCCCGGCGAGGTCGCGCAGCTCGAGCCGGCGGAGCTCGACGTTCGTCACCTCTTCTGCTCCGCGTCGGGAAGGCGCAGGTAGAGAGGCTCGACCGCGTCGGCCGGTCCGAAGTCGCGGGCGAGCTGGGCGTGGAAACGGGCACGCGGCACGTGACGCTCGTCGTCGTCTGGAGGGATCTCGGCGCCGCCCGCTTCGAGAAGCTCGCGGTAACGGAGGGCGCCGTCGCCGACGCACACGGTTCCGGGCTCGATTCCGAGAGCTTGCGCGCTGGAGCACACGGGCTCGCCGCCTTCGAGCGAGAACACCTCGCGCCGGCCGGCGTCGATCACGGGCCGCGCGCCCGGAGCGCCGGCCGCGAGGGCGTGCAACGTCGAGACGCCGGCGACCGGGAGATCGAGTGCGAACGAGAGGCCGCGCGCGGCGGCGAGGCCCAGGCGCAGGCCGGTGAAGCTGCCCGGGCCCGTCCCGACCACGAGCGCGGTCAGGTCGGCCTGGCGCGCGCCCGCTTCGCGCAGCAGCTCGTCGGCGTCCGCGAGCACGCTGACGGCCCGGGAGACCCGTTCTCCCAGCACTTCCCCATCCCGGACGAGCGCCGCGGTCGCGACGCGCGTCGCGGTGTCAAACGCGAGCGTCAGCACCCCCGAACAGGCCCTCTAGCAGGGACTTTTCCGCACCTACGAGCGAGATCAGTCTATGTGTGGGATCCACGTGCGACAAACGTACCTCCACCCGGACCGGCGGCAGCGAGCCGGCCGCCGCCTCCGGCCATTCGACGAAGCAGATCGCGTCCTCGAAGTACGGCTCGAGGTCGCCCCACTCGGCCGCCGAGAGGCCCTCGAAGCGGAACAGGTCGAGGTGCGAGACGTCGGGTGTGGCCGGGTAGCGATGGCCGATCGTGAAGGTCGGGCTCGTGACCGGAGCCGTGACGCCGAGCGCGCGGCACGCGCCCGCGGACGAACGTCGTCTTGCCGCTGCCGAGCTCGCCGGAGACCGTGACGACGTCGCCGGCGACGAGCGCCGGCGCGAGCGTCGCCGCGACCGCCTCGGTCTCCGCCGGGGAGGCGGAGCGCAACTCCACGCTCAGAACAAGCCGAGCTGGACCGCGGGCTCGGCTGGCGGCCGCCTCGGGCTCCGGGGCGAACGCGGGCGCCGCCTCGGGCTCGGGCCGCCCGATCAGCTCGGGGAGGCGCGCGAAGTCTTCCTCGAGGACGTTCAGCATCGCGGGCGTGTAGAGCGCAGCGGCCGGGTGGTAGAGCGGGTAGAGCAGCACCGACCGCGAGCCGAGCTGGATCTGCTGCTCGGTGCCGTGGATGCGCGTGATGCCGACGTCCTTGCCGCTGAGCTGCTTCGTCGCGTGGTTGCCGAGGCTCGCGATCACCCTCGGCTTGATCAACTCGATCTGCCGGAAGAGGTACGGCTCACAGGCCTCCTTCTCGTCCGGGACGGGATCGCGGTTGCCGGGCGGCCGGCACTTGACGATGTTCGCGATGTAGACGTCGCCCCGGTCGAGCCCGATCCCGGCGAGCAGCTTGTCGAGGAGCTTGCCCGCCTGGCCGACGAACGGGATCCCCTGCTTGTCCTCGTGGAAGCCGGGCGCCTCGCCGACGAACATCAGGTCGGCGTTCGGGTTGCCCACGCCGAAGACGACCTGCGTGCGCCCCTCCGAGAGCCGGCAGCGCGTGCAGCCCGCGACCTGGCGCGCGAACGCTTCGAGTTCGGTCAGCTGCTCAGCCGCAGCCACAGCTTCCGCCGCAACAGCCCGATCCGCCGTAGCTCGGCTGCTCGGCGGTGCCGTGAGCCGCGAACACGGAGAACTGCTTGCGCACGTTCGCGGCGCCGCAGTCCGGGCAATCCGGCTCGTCGCCGTTCCGGACGAGCTCCTCGAAGTGCGATTCGCACTCCATGCACACGTACTCGTAGATCGGCATCGCCCGGGCAGTGTAAACCTACTCCCGGATGTGGGGCGAACAGCTGCAGGTACGGCTCGAGGGTCGTCTGGTCGAGCTCGAGCCGCTCGCGGCGGAGCACGTCGACGGGCTGCGCGCGGCCGCCGCCGACGAGCGGATCTGGCGCTGGATGATCACCCGCGACGTCGATGCGTGGATCGACGCGGCGCTGTCGGAGGACGTCACGCGCCAGCCGTTCGCCGTTCTCCGGGAGGGCTCGGTTGTCGGCTCGACGAGCTACATGTCGCTGGCGCCCGAGCACCTCCGGCTCGAGATCGGCAACACGTGGATGAGCCCGTCGACCTGGGGCACTGGCGCAAACGTCGAAGCCAAGTACCTCCTGCTGCGGCACGCCTTCGACGTTGTGGGCTGTCGCCGGGTGGAGTTCAAGACCGACGCACTGAACGAGCGTGCGCGCGCGGCTCTGGCGGCGCTGCCGGCGGAGTTCGAGGGGATCCACCGCAAGCACATGATCGTCCGCGAAGGGGAGCGGCGGGACTCGGCCTGGTACGCGGTGATCGACGACGACTGGCCGTCGGTTCGGGCTGCGCTCGAGCATCGTCTGGAGGGCCTCGGCACCGCTTGACGGTGCCGATCTCAGGACGGCTGAGCTCTGCTCAGGCGTCCGTCTGCGCCGCTGACCGGAGCGCAGGCGCCTGCAACGAGGGCAAGAGCTAGACTGCGATCGGCCCGGTATCCGCTACGGAACTGGAGCGAATGATGGTCGAAAGCGTCAACGTGATCGGTCGCGGCCGTGTCGGCTCGGCGCTGGCCGCCAGGCTCGAGGAGCGCGGAATCCCGCTCGTCGAGCGAGATGCCGAGCTCACGCTCCTGTGCGTGCCGGACACGGCTATTCGAGCCGTGTCCCGGGACAGTCCCCGGGACACGGCTGTTGGATCGCTCACGTCAGCGGCGCCACGCCGCTCGCGGCGCTCGACCCGCACGAGCGGCGCTTCTCGCTCCACCCGTTGCAGACGTTCACCCGCGCCCGCGGGCCGGAGCAGCTCGACGGCGCGTGGGCCGCGGTCACGGGCGAAACCGACGAGGCCCGAACGCTCGGCTTCGAGCTCGCCCGCGCTCTCGGCCTCGCGCCGTTCGAGCTCGCAGACGAAGCTCGTCCCCTCTACCACGCCGGAGCTGCAATCGCCTCGAACTACCTCGTCACGCTGCACCGAGTCGCCTCCGAGCTGCTGACCGCCGCGGGAGCGCCCCCGGAGGCCCTCGAGCCGCTGATGCGGCGCACGATCGAGAACGGGTTCGAGCTGACCGGCCCCATCGAGCGCGGCGATTGGGAGACGGTCGATGCACATCGCGCCGCGATCCGGAACGTCCGGCCCGACCTCGAGCCCCTCTACGACGTTCTCGCGGAGGCGACCGCCCGATGATCGTCGTCCGCGCCGCAGCCGACCTGCGCGACCTCCGCGCCGCGGCGACAGGATCCGTCGGGCTGGTGCCGACCATGGGCGCGTTCCACGAGGGCCACCTCTCGCTCTTCCGCGCCGCCCGCGAGGAGAACGACCTCGTGGTCGCGAGCCTGTTCGTGAACCCGCACAGTTCGTGGCCGGCGAAGATCTCGCGCGCTACCCGAGAGACGAGGACGGCGACGCGCAGCTGGCGGAAGAGGCCGGCGTCGACATCCTCTTCGTCCCGCCGTTCGAGGAGATCTACCCGCCCGGCTTCCAGACCTGGGTCGAGGTCGAAGAGCTCGGCGGAATCCTCGAGGGCGAGCACCGGCCCGGGCACTTCCGGGGCGTCGCGACCGTCTGCCTGAAGCTGTTCAACCTCGTCCGGCCCGACCGCGCCTACTTCGGCCAGAAGGACGCGCAGCAGGTCGACGTCCTCAAGCGCATGATCCGAGACCTCGCGGTCGACCTCGAGATCCGCGTCTGCCCGACCGTCCGCGACGAGGACGGCCTCGCGCTCTCGTCGCGCAACGCGCTACCTCACGCCGAAAGACCGCGAGGCGGCGCTCGCGCTGCCCCGGGCGCTCGAGGCCAACGACCCCGCGCTGCTCGACGGTCTCGAGGTCGACTACTTCGAGCTCGCCGACTTCGAGCCACCCGTCCTCGCCGCAGCCGTCCGCATCGGCGGCACACGCCTGATCGACAACGTCATCCCAGAAGGAGAAGACACGATGAGCACGCCACCGAAGGGCAAGCTTCCCCTCCCCCAGCTCGCCGAGATGAAGCAGCGCGGCGAGCGGATCGTGATGGTCACCGCCTACGACGCCCCGGGTGCCCGCTTCGCCGAGGACGCCGGCATCGAGGTCGTGCTCGTCGGCGACACCGCGGCCATGGTCGTCCTCGGGCACGAGGGCACGACGGTGCCGGTGACGATGGACGAGATGGTCTTCCTGACGCGAACGCGTCGCGCGAGCCGCGCGACGGCCGGTCGTGATCGGCGACATGCCGTTCGGCTCGTACCAGGTCTCCGACGAGGACGCCGTTCGCAACGCGATCCGCTTCGTCAAGGAGGCGGGCGCGGACGCGGTCAAGCTCGAGGGCGCAGGCCCATCGCTCTCACGCGTGCGGGCGATCGTCGCCGCGGGGATCCCCGTGATGGGCCACGTCGGCCTCACACCGCAGTCGGCGACGATGCTCGGCGGGTTCAAGACGCAGGGCAAGACGGCCGAGGCGGCGCAGCAGCTGGTCGCCGACGCGCGTCGCCCTCGAGGAGGCCGGCTGCTTCGCGGTCGTGCTCGAGGCCATGCCCGCGCCGGTCGCGGCGCGCGATCACCCAGCGGCTGTCGGTCCCGACGATCGGGATCGGCGCCGGCCCGGACTGCGACGGCCAGGTGCTCGTCTACCACGACCTGCTCGGCCTGACCGAGGGCCACCTCCCGCGCTTCGTCAAGCGCTACGCCAACCTCTCGCGCGAGATCCGCGACGCGCTGGAGAGCTATGCGCACGAGGTCCGCTCGGGCGCGTTCCCCGACGACGAGCACACCTACGAGATGCCGGCCGAGGAGCTCGAGGCCTTTTCTCAGAGCCTTCTTGCCAACGTCGATTGGATCGACCGGTCATTTCAGACGGACGCCCGGGCGGAGCCCGCACGTCCTGATGGCGGCACCGCAAGCGGTGCCTCACCGCCGATACACCGTGCGGATACCTAGGGCTAGCAGCACGAGCGCCCAGACGACAAACGCGAGCTCCACCGCCACGAAGACCGAGTTGCCCGCGCCGCTGTCGGAGCCTCCTGGCTTGAAGACATCCTCGCCGTAGACCGCGAGCCGAACGGGCCAGACGAGGAAGAGCGAGAGCGCGACCGGCGCGGCCGAGAACGCAAGCACGTGCCGCGCCTGCCGGTAGCTCCCCGCCAAGCGCAGGACCGTCGTGCCCCCGTGCAGCAGCAGGCCGCCGACCCAGTAGACCGCGGCGCCGTAGATGCCGCCGCCGATGAACGCGAGCACGGCGATCAGGAGGCCGTCCCAGGAGACGAACCTGTCCTCGAGGAGGCGTCCGTAAGCGGGCGTCCAGAGCACCGACGCGATCCCGGCCAGCAGCACGAGCGCGAGCACGGCGTCCCCGCGCGCCCGGGCGGCGTCGTCCGAATCGTCGCGGAGGGCGCCGAACACAAGCCGCGGGCTGACCAGTACGAGCAGCGCGCGCCGCAGCCACGCGTGTTCTTCCGGGACGGTCGACTCCGCGCTCATGGATCTCGCGGCTTCCGCAACCAGAGAGTGATCCCACCACGCAGGCGACGGGGCACCAGCGGCTCGGCTGCCCGGAGGGCCCGGTTCGGCGGCGAGCCCGTGTCGAAGTAGTTCGCGGTCAACCAGCCCCCGACCTCGAAGCCCGCCTCGCGGCCGAGCGCGAGCAGCTCGTCGACCGTGTACTCGCGGAAGTGTCCGGGGTCGAGCGAGTCTTCGCGCAGCTGCTCGAACGGATTGCGACCTGCCAGCAGGCGGACGCGGTTGCCGATCCGCGCGGCGTTCGGCGTCTGCAGCACGAGCCAGCCGCCGGGACGGAGCGCCGAGCAGAGAAAGCGCAGCACGTGCAGCGGCGAAACCGGCAGGTGCTCGATCACCTCGGCGCAGACGACGACGTCGTAGTCGACCAGCTCCGGCCAGAGATCGCGCTTCTCCGCCGAGTTGAGGTCGAAGGGAACGTGCCGCTCGCCGTCTCGCGGCGGGAAGCGGTCGTCGCCGAAGCCGAGCGTGTCCACGATCGCCCCCGGGAGCGCTCGCAGCTCCTCCGACTCGTAGGCGTGGCCGACGTCCAGGATCCGCGGCTCCTCCGGCGCCAGCTCCCGCACCTTCGCGAGCAGCACCTCGTAGCGAGGCGCGTGCATGCGCACGTAGGGATCGACGTCGTTACGCAGCTGCGGGCTCGCGTGATCGCAGCACGTGGCGGAGGTACTCGCCCGTGAACGAGCCCTCGACCTCGGCGACCTGCTCGGGCGTCCCCGCGGCGACCACCTCGCCGCCGGCCTCGCCGCCCTCGGGGCCGAGGTCGACGATCCAGTCGGCCTGCTTGATCACGTCGAGGTTGTGCTCGATCACGAGCACCGTGTTGCCTGCGTCGACCAGCCGCTGCAGGACCTCGAGCAGCTTCTCGATGTCGGCGAAGTGGAGGCCCGTCGTGGGCTCGTCGAGGATGTAGAGCGTCCGCCCGGTCGCGATCTTGCCGAGCTCCTTCGCGAGCTTGACCCGCTGCGCCTCGCCGCCGGAGA
>CAVVBZ010000020.1:0-32384 GCA_963746635.1 uncultured Actinomycetes bacterium | reverse complement strand
ACGAATCGGGTCGCGTGACAGCACGATCGCGTCCGCTGCGTAGTCCTTCGACTCGGGGTCGACACCGAGCATGTCCGGGAGCTCCACGAGCTTGCGGACGAGCGCGATGATGTCCTGTGTCGTCAACACGCGCGTGCCGTCGGGCACGTCGATCGCGAGGCGCTGGTTGAGCTTGTAACGGCCGACCTTCGTCAGGTCGTAGCGCTTGGGATCGAAGAGAGCGCCCGCAGCAGGTTGCGTGCGTTGTCGAGTGTCGGCGGCTCACCTGGCCGCTGCTTCTTGAAGACCTCGATCAGAGCCTCGTCCTCGTTCGTCGAGGGGTCCTTCTCGAGGGTGTTCACGATGTAGGTCGAGTTTCCGAACAGCTTCAGGATCGCCTCGTTCGAGCTCGTGTCGAGCTTGAAGCCGGTGGAAGGGTCTTCCTCGGGCAGGGCGCGCAGGAGCGTCGTGATCGGCAGCTTGCGCTTCCGGTCGATGCGCGCGTAGACGACGCCCTTCTTGTCGATCTCGAGCTCGAGCCACGACCCGCGGGAGGGCATCAGGTTCGCCGTGAAGACCTGCTTCGCCGGGTCCTTGGGCTCCATCAGGTAGGCGCCCGGGCTGCGGACGAGCTGCGTGACGATCACGCGCTCGGTGCCGTTGATGATGAACGTGCCCCATTCGGTCATCATCGGGAAGTCGCCCATGAAGACCGTCTGCTCGCGAATCTCGCCCGTCTCCGTGTTGACGAAGCGGACCGTCATCGAGAGCGGTGCCTGGTACGTCAGATCCTTCTCACGGCACTCCTGGATGGTGACCGGGGGGTCACCGAATTTGTACTCGCCGAACTCCACGGCGAGCGTGCCCGTGTAGTCCTCGATCGGAGAGATGTCGTCGATCGTCTCGCGGAGGCCCTCTTCCAGGAACCAGTGGAAGGACGCCTTCTGGATGTCGATCAGGTTGGGAAGGTCGAGAACGTGCTTGAGGCGCGAAAAAGTTTTGCGCACGCGTGGCGCAGCGACCTTGCTGGTCAAGTCTGGGTGCCTCCCTTAGCGGCTATGAGGTAACGATGAAATGCGGACAGGCAGACGTCGGCGCGGAACCGCTAAATATACCGAACGAGGTGGTTGCTGCGCAAGGCCGAGCGACTGGGATGACCGCCCGGCAGGGATCCCACTATAGACCCTCTCCCCGCAGGGCGCCAGATCGTGTCCGAAAACGACGAAAGCGCCCATTTGAGCGCCTTCGTCGTCTCCGCTTCTAGCCGAGAGTTGCTACTGCTTGGCCGCCTTCGCCGGGTGAGCCAGGACCCTGCGTGCTGTCAGGTCCGGTGTCGCGCCGTTCTTCAGGTCGGCCCTACAGACCTTCGCCGTGACGAGGAGCCGGTCGTTCGGGGCGAGTGCGCCGAGGTTGTGCGCTCCGCGCCGGTTGACCCGCGTCTTGGCGTCGACCGAGAGCGTGGCCGAGCCGGCCTTCCTGTACGCCCGACCGTGCCGGTTCGCCCGCTTCACGAGCATCACGAACGACGTGTCGCCGTCCGCAGGGTCGGCGTCGGGGCCGAGCGAGCCCTTGAGAAGCACCAGCGCGGGTCTACAACCCTGACCGCTCTTCGGGGCCTTGCCGTTGCCGGGGTGATCTTTCGCGACGGCCGCAGAGACGGCGACCAGTGAGGCGACCAGGGCGAAGACCAGGAACTTGAGACGCATCGAGACCTCCGTGAGAGGGTGGATTTCACTCGTTCTGCTCATGTCCTCGACGCCGGGATTCGCCTCGGAGAGCGAAACCCCTGAGACGGGTGACGAATGCTTACGCGCGGCTTACAAACACGGAGAAGGGCCGCGCTTGGCGGCCCTTCGTTCGTCCGGTTTAGGCCGGAGCTACTTGAGCTCGACCTCGGCGCCTGCCTCTTCGAGCTGCGCCTTGATCTGGTCGGCCTCCTCCTGCGCGAGGCCCTCCTTGACGGCATTGGGCGCGCCGTCGACGAGATCCTTGGCCTCTTTCAGGCCGAGACCGGTCACTGCGCGGACGACCTTGATCACCTGGATCTTCTTGTCGCCGGCGCCCGTCAAGACCACGTCGAACGAGCTCTTCTCCTCGGCGGCCGCGGCACCGTCTCCGCCGCCTGCCGCGGGTGCGGCGACGGCAACCGGCGCGGCCGCGGTCACGCCCCACTCCTCCTCGAGCTTGGTCTTGAGCTCGACGAGCTCGAGGACGCTCATCGTCCCCAGCTGCTCGACGAGCTTGTCGGTATCAGTCTTCGCCACTGCTCTCCTCCTCTGACTCGGCCGAAGCCTGCTCGGCTTCTGCCGGCGGCTCTTCGGACTGCTCTTCTGCTTCGGGTGCTTCTTCCTCTGCAGGCGCCTCGGCCTGCGGTTCGTCCTCGTGCGTCTCCTCCTCCGGCACGGACTCGCCCTCGTCGCCGAGCTGGCGGACGCGGGCGTCCAGCACGCCGACCAGATCGCGTAGCGGAGCCGTGAAGAGCCCGACGACGGTCGTGAGCGGCGCGGCGACGGCGCCCACGAGCTGCGCGCGCAGCACGTCCGCGGGCGGGAGAGTCGCCAGACGCTTGATCTCGGCGTCCCCGACGACAATGCCGTCGAGCACGCCGCCGCGCAACACGAGGACGTCGTGGGCGCGGGCGGTCTCGTTCAGCACCTTCGCGACCGCAGCAGGATCGCTGTCTGCCTCGAGAAATGCGATCGCGGTCGGGCCCTCGATCAGCTCGAGCACCTCCTCCGTGCCCGCCGCCTCGGCCGCGAGCTTCGTGAGGGTGTTCTTGACGACCGTGAAGCGGGCGCCGGCCTCGAGCAGGCGCGCGCGCAGCTCCTCGATCTCGGGCATCGAGAGGCCGCGGTAGTCCGCGACCATGAGCGTGTTGGTCGAGCGCAACCGCTCGGCCAGCTCCGCGACCACCCGTTCCTTCTCGGCTCTCAGCATCGAATCACTCCCCTCACGAAACGAGCCCGCGCACAGGCGGGCTCGGAGAGGCCTCATGCCTTCCTTGCACCGCCTCGGCTGGACTTCCACCTCTCGGCTGCCAGCTGTCTGTGGCGTACTGCGTTCACACCGCTGCTTCTGCTGGTGCTCCTTCCAGTTCCTCCGCGAGCCCGTGCGTCCTCGCCGGATCGACGTGGATGCCGGGGCCCATCGTGCTCGTCAGTGTAACGGTCTTGATGTAGCGGCCCTTGGCCGCGGCCGGCTTCGCCCGGACGATCTCCTCGATCAGTGCCGAGTAGTTCTCGAGCAACTGGCGCTCGTCGAAGCTCTTCTTGCCGATCGCGACGTGCACGTTGGCGCCGCGGTCGGTGCGGTACTCGAGCTTGCCCGCCTTCGCCTCCCGGACCGCCTTGCCCACGTCCATCGTGACCGTGCCGGTCTTCGGGTTCGGCATCTTCCCGCGCGGGCCGAGGATGCGCCCGAGCTTTCCGACGACGCTCATCTGGTCGGGGGTCGCGATCGCGACGTCGAAGTCGTCGAAGCCCTCCTCGACCTTCGCGGCCAGGTCGTTGGTGCCGACCACATCCGCCCCGGCCTCCTCCGCCTCGCGGGCCTTCTCGCCCTCGGCGAAGACCGCCACCCGCGACTCGCGGCCGGTGCCATGCGGGAGCATGAGCGTCCCGCGCAGCTGCTCCTCCGCGTGCCGGACGTTGAGGCCGAGGTTGAAGTGCGCCTCGACCGTCTCATCGAACTTCGCGGCAGGAAAGCCCTTCAGCATCCGGATCGCATCCACCGGCGAGTAGAGCTCCTCCCGGTCGATCTGCGAGCGGGAGTTGCGGTAGTTCTTGCCGTGCCCGCTCAAAGGACTCCATTCGAACTGCCGGCGGATCGACCGGTCGCCTCAGACAGACGCACGGGCAGAGCCCGCGCGTCCTGAGTGAGACATCGCAAGCGACGTCTCATAGGTCCGTCTCCACTCCCATCGAGCGCGCGGTCCCCGCGACGACCTTCATCGCCTGCTCGATGTCTCTCGCGTTCAGGTCGGGCATCTTCGTCTCTGCGATCTGCCGGACCTGGTCGCGCGTCAGCCGGCCCACCTTCTCGCGGTTCGGCTCACCCGAGCCCTTCTCCAGGCGCAGCGTCTCCTTGATCAGGACCGCGGCCGGCGGCGTCTTCGTGATGAAGTCGAAGGAGCGGTCCTCGTAAACCGTGATCTCGACCGGCGTGATGCGGCCGTTCTCCTGTGCGGTCTGGGCGTTGAACGCCTTGCAGAACTCCATGATGTTGACGCCGTGCTGGCCGAGTGCCGGACCGACCGGCGGCGCCGGGTTCGCCTGCCCGCCTGGGATCTGGAGCTTGATCAGCGTGAGTACCTTCTTGGCCATGGCTAGTCGATCTTCTTGACCTGGTCGAAGCCGAGCTCCACGGGAACCTGGCGCTCGAAGATGTCCACGAGCACCTTCAGCTTCTGCTGGTCGGGGTTGACGTCGACGATCTCGCCGTCGAAGTCGGAAAGCGGCCCTGAGGTTACCTTCACCGACTCGCCGAGCGTGAACTCGACCTGCGCGCGAGGGCGCTCGCCCACGGCAGCTCCCGTGCGGAGGATCCGGTCGACCTCGCCCTGCGAGAGCGGCACCGGCTTCGAGCCCGCGCCCACGAAGCCGGTCACGCCCGGAGTGTTCTTGACGGTCATCCAGGCGTCGTCGTTCAGGTCCATGTTCACGAGCACGTAGCCGGGCAGGATCCGCTTCTCGGTCTGCACCTTCTGGCCGTCGCGGGTCTCGACCACCTGCTCCGTCGGGACGACGACGCGGCGGAAACGCAGCTGCTGACTCATAGAGTCGATCCGGTGCTCGAGGTTGGCCTTCACCTTGTTCTCATGGCCGGAGTAGGTGTTGATGGCGTACCAGCGGAACACGCTAGGCGTCCTTTCTTCCAAGAATCATCGGCCGCGGACCCATCAGTGCGGCAGGAGAACGTGCTGGACGAATCGCCGGAAGATCTCGTCGGCGAGGAACAGGTAGACGCCGACCACGAGACAGGCGATCAGGACTACCACCGTGCCCTGGATCAGCTGCTGCTGCCCCGGCCACTCGACCTTCTGGAGCTCGGCCCAGGACTCCCCGATGAAGCGACGGGTGCGACTGAACAGGCCGCCGCTCGGCTGGCCTGCGCCGTCCTGGCTCGGGGCGGCGGGCTCGACGGCCGGGCGAACCTGCGGTCGAGGTGCGCGCTCCAGTGCCTCCTGGCTCTCGGCCTGGGCAGCGCGGCGGGCGCGTCGCTCGGAACGGGTCTGGCGGGCCATGACCTACCGGGTCTCCCGGTGCAGGGTGTGACGGCCGCACCAGCGGCAGTACTTGCGGAACTCGACGCGGTCGGGTGAGTTTCGCTTCGACTTCTCAGTCTGGTAATTGCGCCGCTTGCACTCCGTGCAGGCGAGCGTGATTCCAACTCTGACTCCGGTTGCCATGTCCTGTTCTCTTTTCCGAGTACGCGGAAGGTAGCGGCGGGAGGACTCGAACCTCCGACACGCGGATTATGATTCCGCTGCTCTAACCAACTGAGCTACGCCGCCCCGCGCCGGTGAGTGTAGCAATCCGTTTCTCCGTCGCTAGGCTCCAGCCGTGGCTGCGATCGACGCTGAGGAACTGCGCGGACAAACAGCACCCTGGAGCGTTCGTGATGCTCATGCGCGACTGCAACTGGATGCAGGTCGAGGAGTACCTCGAGCGCGACGACCGGATCGTTCTCCCGCTCGGGTCGACCGAGCAGCACGGGTACCTGTCGCTGGAGACGGACAACCTCCTCGCCGGCGGGTCTCCGCCGAGGCCGCCGAGCCGCTCGGCGTGCTCGTGCTACCGGTGCTGCCGTACGGGCTAACGCCCGCGTTTGCGGCGTATCCGGGCAGCCCGACGTTGCGCCTCGAGACCTTCGTGGCGGTGCTCCGCGACCTGCTCGACTCGCTCCACGGGCAGGGCTTCCGCCGCTTCCTGCTCGTGAACGGGCACGGGGGCAATCTCCCCGCCGGCTCGCTGGCGCGCGAGTGGGCGGCCGATCACCCCGACGCGCAGGCGATCTTCCACAGCTGGTGGTCGAGCGGGCGCGTGCAGGCCGCGGCGCGCGAGATCGACCCCGTGCCGAGCCACGCGAACTGGTTCGAGAACTTCCCCTGGACGCGGCTCGAGGGGGTCGAGCTCCCGGAGGGCGGCAAGCCGCCGCTGGACGAGGCCGCGTATCGGGCGGCCGGCCCGGCCGGGGTTCGCGAGCTTCTCGGCGACGGAGTCTTCGGCGGGACCTACGCGCTGCCGGACGAGCAGGTGGCAGCCGTCTGGCGCGTCGGCGTCGAGGAGGTTCGCGAGCTCGCTGGAGCACGCTTGGCGCTGAGAGATCCCGTCGCGACCTGCAACGAGTGGCTGGAGGAGGCGCGCAGCGCGGGCGTCGTGGCGCCCGAGGCGATGACGCTCGCGACCGCGGACGCCGAGGGCCGGCCCTCGGCGCGGATGGTCCTGCTGAAAGGAGCCGACGAGAGAGGCTTCACCTTCTTCAGCGGCTACGAGAGCCGCAAGGGCCGCGAGCTGGACGAGAACCCGCGGGCGGCGCTCGTCCTCTACTGGCAGCCGCTCGGCCGGCAGGTGCGCGTCGAGGGAACCGTGCGGCGGCTCTCGGCCGAGGAGTCGGACGCGTACTGGGAGACCCGACCTGCCCGCAGCCGGGCAGCGGCGGCCGTCTCGCGCCAGAGCGAGCCGCTCGAGAGCCTGGAGGAGCTCGAGTCCGAGGCCGAGCGAGTCCTGGCCGAGCACGGCGGCGAGGTGCCGCGGCCGGAGCACTGGGGCGGCTACGTGCTCGAGCCGGACGCAATCGAGCTCTGGCGGCACCGTGACGACCGGCTGCACGACCGCACTCAGGTACACACGCGCGCGCGAGGGGTGGTCCGCGCAGCGCCTGTCTCCCTGAGCCGCGTCTCTATCCTGAGCGGCGAGAAGCCGTGGTGACGATCGACGAGGTTCGCGAGTTTGCGCTCACGCTTCCTCGCACCAGCGAGGGCCTCGTCCGCGGCCAGGTGAAGCTCCGGATCGGCCGGATCGTCTACCTCGCCCTGGCGCGCGACGGCTCGACGATGGGCTTCGCGTTCCCGAAGGACTGGCGGAACGCGCTGATCGAGGCCGAGCCGGAGAAGTTCTCGCTGCCGAGCGAGTCCGACCTCCGCTACCACTGGGTTCACGTCCGCCTCGAAGTGATCGACGCGGATGAGATGCGCGAGCTCGTCGAGGATGCCTGGGCCTTCACGGTGCCGAAGCACGTGGCCGAGGAGTACGCCGCGTCGCGTGGGTACCGCTGACTGCCCGAGCTCCACCCACGTAGAGTTGACCGTCGCTGTCCTTCACGGAGGAGGTTCGCTGTGGCCGTTGGCATTCGCATCAAGTTTCCCGGGGTGACGCAGGAGGAGTTCGACAACGCGCACGACCACGTCAACCCTGACCGCACGCCACCCAAGGGCTTGCTGTTCCACGCGTCCGGCCCGATCGACGGAGGCTGGGGCGTCATCGACTTCTGGGAGTCATCCGAGGACTTCGCGGCCTTCCAGCCTCAGATCGAGCGGGGCATGGCCGCATCGGGCCTCGAGATGCAGGGGCCGCCGGACATCAAGGAGTTTGCCGTCCACGAGACGATGCACCCGTAGCAGCCCGAAGCTGCTGGCCGACGGCTACTTGACGAGCGCTGAGCAGCTTGAACATCGGGAGGTACATCGAGATGATGATCACGCCGACCATCGCGCCGACGCCGATCATCATCAGCGGCTCGATGATCGCCGTCAGCGACGAGATCGCGGCGTCGACCTCGTCCTCGTAGAAGTCCGCGATCTTCGAGAGCATCTTCTCGAGCTCTCCCGTCTCCTCGCCGATCTTCACCATCTGGCTGACCATCGGCGGGAAGACCGGGTTCTCGATCAGCGGCTGGGCGATCGGCACGCCCTCGTGCACCTTCTGCCGCACGCCGGCGAGCGCTTCCTCGACCACCCAGTTGCCCGCGGTCTGGCCCGTGATCTCGAGCGCCTTGATGATGTCCACGCCCGCGGCGACGAGCGTCGAGAGTGTCCGCGAGAAGCGCGCCATCGTCACCTTCAGGACGACGTCGCCGATCTTCATCGGGATCTTCAGCTTCGTCCGGTCCCAGAACTGGCGGCCGGTCTCGGTCCGCTTGGCGCGGCGAATGCCCCAGATCGACAGGCCCATGACCGGGAAGATGATGAACCAGTGGTGGCGCAGCTGGTCCGAGGCGGCGACCACCCACTGCGTCAGCGTCGGCAGCTGCCCGTTGAGCTGCGCGAAGATCTTCACGAAGACCGGCACCAGGAACATCAGCAGGCCGATCAGGACGAGGGTGGCGAAGATCAGCACCATCGTCGGGTACATCATCGCGCTCTTGACGCGGCGCTTGATCTGGGTCTCCTTCTCGATCTGGTACGCAACGCGGTCGAGCACCGTGTCCAGGATTCCCGCGGCCTCGCCGGCCTCGACCATCGCGACGTAGAGGCGGGTGAAGATCTTCGGGTGGCGGCTCAGCGCCTGCGAGAGCAGAAGGCCGCCCTCGACGTCGGCCCGGATCTCGCGGATCACGTGCGCGAAGTACGCGTCGTCGGTCTGCTCCTCGAGGATGACGAGCGAGCTGACGACATTCAGGCCCGCCTCGATCATCGTCGCGAACTGGCGCGAGAAGATCTGGAGCGTCTTCGGCTTGATCTTCTTGAAGGTTGTCCGGACGCCTTCCTCGCCGCTCGCGGGCATCTCCTCGAGCCGGTCGGCAAGCAGGCCGCGGATCCGCAGCTGTTCGCGGGCAGCGTTGGCATCCGGCGCGTGGACCTCGCCGGAGAGCTCCAGGCCGTCCGCATTGATGGCGCTGTAGGCGTACGCCGCCATACCGAGGTGCGTATCGGCAGAGGGATCGGCCCGCTTGAGTGACGCGCGCGTGGTGCCGATATGGGAGACGTGCGCCTGCGGCTTCGTAACGAAAGCGGCTTTGGCCTGATCGAGTTGCTGATGGCGATCGTGCTGCTGAACGTCGGCATCCTCGCGATCGTGGCCGCGTTCAACGCCGGGATCGTCAGCCTGAACCGGGCGAGCCGAATCTCGACCGGAGCCTCGCTCGCCGACGCGCAGATGGAGCTCTACCGCGCGCTCACCTTCGGCGCGATCGCGCTCGACTCATCGACGATTCCGAGCTCGGCGCCCTACAACACCGACACGGCCTACTCGGCCACCCAGGTGACGACGACCTGCAGCGGCTCGCCGAAGCCCAACGAGTGCAACGCGAGCCGGTCCGTCGTCGGCCCGGACCGCAAGAAGTACCGGATCGACACCTACATCGTGCTCTCCACCGGGTCGACCACGCCGCCGACGCCCACCGGCGGCCGGCAGCTGAAGATCGTCACCGTCGTCGTGCGCGACGGGAACAACCTCTCCGCTCGCCCGTATGCGCGCGAGGCGTCGACGTTCGACCAGTCGACCGGCAGCTAGGAACACACCTCCCTTCCGGGCTCGCTATCACGCCGAAGGACGTGTCCGGGGTCAGACCCCGGCCGTGTCCGAAACAGACGTGGCGGGTTAGCTGACCGAGACCAGCCGGAGCACGTAGCGCGTGCCGTCGGCGGTATTCATCAGAGTCAGCGGCACGCCCTTCTTCAGCGTGACCGTCTGCTTCTTGCTCTCGAGCGAACCGCCGGCGATGCCGACCTGGGCGGTCGTCTTCGTGAGCGAGATGAGCACGAACGTCGGGCTCGAGGCCGGGAACTTGCCGCCGACCTTGACCTCTTCCGATTCGCCGTTCACCGCGATCACCGCGGTCGTCGGCTTCGCCGGCGACGGAGCCGGAGTGCTCGTGGTTCCGCCCTGTGACCCAGTCGCCGGAGACGACGTTGCGCCAGTCGAGGGCGTCGAGGCCGAACTAGAGGGACAGCCCGTCGACGAGCCGAGCCCGACGAGCTGGAATCCGAAGAGGCGCAGTTCACGTTGATCTGCTGCGAGAACGGGTCCTTAGTGCGGAAGCGGCTGAAGGCCAGGAGCTGGCCGGAATTGGCGGTGGAGACGGAGTTCGGGTCGCTGAGGCCGCCGGACGTGACACCCGACGCCGACGCCGTGGCGTTGCCGCCGCTGAGCGAAGGCGCGGCGATCGGCCCGCTGGTCACGCCGGTCGTGATCGTCGGCGCCGAATCGAAGAGGCGCTCGCATCCGACGGGTGCAGCATCTTCATCGTCCTCGGGACCTGGAACGCAAGCAGTCCGAGCAGGAGCACGCCTCCGGCCGCGGCGATGATCTTCTGCCGCTTGGCCTTGGCCTTGGGATCGAATGACTTGGCCATGCCGTCTAGCTCCCCGAGGACGCCGCGCTCGCGCTGGCCGGCGGGGTCGTGGGGGGTGTGGTCGGCGTGGTCGGCGTGACGCCGCCGGCACCCGTGGCTCCGGTCGCGCCCGTCGTGGGCGCCGCGACCGTGGGAACGCTCCCGGTCCCGAACACGAACGCGTCGATCGTAAGCTGGGCCCGGATCTGCGGGAAGCCGGGCGGCGGAGCGGCCTCGGCGAAGGAGACGGTGTCGATCGCGAACAACCGCCCGGTCGCGTCGAGCGCGCCGTGGCGGACGTCGACGAGGTTTCGCGACCGGTAGAGGAAGTCCGCGAGCTCGTAGAAGTTGCCCTGGAACTCGACCGTGATCGGAATCGCGACGTAGCCGCTGAGCGGGGTCGCGGTGGCGGAGGGCGTGATCTGCTCGAATGTGATCCCGCTCGCCTGCGCGACCTGGTTCAGCTCGAGGACGATGTCGGCCATGTCGGTCTGGTCGGGCATGGCCTTGGTCAAGCGGAAGACGTCGGCAATCCGGATCTGCGCTCCCTGCTTTCCTGGAGCGTCAGCGCCCGCGCGGAGTCGATCGCTGCGTTCGTGTCGGCGATCTGCTTGTCGAGATCGGACGCCTTCGAGCGCTGCGGGCCGATCAGCATGAAGTAGCCGCCTGCTGCAGCAAGCACGAAACCGACGCACGATCAGCACGATCACGACGGACTGCGGGAGCTGGCGCTTCACGAGCCCGTCCCCGGGCTGCGGACGTCGGCGGCGATCGTGAAGTGCACGACCTGCGCATTCCCGACCTTGGAGAGCTGGCTCTGCTGGAGCTGGACGTTGTCGATGTCCGGGATCACGGCGAGCCGGCTGAGCAGGCGGGCGACGGCCGCATGCCAGTACGTGTAGCCGTCGAGCGTGAGGCCCGTCGCGGCGACCGCGCCGGTGACCGGTGCCGCGACGGCCGCGGACGAGGAGACAGGCGCCTTGGCCGCGACCGTCGTCAGCCACACGTCGTCAGGGAGAACGAGCGAGAGCTCGCGGAAGACGCGGTCCCAGGCGACCCGGTGCGAGAGGGCGGTGTCGAGAGCCGTGACGCGGGTCTGCTTCTCGGCGGCGAGGGCGTTCTGGCTCTGGACCTTCGACACGTCAGGAGTCGGGATCGCGGAGAGCTCGGCCTTGAGGCCGGTCAGCTCGGCCTGCCGGGACTTCACCTTGCCGCTGGCGTTGAGAAAGACGGCCGAGAGCGCAGCCGTGAGCAGGAGGGCCGCAACGACCGGGACGAGGACGATCCGACTGCTTCTTCTGCTTGCCGCGCCGGGTGTTGTCGTCCCTGGGGAGAAGGTTGATCGCGCGCACGTCAGTCCTCGATCGCCAGGCCGATCGCGACCGCCAGAGACCCGACCTGCTCGGCCTCGCGAACCTTGCGCCCGAGCTTCACGCGCGTGAGCGGATCGCCCACGGTCACGCGGACGCCGATCAGCTTCTGAAGCTCCTCGGCGAGCCCGGCGAGGTGCGCCGTGCCGCCCGTGATCACGATCTCGCCGATGCCCAGAGATCCGGGCTGACTCTGGTAGAACTGGAGCGAGGAGACGAGCTCGCGCGCGAAGGTCTGCAGCTGGCGGCTCACCGCCTCACGCGCGGCCTGTGCCTGCTCCGCCGTCAGTCCCTCCGGGACGTTCTCGGTGACGAGCGAGATCTCCCGCTTGACCGGCTCGGCCTCGGACGGCGCCAGGTCGAGCTCGCGCGCGATCGCGACGTCGAGCGTGCCCCGCCCCAGTCCAGCACGCGCGTGAACTCGCACACGCGGCCGTCGGAGACGGCGAAGGTCGAGCGGTCGCGGCCGATTGCGACGACGACGACCGCGGCATCCGCAGGCCCCTCGTCGCCTCCGCGCGGCTCGGCGAGCGCGCGCAGGAGCGCGAAGGCCTCGAGGTCGATTCCGACGAGCCGGATGCCGGCCTTCTTGCAGGCGGTGACGTAGCGGTCGATCAGCTCGCGGTAGGCGACGACGAGCAGGACGCGCACGACCGTGCTCCCGTCCTCGCCCGCGCGCTCGCCCAGCACGTGGTAGTCGAGCACGGCCTCCTCGATCGGGATCGGCAGGACCTCCTGCGCGCGGAACCGGATCGCGTTCTCCAGCTGGCGCGGATCCTCGATCCCGCTGACCTCGAAGATCCGGACACCGATGCGGTTGTTGGCGATGCCCAGGCGAACGCCCTGGCGGGGCAGGTTGTGCTTGCGGAAGAAGGTGCGGAGCGTCTCGGCCAGCAGCTCGGGCTCGCGCAGCTCTCCGCCGACCACGAGCGGCTGGTCGAGGTCTTCGCGCGCGACCTGCACGAGCTCGGGGACGCCGTTGTTGACGACCTTGGCGGCGGCGATCTGCGAGCCGCCGATCTTCAGGCCGACTACGCGCTTCACGCGCTTCCGGCCGGAGGACGCCGCGCGAGAGCCGCGCTTGCGGCCGCGCTTCGACGCCTTCTCGTCGAGCCCCTCGTCCTCCTCGAGCAAAGGCTGCTTCTTCTCCTTGCGCTTGAACGAGAACTCCTTCTTCAGGAGCGAGGTCTTCTGGGGCTTCGGAGCCTTCACGACCTGCGTCGCCGGTTCGGGCGCCGCTTCGGCGCTCGGCTCGACAACCGCGGCCTCCGGCTCGTGCTCGACGACCGCTTCGCCGGGCTCGACGGCTTCAGGCTCGACCGCGGGCGCGACCGGCTGCTCCTCCACGTCGTGCTCGGCCTCGGGCTCGGGCTCCGGATCCTTCTTGCGGAGAGAGAGCTTGATCTCCTTGTTCCACTCGACCACGCCTAGGCCTCCGCAATCCGCAGGCTGGGAGCGGGAGTCGCCTGCTGCTCGTCGATCGGGAAGCCTGCGCGCTCGAGCAGCCCCAGGAGCTGCTCGGGCCGGCTGGAGCGGGTGAGTGCGACGTCGATCGTGATCACACCGCGCTGGGTGAGCTCGGCCAGGGACTGCTCCATCGTCTGCATGCCCCGGCCGGTGCCGGTCTGCATGACGGAGTAGACCTGCTCGACCTTCGCCTGGCGGATCAGGTTCCGGACGGCGTCGTCGGGAAAGAGGATCTCGAGGGCGGCCACGCGGCCTTCGCCGTTGGCGGTCGGCAGCAGCGCCTGTGTGACGATCCCTTCGAGCGTCGCCGCGAGCTGGATCCGAACCTGGTCCTGCTGCGCCGCGGGGAAGGCGTCGATGACGCGGTCGATCGTGCCGGGCGCGCTCTGCGTGTGGAGCGTGGCGAAGACGAGGTGGCCGGTCTCGGCGGCGGTCAGCGCCGTCCCGATCGTCTCGAGGTCGCGCATCTCGCCGAGCAGGATCACGTCGGGGTCCTGGCGGAGAGCCGCACGGAGGGCGCTGGCGAAGTCGGTTGCGTCGACGCCGATCTCGCGCTGGTTGACGACGCAGCGCTTGTGCCGGTGCACGAACTCGATCGGGTCCTCGATCGTGAGGATGTGCTCGGCGCGCTTGCGGTTGATCTCGTCGATCAACGCGGCGAGCGTCGTCGACTTGCCGGAGCCGGTCGGGCCCGTGACGAGCACGAGGCCGCGGGGCCGGTCGGTCAGAGCGTGCAGGCTGGTGGGGATCCCGAGCTCCTCGAGCGTCTTGATCTCGGTCGGAATCAGGCGGAAGGCGGCGCCGAGGGCCTCGCGCTGCCAGTACACGTTCACGCGGAAGCGCGCAAGGCCGGGAATGGCGTGCGCGAAGTCGATCTGGCGGTTGAGCTCGAGGTTCTTCTGCTGCTCGGTCGAGAGGATGCGGTAGAGGAGCTGCTGGGTCGTGTCCGCGGTGAGCGGCTCGATCTCCTGTAGCGGCTCGAGCTGGCCGCGAACGCGGACGACCGGATGGGCGCCCACCGTTACGTGCAGATCGGACGCATTTCGCGCCACCATCTGCTCGAGCAGATCGTCGATGGAATACAGGTCCGCAGGCATAGCCCTCCGCGCGAGCTATCGGCACTGCCTACCCCACTCTTGAGAGGACGTTCGAGGGCGTCCGCTTCACCCCATCGAGGGAGGGAGCCGGCGCGCGGTGCGGCCGATACCTGCGGCGAGCCATCTGCGCACCCCTATCAGGAGGACCACGCATGCTTTCAAGGCTTACGAACAGACTCGGCCAGGCGCGGCGCGATGAGGGTTTCACCCTGATCGAGCTTCTGGTCGTGATCATCATCCTCGGGATCCTGCTTGCCATCGCGATCCCGTCGTACCTCAGCTTCCGCACCCGGGCCAACAAGTCGGCCGCGCAGGCGAACGTCCGCGCAGCCGTCCCCGGCATGGAGGCTTTCAACGCCGACCATGCCACCGGCTACGTCGGGGTCACGCTGACCAAGCTCCAGGGCTCGTATGACGCCGGGATCAAGAACATCAAGATCTCCGTCGCGACCCTCGGCGGCTACTGCATCCGCAACACCGTCCCCGGCACGGCCACGTACCACAAGTCTGGCCCGTCCGGCGACATCAAGACCGGTAACTGCTAGCCAGAGCCCGGCACCACGGTATGCGACGAAGGGCGCGGGAGACCGCGCCCTTCGTCCTTTCGGGGCTACTGGGACGGGCACTTCCGGCCGATAGAAGACTCGCCACCGTCTTTCTGACCACGCCGAAGGAGCACTTTCCGATGACGAACACGCGGCAGCGCCTCATGCGCGACGAGCGGGGCTTCACGCTGATCGAGCTCCTCGTCGTGGTCATCATCCTCGGGATCCTGCTCGGGATCGCGATCCCCTCGTACCTCACGTTCAGGAGCCGGGCCAACAACTCGGCCGCGAAGGCGAACGTCCGCGCCGCTGTGCCGGGCATGGAGGCCTACAACGTCGACCACAACACCGGCTACGCGGGAGTGAACCTCGCGAAGCTCCAGGCCAGCTACGACGCCGGGATCAAGGCCGTCACGATCCGCGCCGCAACCGTAGGCGGCTACTGCATCCAGAACACCATCCCGGGGACGGCGACCTACCACAAGTCGGGGCCTTCGGGCGACATCTCGTCGGGCGCCTGCTAGACGCCTGCACCCGTTCGGGGGTCAGGACCGAGCCATCGTACGTCGATCTACTTCGGAGCCACCGCAGTTTCCATCCGAAGGAGCGACAATATGAGCCACAACCTGTGGCAGCGACTGAGAGCACAGGATCGCGGATTCACGCTGATCGAGCTCCTCGTCGTCATCATCATCCTGGGGATCCTGCTCGCCATCGCGATCCCGTCGTACCTCAGCTTCCGCACTCGCGCCAACAACTCGGCCGCGCAGGCGAACGTCCGCGCAGCCGTCCCCGGTATGGAGGCATTCAACGCCGACCATTCCACCGGCTACGTCGGGGTCACCCTGACCAAGCTCCAGGGCTCGTACGACGCCGGGATCAAGAACATCAAGATCTCGGTCGCGACCCTTGGCGGCTACTGCATCCGCAACACCGTCCCCGGCACGGCCACGTACCACAAGTCTGGCCCGTCCGGCGACATCAAGACCGGCAACTGCTAGCCGACGCACAGCACGGCACGAACGAGGGCGCGGGCAGACCGCGCCCTCATCGTTTGCCGTCAAGGCCCACGCGCGCAATGCCGATAGAAACAACGTGAGTCAGCGGGTTCGCATCGTTGCTGTGGCCGCATTCGTGGCCCTGCTCGCGGTAGGCGGAGGCCTCTTCCTGCTCGGAGGCGGCCAGAGCTCGCCTGACGCCGCGACGCAGATCAAGCCTCTCCACCCGGTTGTGCGCCATGCACGCACGGCGAAGAAGGCGAACGCGGCGCCGAAGAAGAAGCTATCTCGCGCTCACGTCAAGAAGAGGACCGCGACACCAGCTGTGATCGACGGGATGCCGGCAGCGCTTGCGCTCGAGCTGCAGACGCACGAGGTCGTTGTTGTCGCGCTCTACGCGCCCCGGTCGTCCGTGGACTCGATGGTGACCGCCGAGGCGCGGCAGGGGGCGGCTCAGGCCGGTGCGGGCTTCATCGCGCTCAACGTCACCAACGAGAAGATCGCGGCGCCTCTGACCTCGCTTCTGACCACCGGGGCGTCCGCCGCGGACCGGGTTCTCGACGACCCGGCAGTGCTCGTTTTCCAGCGTCCGAGGACGCTCTTCGTCCGCCTCAGCGGCTACACCGACCGCGACACCGTCGCGCAGGCCGCGTTCAACGCAGCCGCGGCGCCTGCCCCGGCGCAATCGTGAGCACGCCGCAGCCCCATCCGCGCGCGCACGAGCTCTTCGTCCGGCACGCACGCAAGGACGGCCGCTCCGTCGCGATCCTGCGGGCCATCGACTACGGCGAGTCCTGCGTGGTCGAGGCGGAGGTCTTCCCGGTGGGCGTCAACAACCCGGAGCCGGCGCGCCCTGGCCCGTACACGTTCGGGAACGCCCGCGAGGCCACGGCCTTCGTAACCGAGGCGGTCGAGGCACTGATGTACCTCGGCTGCGACATCCAAGCTGCGTAAATGAAACCCGCGCACAGCTATCGCTCCTCGCATCACGGGCCGAGTCCTGCACGCTGACTTCGTTGCGTCTAGAGCTAAGTAGTAACGCGGGCTAGCTCTTCTACCGACGTGAGGCCGGCGGCGACCTTGCCCAGGCCGTCGTCCCAGAGGGTTCTCATGCCTTCGCCGATGGCCGCTCGGTCGAGTTCCTCGCGGTTCGCGTTGTTCGCGGCAAGCGTCTCGAGGTTCTCGCTCATGACGAGGAGCTGGAAGATCCCGACCCGGCCCTTGTAGCCGGTCTGGCCGCAGCGAGGGCAACCCTTCTTGCGGTAGAAGACGACGCCGTCGGCGGCAGCGGCGACCTCGGGCGAGACGCGCGCGCTGATCAGGTCCTCCCGGGTCGGCGAATACATCTCGCAGCAGTGGGAGCAGAGCTTGCGCGCGAGGCGCTGGGCGAGCACGGCCGAGACCGCGGAGCCCGTCAGGAACGGCTCGACGCCCATCTCGGTCAGGCGCGAGATCGCGCCAGGAGCGTCGTTCGTGTGCATCGTCGAGAGCACGAGGTGGCCCGTGAGGGCGGCTTCGATCGAGATCTTGGCGGTCTCGCTGTCCCGGATCTCGCCGACCATCACGACGTCGGGGTCGGAGCGGAGGATCGACCGGAGGGCCGCGGCGAAGGTGAGACCGGCGCGCGGGTTGATCTGCACCTGGTTCACGCCGCCGAGGCGGTACTCGACCGGGTCCTCGACCGTGATGATGTTGATCTCAGGGCGATTGATCTCCGTCAGGGCCGCGTAGAGCGTCGTCGACTTACCCGAGCCGGTCGGCCCGGTGACGAGAATCGCGCCGGTCGGGCGGCGGATGATCTTCTCGAGCTTCTCCCGCATGTCCTGGGACAGGCCGAGGTCGGTGAGAGTCGGGGCCTGCTTGGACTTGTCCAGCAGACGCATCACGACCGACTCGCCCTCGACCGTCGGCAGCGTCGCGACGCGGATGTCGAGCATGCGTCCCGCCGCGGCGGTGTTCAGCGAGATGCGGCCGTCCTGCGGCTTTCGCCGCTCGGCGATGTCGAGCTTCGCGAGCACCTTCAGGCGCGTGGTGACGCCGGCCATCATCCGCTTCGGGATCCGCTGCACCTCGTGGAGCACGCCGTCGATGCGTAGCCGGACCGCGAGCGTGTCCTCCTGCGGCTCGAAGTGGATGTCGCTGGCCCCGTCCTCGGCGGCCTGGAAGATGATCGAGTTCACCAGCCGGACGAGCGGCGCGTCCGAGATGCCGTCGTCGACCTCGAGGTCGGACTCGTCCTCCTTCTCCTCCTCCAGAAAGGCCTGCTCCTCGTCGATGACCGCGCGCGCGCCAAACGCCTCGGAGGCACGGGCGAGCCGGCGGAGCTCGTTCGCGATCTCCTCGCGAGAGGCGACAGCGAGCTCGATCTGGCACTTCGTCCCGAGGCTGAGCTCGTCGATCGCCTGCACGTTGCTCGGGTCCGCGACGGCGACGCGGAGGATGGTCCCCTCGAGCGCATACGGCACCGCGTGGACTCGCTCGAGCACGTGCAGTGGGAGCTCTCGCACCGCGTCGGGGTTGACGCCGATGACGGGCAGCTCGACGAAGGGGAGATGGAAGCGGCTCGCGAGCGTGCGCGCGATGCCGTCGGGCGAGGCTACGTTCTCGTCGAGTACCGCCTGCGCGAAGGAGCCGCCTTGCTTGACCCGTCCGCGAACGAGGGCGAGCTTGTCGGCCGGAACGAGCCCGGTCGTCTCGATCAGATCGGCGACGAGCTCGGCGAGCTCGTTGACCGGGAAGGAGGCGGGCAGACTGGCGTCACCGGCAGCCTGTGCCGGGCCGGCCTGGCCGGAGGTGCGCAACTTCGGGAGATCCATACCTCGATTGAGGTATCGGCAAAACGCCCGGGAAAGCTGAGATTAAACGGCCGCACCGGCGAGGCCGGCACGGCCTCTTACGGTCGGCGTCGCAAGCGAGCGCCTTAGCGGGCCCTAGAACGTGCCTAGATATGCGTCAAACAGCGTCTGCCCGGCGAAGAGCGCCACGATCGCTCCGAAGGCCAGGAACGGCGCGAAAGGGATCCCCATCTTGCGGGCGGCGGCACCGTGGCGGGCCAGGAGGTAGATGCTCGGAACGAGGGCAGCAACCATGCCCACCATCAGGCCGACACCGACGAGGCGTCCGAGCATCGCGCCCAGCAGGAGCGCGAGCTTGACGTCGCCCATGCCCATCCCGGCCGGGTAGGCGATCGCCGCGAGCAGCAGGAAGCCGGAGGCGCCGAGTGCGCCGAGCAGCCACTCGGGGCTGGGGTGGAGCGCGGTCTGCGCGAGGAGCACGACCCCCGCGGCGGGAAGAACGATCCGGTTCGGGACGATCCGATGAGTGAGGTCGGTCGCCGTGACGGCGACGAGCACGGCGCAGAAGAAGGAGGCCACAACCGCCTCGCCGGTCAGCCCGAAGACGATGAAGCACGCCGCCACGAGCCCCGCAGTCGCCAGCTCGACGGCCGGATAGAGCGGGCTGATCCGGGCGCCACACGAGCGGCAGCGGCCCCGGAGCGCGAGCCACGAGATCACCGGCACGTTGTCGTACCAGGCCAGCTCCGTGCCGCAGCTCATGCAGGCCGAGCGCGGATGAACGACCGAGCGGCGCTCCGGGACACGAGCGGCAACGACGTTCACGAAGCTTCCGAGCGCGAGCGCGGGCCAGAACGCGAGCATTCCGAGAGCGACGTCCACGTGCGCCTTATCGGCTCTCCGGCAGCGGGGGTTGAGGCCGAGCTACTGCCGGACGCTGTTCCGCAACACGATGTCGTCGATCAGCTCGTAGGTGTCGACGGTCTTCGCGGGCTTCATGTTGACCGGAAAGTCCACGTGCAGCTTCGCCAGCGAGGTGGCGGACATGTCCGTGTAGTTGAAGACCGAGCTCGCGGTCAGGAAGTCGGCCCACTTCGTCCCGCCCGAGCACGAGGCTCCGACGACGCGATAGAGCCCGTACCTGTTCGTGCCGCCGCTCCGCGTGCACCAGGTGATCGTCGTCCCGCTGGCCGTGCAGCCCGAGGGAAGCGTGAGCGTCACCGAGGACGAGGATCCCGTCGGCGTCGCAATGGACGCGCAGTGGACCTCGCGCCGGATCTTGTCGAGGGCGAGCCGGGCCGTGAGCTGGGCCTGGAAGCGGTTGTTCATGTCCGTCTCGGAGTTGGAGGCGGAGACGAAGACGGTGGTCAGGCTCGTGATCACGACGCCCAGCACGACCATCACCGTGAGCATCTCGACCAGCGTGTAGCCCCGCTCGCCGAGCAGGCGGCGGCGCTGCAGCGGTCGGGTCACTTCGATTCTCGCTCGACTCGCTTGAGCGCGGCGCGTGCGACCGCCTCGCTGCGGCGGCCGATCCCCCAGGACTGCTGAAGCTTCTGGTCGACGGCGATCAGCGTGGTCAGCGCCTCGGCCCCGTGCCACCAGCCGAACTTCGCACCGGCAACGAGCCACGCGTGCTGGTAGAGCCAGTGCTGGACGTTCGGCTTGGAGAACTTGGGCTTGGTGGCGACCCAGGCCGCGAGCCGGTCGGCCCGGGCGGGGAGGCTGATCTCCTTGAGCGGCTCCTTCGGCGCTCCGCGGACCGTGAACGCAGGCGGGCGGGCGGCGCGCGAGATCTTCTTCGTGACCTGCTTGCCGACGGTCTTCTTCTTCGGCGCGACAACGGTTCGCGCGGGCTTCAGCTTCGGCTTGACCGCCGGCGCGCGGTGAATCGCCAGGCCGGACGGGCCGGCGAGCACGATCCGGGTCCCGACGTAGCTGGCGGTGTCCTCAGGCGCGCCCTGTTGCGCGTACTGGCCCTTGGCGAGGTGCAACACGATCGTTGGCGCTCCGGTGTTGACGACGCGCGCTCCGGCGGCGGGGGTCTGCGAGATCACACGGTTCCCGGCGTAGCCGCGAACCGGCCCGGCGACGCGCCAGGCGAAACCCGCATCCTCGAGCATGCCCTTCGCGAACACAAACGCCTGCCCGGTGACCGAGGGAACCTGGAGGGGTGGAGCCGGCTGGGGCTTCGTCGCGGTCGCGGCCGAGGGCCCGATGATCTGCCTGTCGGCAGCAAGCGTGAAGGCTGCTGTCGCCAGCATCCACACGAGAACCACCACGACCGCACGTGGCAAGAGCGCGGCAAGCCGGACCGCCATGGTGATCCCTTCGGCACGGTTGCGAGGCCTGGTCATCCCCCTACCGGGTGAATAGGACGACTGGGCCGCTTGGCTCGGTCGTCTGCGTCGGTACGACGGCGAAGACCGCACCTTGCGATTCGGCGTCGTTTGCGCCGTCCTCCTGCCACCGGAAGGCGACGCCCGCGAAGCGCTCGAACCACGGCTGGACCTGCGGGTAGCTCACGGGCGGGTCGAGCTGGAGATGCAGGTGCGGGCCGGTCGCGTGACCGGTCGCGCCAACGAGCCCGACCTGGTCGCCCGCGGACAGCGTGACGTCGGCGGTGACGGACGGGTCGAGATACGAGAGGTGGCAGTAGGTCCAGGTCTGACCGTCGGCGGTGCGGATCGTCAGGCCGATCCCGCAGCGGTCGTCCGGGTACTGCCAGGCCCTCAGGACGACCGCGTTGGCGAGCGCGTAGACCGGAGAGCCCATCGGGGCCGCGATGTCGGCCGCCGGATAGTCGTGGTGATGGTGCGAGACCGAGACGACCGCGGGACCGCCGCCGACCGGGAAGACATAGGCCCCGTCGTAGGCGGGCGCGGCGAGCATCGTGCCTGCCGCTGGCATGAACGACGCGGCGAGCGAGCGGTCATGGGCGGCGGCGAGCTCCTGCTGCGCCTGCCGCAAGGTCGAGCGGAGGTCGGTCACCCGCGCCAGGGCTGAGGCGTGCAGGACGCCCACCTGGACGGCCCGGCGCTCGAGCCCGAGCTGGTCGGAAAGAACGCTTGACGCGGCGGCGCGGCGCCTGAGGCCGCGCTCGCGGAGCCCGAGCGCCCGCGTTCGTCGCTCGGCGGCGACGAGGCTGCGGTTCGCCCGGACGACTGCGGCGCGCGCATGGCTCAGCGAGACCTGGAGGCGGTCGAGGCTGAAGGTCGCGTCGACTCCGCCAGAGCCGAACAGCTGCGCCAGCTGCATCACCTCGTCGACGTACCACTGCGCGTGGTTGTACGAGAAGACCGCGGACTCGATGTCCGCCTGCCCGCCCGACGCGGCGAGATAGCGAGCGGCGGCGGTTACGGCGTCCTCGGCGTTCCACGGGTCGGCGACCCCGTCTCCGTTGGCATCGACGCCCCAGCGCTCCCAGGTCGAGGGCATGAACTGCATCCAGCCGATCGCCCCGGCCGAGCTCGGGCCCATGTTGCGCCCGAAGTTCGACTCGACCTTGTTGATCGCGGCGAGCACCTGCCACTGGATCCCGTAACCGGCGCCTGCGCGCTGCCAGAGGGCGAGCAGCTGGGGGTAGGTCAGCGACTCGGCGAAGCGGGGCCGCGCGCGAGAGAACGCGATCGTGCCCGCGGCGTTCGGGACCTGCGCGCTCGGCAGAGTGCCGGTTCCCGTCGGCGCGGTCGGGACGATTCGAAGATGTCAGCTCTCGCCGAGCCCGCCAGCACGAGCGCGAGCGAGAGGGCCGCAGCAAGCCGTTTCATCCGTCCTGAGAGCCTGCGATCCGCAGCTCGGGCATCCGTACCTCTTCCTCCGGCTCCTCCTCCTGCGCGAGCTCGGACAGCCGCTGGCCGCGCTTGATTCCGGCCGCCCGGCGCATCAGGGCCTGCTCGAGCGCGACGAGGAAGTCGTGCCGGTTGGTAGCCGCGTTCGCTGCCACCTCTCGGTCGATCTGGTCGTCGAGGACGAGCTCGATCAGCGCGTCGCTGAACGTCTGCATGTCGAAGAACTCGCCCTCGGAGATCGCGTCCGAGACCTCCTCCGCCTTCGCCTCGCGGACGAGGTCGGCGATGCGCGAGTTCATCACCATCACCTCGACGGCGGCGACACGACCGCCCCCGATGCGCGGCAGCAGCCGCTGGCTGATGATCCCGCGCAGGACCCCCGCCAGGATCGAGCGGATCTGCTGTTGCTTGACGGCGGGGAAGAACTCGATCAGCCGGTTGACCGTCTCGGCGGCGTCGATCGTGTGCATCGTCGAGAACACGAGGTGTCCCGACTCGGCCGCCTTGAGCGCGGTCTCGGCGGTCTCGGCGTCACGCAGCTCGCCGATCAGGATCACGTCCGGGTCCTGTCTCAGGACGCGGCGCACGGCTGCGAGGAACGACTCCGTGTCGAGGCCGATCTCGCGCTGGTTGACGATGCAGCCCCGGTCGGCGTGCATGATCTCGATCGGATCCTCGATCGTGACGATGTGCAGCCGCCGCGTGCGGTTGATGTGGTCGAGGATCGTCGCCAGCGTCGTCGTCTTGCCCGAGCCGGTGGCGCCCGTGCAAAGGACGAGCCCGCGCTGCTCCTCGGCGAGGCGGCGAACGCCCTTCGGCAGGCCGAGGTGGTCGAAGCTGGGGACATGCTTGGGGATCACGCGGAGCGCGAGCGAGATGGCGCCTCGCTGGCGAAAGACGTTGACGCGGAAGCGCGGCAGCTCGGTGGCCGTGTACGCGATGTCGAGGTCGCCCGTCTCGTAGAACGCCGAGAGCTTCGCGGGGGCCAGCTCGGCGATCAGCGCGACCGCGCTCTCGAGATTCGCTTCGGTGAGCGGCGGGTGGTCCGGGAGCACGCCGAGCTCGCCATCGCGCCGGAGAACCGGCGGCTGGCCGATCTTCAGGTGGATATCGCTCGCGCCGAGCTCAACGGCGCGCCCCAGGACGGCGTTCAGGTCCACGAAGATGCTGATCGGCACCCGCCGCGCCGTGCTTGAGATGCGTCAGTTGCGGCCGAGCGTCTCGACGAGGCGCAACGGGGCGCGGACAAGGCCGCGGGCCTCGTCGGGATGTGCCAGATCGCCGCGCAGGAATGCGGCCGTGAAGCCCCAGACGAGCGGCATCCGCGCGACCTCGTACACGAGCCGTGGGAATCGCTCCAGCGCCAGCTTCGCCTTCCAGGACGCGGCCAGCGAGCGGCCGAGCGCCGCGTCGAGCCTCGGTCCGTACTCCTCGAGCCCGCTGCGACCGCCCGCCGAGGACGTCGAGCGTCGTCTCGGCCGCCAGGCGCGCGCTCACGAGCGCCTCGTAGATCCCGTCGCCGGACAGCGGGTCGACGAGCCCGGCCGCGTCGCCGACGAGCAGCGCACGTCCACTGAACGCCGCATCGCCCGGACGGCGCATCGGCAGGCGGTACCCGCGCAACGACTCCAGGCGGTCGGCGGGAAGCTCGTACGCGGCGCAGGCGCGCTCGAGGTGCTTCCGCAGGCGCGGCCCTTCCGATTCCCAGCCGCCCACGCCGACGTTGACGTGGTCGCCTTTCGGGAACACCCAGGCGTATCCGCCCGGAACCGCTCCGAGATCGACCACCGCACGCCCACGCCAGCGCCCCTCGCGCGCGTGAACATAGGACGCGTTCCCCTCGAGGGCAACCCCGAAGCGCTGCGACGCGAGCCCGAGCGTTCTGGCGGTCAGGCCGTTGACCCCGTCGGCCCCGATCACGACGGGTGCCCGGGCCGCACTCCCGTCGAAGCGGACAATCGCGCCGTCGTCCTCCAGCTCGAGCGCGGTTGCCCGCTGCCCGTCACGGAAGTCGGCACCCGCGTCCACGGCCTGCTCGGCCAGGTGCGCGTCGAGGCGCCGGCGCTGGGTCATCAGGACGAGCGGCCCCTCCCCGCCCCGCTCGAAGCGCCTCCCGTAGCGCAGGCCCAGCTCGAAGCGGTCGACGACGTCCTCGACCACTGACTCGACCGGGACCGGCAGCTGCCGCACGGCCCGGTAGGTCAGGCCGCCGCCGCAGGGCTTGTCGCGCGGGAAGCGCTGGCGGTCGAGCAGCAACACCCGCGCACCTTGCTCCGCGAGGCGATAGGCGGCCGTCGAGCCTGCCGGGCCGGCCCCGACGACGATCGCGTCGAACCGTTTCATCCGGCCAATCGTACGAGTCTTGGAGCGAGTAAAGTCGCGGCACCACCGACGAGAGGGAGCACATGGCATCCGGCACCGACCTCAGCACCGCCGCCGTCGACAGCTTCGCCGCCGGCCTGCACGGCAGCGTCGTCCGTCCCGAGGACTCCAACTACGACGAGGCGCGAGAGCTCTTCAACGCGATGATCGACAAACGCCCCGCCGTGATCGCACGGTGCGCGGACGTCGACGACGTCGTCTCGTCGGTCAACTTCGGACGGGAGCAGGGGCTGGACATCGCGATCCGGTGCGGCGGCCACAACGGCGCCGGGCTCAGCAGCGTCGACGACGGGCTGATGATCGACCTCTCGCGGGCTCAAGGCCATCGAGATCGACCCAGAGGCCCGGACGGCGACGATCGGCGGCGGCATGCTGCTCAAGGAGGTCGACGCGGCGACGCACGAGCACGGTCTCGCGGCGCCGGCCGGAATCATCTCGACGACGGGGGCGGGCGGCCTGATGCTGGGCGGCGGGATCGGGCACCTCACCCGGAAGTACGGACTCTCGATCGACAACGTCCTCGGCGCCGAGGTCGTGCTCGCCGACGGAAGCGTCGTCACGGTCGACGAGAGCACGAACGACGATCTCTTCTGGGCGATCAGGGGCGGCGGCGGGAATTTCGGCGTTGTCACGTCGCTCAAGCTCAGCCTTCACCCGGTGAGCATGGTCTTCTGCGGGCCGATGTTCTGGCCGCTCGAGCGCACGGCGGACGTGCTGCGCTGGTACCGCGAGTTCCTGCCGAGCGCGCCCGAGGACCTGAACGGCTTCTTCGCAATCCACGAGCGTCGCGCCGTCCGCGCCCTTCCCGGAGGAGCTGCACCTGCAGAAGGTCTGCGCGGTCGTCTGGTGCTGGACCGGGCCGGAGGATGGCGCAGACGACGCGCTGGCCGAGGCGAGGGCGCTCCCCGACCTCTTGCTCGACGGACACATCCCGCGCCCTTCCCGGGCCTTCAGAGCGCGTTCGACGAGCTCTACTACCCGCCGGGCGACCAGTGGTACTGGCGGGCCGACTTCGTCGAGGAGATCCCGGACGCGGCGATCGAGCGGCACGTCGAGTTCGCCGAGAAGTTGCCGACCTGGAAGTCGACGATGCACATGTACCCGATCGACGGCGCGGCGCACCGGGTCGGCGCGACCGACACGCCGTGGGCGTACCGGAACGCGGACTGGGCCCAGGTGATGGTCGGCGTCGATCCGGACCCCGCGCGCGCGGAGGAGCTCAAGTCCTGGACGATCGACTACTGGGAGGCGCTCCACCCCTACTCCGCAGGCGGCGCCTACGTCAACTTCATGATGGACGAGGGCCAGGAGCGAGTGCAGGCAACGTACGGCGAGAACTACGAGCGGCTGGCGAAGGTCAAGGGACACTACGATCCCGACAACGTGTTCCACGTCAACCAGAACATCCGGCCGGCAGGCTGAAGGAGGAGTTCGTGCCCAGATATCTGATCGTTCGAGTCTTCGATGTCAGCGAGGACCAGATGCCGGAGGTGGGCCGCCGCTCGCGCAAGGTGATCGAGGACAAGTACCCGCAGATCGTCTGGGAGCACAGCCACGTGGTCGTCGACGACCAGGGCCTGGTGCAAGACGTACTGCGTCTATTCGGCGCCGGACATGGACACCGTCAAGGAGCACTCGGTCGACCTCGGCGAGCACACGATCGCGGACATCCACGAGATCGCCGGGGACGTAACCCCGGCCGACTTCCCCGGCTAAGCCCTAGCCCTCCTGCATCAGCTGCCGCGCGTCCGGGATGTGGATCGCGGCCGCGACGGCGAGGCCGAGCCTGCGCCGCAGCTGAACCAGCTGCTCGTTGTCGCCTTCTGGGACGAGCTCGAGCGCCTCTCCGTAGAGGATCACCGCCTGGTCCTTCGCCCAGCCGCGCTCGGCCTGCTCACCGGCCTCGATGAAGTAGCGGATCGCGCGCTCGGGGCTGCCCGCGTCTCGCCAGTGCCGCGCCAGCGCGGCGACGGCCTCGCCCACCTCGGCGGTGGACGCCTCGAAGAACTCGGCCACGCGCGCATGCCGCTCCTGGCGGTCGGCACGCGGCAGTAGCTCGTAGGCCACCTCGCGGATCAGAACGTGCTTGAAGCTGAACTGTTGCTCCCCTTCCATGATCGACGCGGTCTCGCGCGCGATCAGGTCGCGTGCTCTCGAGGGCGCCGAGTAGCTGAGAGAGGCCGTCGGCGGACCCTGCGACTCGCTCGAGCGCGCCGCGCCAGAACGTCCTGCCGACGACCGCCGCGTCGAGCAGGAGCGCGCGCTCCTCGGCCGGCAGCGCGTCGAGGCGCGCGGCGACGATCCCGCGGATGGTCGTCGGCAGCGCTGCGATCGCGACGCCGAGGCCTCGGCGATCGTGGCTGCCAGCTGCTCGATGAAGAGCGGGTTGCCCTCGGCGGTCTCCGCCAGCCGGGCCATGTCGTCCGCGGGAATATCGGCGAGCCGGTGCGCCGCAAGCTCCCGTGACTCGTCGGCGTTCAACGGGGCGAGCGGCAGAGCCGTGTAGGCAGGAAGGCCGCCGCCCCACGCCGGCCTCGCGTCGAGCAGCTCCGGCCTGGCCAGCGCCAGGATGAAGACGGGCAGGTCCCGAAGCCGCGCGGCGAGCAGCTCGATCAGGTCGAGCAGGCTGCGGTCGGCCCAGTGGATGTCCTCGAAGACCAGCACGGTCGGCCGGTCTGCGGCGACCGCCTCGATGAAGACGCGGACCGAGAAGAACAGCTCCTCCCGGTCGTCGACCGACCCCTCGCGGTCGAGCCCGAGCAGGATCGCGAGATGCCTCGTCACGGTCTCCGCGTCCGAGCCCGGAACGTCTCCGACCCGCTCGCGAAGCTTCTTCAGCCCCACCTCGGGCAGGTCGCTCTCGAAGATCCCGCAGAGCTGCTTCACCTGCATCGAGAAACCGAAGTAGGCGCTGCTCTCGCGGTACGGAAGCGATCGTCCCCGGACGCTGCGCCCGCCGAGGCCCTCCACGATCTCCCCGAACTCCTGCGCGAGCCGCGTCTTGCCGATTCCGGCCGGCCCGAGCACGGTCACGAGATGCGGGACCCGCTCGCCTGCGACGCGTTCCCACACTCCGCGCAGCAGGTCGAGCTCGCGGCCGCGCCCGACCAGATCTCCGGAGAGCTGGCGCACGCCTGCCGGATGCAGCGGGGTGAGCGCAATCCACGCCTCGACCGGCTTGGACTTGCCCTTGGCCTCGACCGCCGGCGCAGGCTCGTACTCGATTGCATCGCGCGTGGCCGCATAGGTCTCCGCGCCGACGATGACGCCGTTGACCGGCGCGGCCTGCTGGAGGCGCGACGCGGTGTTGACCACGTCACCGGCGACCATCGCCTCGCCGAGCGCCGGCCGCGCGCCGAGGGCGACCAGCGCCTCGCCGGTGTTCACCGCGATGCGGAGCTGCAGGTCGAGGTGCAGATCCCGCTCGTCGGCCTCCCGCACCGCGTCCCGAACGGCCAGGGCGGCCCGCACGGCGCGCTCGGAATCGTCCCCGTAGGCGGTCGGCGCGCCGAAGACGGCCATGATCGCGTCGCCGATGAACTTCTCGACGACCCCGCCGAACGACTCGAGCTCGTTGCGGACAAGGTCGTGGTAGGGCGAGAGAACCGCGCGCACGTCCTCCGGGTCGAGCCGTTCGGCGCGCCCCGTGAATCCGACCAGGTCGACGAAGACGACGGAGACGAACCGCCGCTCGTCCCGTGAGCCTTCCGCCGCGGCATCGAACGCGTTCCCGCACGCGAAGCAGAACCGGGCAGCGTCCGGGTTCTCCTGGCCGCAGTTGGAACACAGGATCAAGGGACTAAGAGTAAGGCCCGTTGCCGAGGTCGTACTCGCGTACAGAGCCCTCCCTCCCTCGCGTCGCTGGCGCCCGGCTCGCGGTGCGACGCCGGAGGGGGACAGTGCTTGAGGCACGGCCCCCGGAGAGCGGCGTGCCGGGAGCGGGGCGAGGCGGCTCCGGAGGCCGGCTCCGCCGGCCGCAAGAGTCGCCGGCCAGGGACGCGATGGGGGCGGGAGGATTCGAACCTCCGTAGGCTGAGCCGACGGGTTTACAGCCCGTTCCCTTTGGCCACTCGGGCACACCCCCGGGGCGGCCATTGTAGCGGCGCTCTCTCGAGCCGAGCTCGCGATCCCGGTCGGGAAGGGGGCTTCAGGGAACTGCGACCGGAACGATCGATCCGCGTTACGCTCCAGTTCCATGACCTCGGGGCCGCAGCTCGAGGTCCGGGAGCCGATCAGTCCCGAGTTGGTGCTTGTTGCGCCTCCGGATGAGGCGCGCATCGCACGGGATCATCTGCCGGACCCCGCAATGGCGGCACGGCGCCGCCTCCAGGAGTACCTCTCGTTTCCGAGCGGTCCCGTCGTGCTACCGACCGGAGCCGTCGCGATTCCCGCGCCGCGCAAGCGGGCCGGCAGACGGGTCTCGGGGCGATGGCTCGGTGCAGCGGCCGCACTGCTGGTCACAGCCGCTGCGCTCGCGGCCGGCGCCTGGTACGCCCTGATCAAGGCCGACAAGAGCGCGGGTGCGGAGCCGCGCACCCTGAGCGGGGACGGAAACAACGTCGCGCACCCGAGCTGGGGCTCGGAGGACCGGCCCTACCGGCGGGTGGCCGGCGTCTCGTACGCAGACGGGATCAAGAAGATGGTCGCCCTGCCGCCGGCTCGCTACATCAGCAACCGGATCTTCAACGACGACGGGCAGAACATCTTCTCCGAAGGCGACGTGTCGCAATGGGGCTGGGTCTGGGGACAGTTCCTGGATCACACGTTCGGCCTCCGGAACGAGAAGCCCGGTGAGAAGGCGCCGATCCCGTTCGACTCGAAGGACCCGCTCGAGCGGTTCAGGAACGACCTCGGCCAGATCGACTTCTCCCGCACTCCGGCCGCACCGGGCACCGGCGTGAAGACGCCGAGGCAGGAGATCAACACCGTCCCGAGCTTCATCGACGCCTTCGCCGTGTACGGCGGCTCGGACCCACGGCTCGAGTGGCTGCGCCGAGGCCCGGTCGACGGGAACATGTCGAACAACAGCGCCTCGCTCCTGCTGCCGGGGGGCTATCTTCCGAGGGAGAGCGCCCGGGCCGCGCCGGCGCCTCCGGTCGACCTGATGGGGCCGCTGGTCGGGCACAAGGCGGAGGCGGTCGTCGCCGGTGACGTACGCGCGAACGAGAACATCGCGCTCACGGCCACGCACACGCTCTTCGGGCGCGAGCACAACCGGATCGTCTCGCTCCTGCCCGCCACGCTGTCGGCGGAGGAGCGCTTCCAGATCGCTCGTCGCATCGTCGGCGCCGAGCAGCAATACATCACGTACACGCAGTTCCTGCCCGCGCTCGGGATCCACCTCGCCCGCTACCGCGGATACAACCCGAACGTCAACCCGACGCTCACCAACGAGTTCGCCACCGTCGGCTACCGCGTCCACAGCATGGTCCACGGCGAGCTCGAGCCCACGGTGCCCAAGGGCACCTACGTGCCCGCGAAGCTCGAGGCGTTCGAGCACGAGGGCGTCGAGGTCGAGCGGGCGGGCAAGAACGTCACGCTCGTGATCCCGCTGGAGCTCGCGTTCGGCAATCCGGGCCTCGTCCAGGCCGTCGGCCTCGGCCCGCTGCTCGAGGGCCTCGGCAACGAGCGGCAGTACAAGAACGACGAGCAGATCGACGAGTCGATGCGAAGCGTCCTGTTCCAGATCCCGAAGCCCGGGAACAAGGACCCGGCGAGCTGCGGGACGCCGACGATCAAGCCCGGCTGCTTCTCGGACGTCCAGGACCTCGGCGCGATCGACATCGAGCGCGGCCGCGACCACGGCATTCCGCCGTACAACGAGCTGCGAAAGCTCCGTACGGGCTGGCCCCGCAGAGCTCGTACACGGCCATCACCGGCGAGTCGACGTCGAGCTTCCCGCGCAGCCCCGCGATCAACCGCCGCGACCCGATCGACGACCCGAGCATCCTCGACTTCACGAAGCTCGAGTCCGCGGACGGGAAGACGATCCCGCTCGACAGCGACCAGGCCGGCAAGGACGCCACCCTCGGGATCCGCCGCACCACCCTGGCTGCGCGGCTGAAGGCGATCTACGGGGCGGGAAACGTGAACAAGGTCGACGCGTTCGTCGGGATGCTCTCCGAGCCGCATGTGCGCGGAACCGAGTTCGGCGAGCTCCAGCTCGCGATGTGGAAGCGCCAGTTCGAGGCGCTCCGGGACGGCGACCGGTTCTTCTACCTGAACGACCCCGCGCTGGCCAGCATCAGGGAGAAGTACGGGATCGACTACCGGCACACGCTCGCGCAGGTCATCCGGATCAACACCGGCGAGAAGACGCAGGCCGACGTGTTCAAGGCCCCGCTCGACTGACACGCGGAGCGGCCGCGGTCGCGCTACTCTCCTCCGAAGCGCCCTCTTAGCTCAGTTGGTAGAGCACCTCCATGGTAAGGAGGGGGTCTCCGGTTCGAGTCCGGAAGAGGGCTTGGGGGTCGCGGAGCTCAGACGGGATCGGGGACCCGTCTCTCGGGCGGTCGGCCGACCTTGAACGTCGCGGCGGCGACCAGACCGAGCGCGAGCGTCGGGACGATTGTCAAGAAGCGGTAGACAAGCGTCGCTGCGACCGCTTCCGCGTTCGTCGCGCCGAAGCCGACGAGCGCTCCGGTCAGCCCGAGCTCGACGAAGCCGACGCCACCCGGCGTGATCGCGATCGAGGAGAGCACGCGCGAAAGCGCCCACGCTGCGAACGCCTCCACGACCGTCACGTCCGCACGCGTCACGTCGACGGCGCGCAACGAGAGGAGGAGCAAGAAAAACACCGACAGGTGGTTCGCGAGGGTCGCCAGTGTGAGGTACCACCAGCGCGAGCGGATGAGCACGATCGCCTCCGCGCGGAAGCGGACGAAGCCCTCGCCGTTCCACTTCACGGGCGCCTTGCGGACGAGCCGCCTGCACCAGCTCGCGATCCGGGCGGCCCTGTCCCCGACGCGACGCGCGAGCCGCGGGCTCGAGAGGCCGACCGCAAACCCCGCGACGATGACACAGAACGCGGCGAGCGCGACCAGCGCGACCCATTCGATCGTGCGGTTCCGATCTCCCTCCGCGACGAGCCCGGCGACCGCCAGGATCGGGACGCCCAGGATGACGAGCTGGTTCCAGATCCCCGTCACGGCGACCGCGAGACCGACCGGGCGCCCCTCGAAGCCCCACCATCTGAGCATCGCGAACGACGCCGCCATCCCGGGCGCAGCGCCCCGGGAGCCACCATCGTGATCGCCGTCGAGGAGAGCGTCACCCGCGAGGCCCGCATGAACGAGAGGCCGGGGAGAGCCGCCATCCAGGGCGGTCCGTTCGTCGCAGCGTTCAGCCCGGCCGCGAAGAGCAGCGCGACGATCCACAGCCATGAGAGCCCCTTGACGACGTCCCAGACCTGGCCGTACGAAGCGATCCTCGGCAGAACGAACGCGAACGTGAGCGCGATCACCGCGACCGAGACGGCGATCATCGCCCAGCGCTTCCAGCCTGTGCGCTTCTTCTTCCGCGCCTCCTCCAGCTGGACGCGGACGAGCTCGTCCTCCGGGTGCTGCGAGAGCGCGGCCTTGATCTCCGGGGCCGACACCGCTTGAGACTAGCGCGACGACTAGTCGCCGAACGACCCGAGCTCGTCGCGGAGGGCTAGGCGCTCACCGCCTCGGCCTCGGTCGCCGGAA
>CAVVBZ010000019.1:0-28717 GCA_963746635.1 uncultured Actinomycetes bacterium | reverse complement strand
AGGCCAGGCTCGACTTCCCGGAGCCCGACAGGCCGGTGATGCAGATCAGCCGGTGGCGCGGCAGGCGGACGGTTACGTCCTTGAGATTGTGCTCCCGCGCGCCGTGTACTACGAGCTCGTCCTGGCCCATAACCAGGCCAGTCTAGCCGCCCTTCAGGACGCGAACAAGTGTTCGTCAGGTGACGTCGGAACGGGCGACCACAAACGCTCCCAGGACGCCGAGCACCACCGCGTAGACGGCCGCGAGCAGCAGCCCGGGCCAGAAGCGCAGCAGGTCGACGCCCTGGTGCCCGGCCTCGACGACGGACGCGATCGCGCGGCCGGGCGCGTACCGCTGCTTGCCCGAGATCCCGATCAACTGCTCGCCGACGAACAGCCAGACGAGCGCGACCACGATCGCAGCGGTCTGACGCCGGACGATCGCGCCGAAGCCGACGCCGATCGCAGCGGCGAGCGCAGAGGCCACCAGTACGCCTGCGAGGGGCGCGAGTGTGTCCCGCGACCCGAGGTGCGACGGGATCGAGCGGGCTGCGAGCCACAGCGCGGTGAGCCCGAGGGCGACCACCCCTGCGAAGGCCGCGAGCGCGATGCCCGCCACCATCGCCGCGACGAGCTTCGCCGCAACGACGCGTTCCCGTATCGGCGCGACGAGGAACGTCTGCGTGACCGTCCCGTGCGCGTACTCGGCCGTCGACGCGACGATTCCGAGGATCAGCGAGATCACCGTCGAAACGGCCGCGATAGTGAGGAGGTCGCGCTGGTTCTGAGCCTGGGAAAGCTCGGAGGCCGGGCGCTGGGCGCCGTTCAGCGAGACACGAGCGCGAGCATCCCGAGGACGAACAGGGCGAGCCAGAGGATCAGGCGCGTGGTTCGCAGCTTCAGCACCTCGGCGCGGATCAGGTTCACGTGCTCGCCTCCGCGGTCAGCTCGAGGAAGACCTGCTCGAGGCTGGCCTCCTCGCGCCGCAGCTCGTGGAGCACGATCCCGGCCGCCGCCGCGAGCTCGCCGACCTGCTCGGGCGTCGCCTGCACGCGCAGCTCGCCGCCCTCTGCGGTGGTTGTCTCGATCCCGGCCCCGGCCAGCGCCTGGCGCAGCCGCTCCGTGTCGGGTGATCGCACCAAGGTCCCGCCGGCCGCTCTCGCCGTCAGGGCCTCGAGCGACTCGTGCGCGATCAGCTTGGCGTGATGGATGATCACGACCTCGTCGGCAAGCTGGGCCACCTCGGCGAGCACGTGGCTCGAGATGAAGACGGTGCCGCCGCCGTCCGCGAACGAGCGCAGGAAGTTCCGCAGCCAGCGGATCCCCTCCGGGTCGAGGCCGTTGGCGGGCTCGTCGAGGACGAGCAGGCGTGGGTCGCCGAGGAGCGCTCCCGCGACGCTCAGGCGCTGGCGCATCCCGAGCGAATAGCCACCGACCCGGCGGTGCGCGGCATCGGTCAGCTCGACCTCCGCGAGCACCTCCTCGACACGTGCCCGCGGGATTCCGCCGGCCGTGGCCGCCACGCGCAGATGGTTGCGGCCGGACCGGCCCGGGTGGTAGCTCGACGCCTCGAGCACCGCGCCGACGGTCCGCACCGGGTCGGCGAGCTTCCGGTACGGGACTCCGGTGACGAGCGCCTCGCCGGCCGAGGGGCGGATCAGGCCGAGGAGCGTCCGCAGCGTGGTCGTCTTCCCCGCGCCGTTCGGGCCGAGGAAACCGGTGATGCGCCCGGGCTCGACCGCGAAGGAGAGGCTCTCGACCGCCGTCGTCGAGCCGAAGCGCTTCGTCAGCCCGCGAACTTCGAGCGGCGGGGCGTCGGCCATCATCTCTCAGCCGGCCAGGCGCTCGACCAGGCGGTAGACGCTTCGCGGCTCGGGCACGTGCTCGATGTGGAGCGGGCCCGCGATGAGCGTGCCGTAGCCGAGCAGACGTCCGAGCAGGGACTGCTCGAGCCCGAGGTTCTCGACTGTCCGGAGGCGCACGGCCGAGGCCCGGCGCCTGATCGTGCCGTCGACGACGAAGACCTTCTCGGTAGTGACGATGAGATGGGTGCGCTCCCAGCGCCACACGGCGCGCAGCGCGAGCAGCGCTCCGACCACGACGAGGAGCGCGCCCGGGACCTGGAACGGCCAGGGCCGGCTGATCAGGATCCCGCCCGCGAGGGCCAGCACGACCGCACCGGTCAGCGGCCGCGCCAGGGCGACGCCGTGCCGACGGGCGTCGAAGCAGACCCGCTCCTCCGGGGACACGAGCATGAGAAGGCCCGCTTCGTCGCGGGTGTGACCAATCCTGCGGTGGGCTCGGTGGGCTACGCCTTGCGCCAGCGGCCGAAGACGAGGCCGCCGAGCGTGAAGCCCAAACCGAACGTCCCGACCGAGAAGGCGCCGATCGCGAACGCCTTGCGCACCGACGAAAGCCCCTCCCACCGCCCGATCGCCTCCTGCTCCTCGGGCGTCAGCTGCTCGCCGCGGCGCCGCTTGCGCAGCGCGCCTCCTGCCCGGAGGCCAAGGTAGAGATCGTCGAAGATCTCGGTCGGCTCGCTGCCCATGGAATCCAGTGTATAGCCTGCTTCGGCGTTGCCAGCCCGGCTCCTCCACCTCTCCGATCTCCACGCCGGAAGCAGCGTAGAAGCCGAGATCGAAGGCAGCCTGACGTCGCTCGTCGAGCGCGTGGAACCGGAGCTGATCGTCGTCACCGGCGACCTCGCGCACCGCGGGCGGCGGCCCGAGCACGAGCAGGCTGCGGCCTTCCTGCGCCGGCTCGGCCGGCCCCTGCTCGTGGTTCCCGGGAACCACGACATCCCGTACACGTTTCCCGCCCGCTTCACCCGGCCCTGGGCCGAGTTCGAGCGCCAGTGGGAGAGCGTCGAGCCCGTGCACCGGTCGGACGAGCTCGTCGTCGTCGGCCTCAACTCGGTCCGCCCGTGGCGACATCAATCCGGCGGCCTGGCCGAGAGCCAGCTGCAACGGGCGGCGGAGCTGCTCGCGGCAGCGCCGCCCGGCGCACTCCGGGCCGTGGCCCTGCACCACCATCTGATCGGCGCGCCCTGGCGCTCCCGCAAGCGACCCGTCGCCCGACGCTCGCACGTCCTCGCCTCGCTCGTCGACGCCGGCGCCGAGCTGATCCTCGCCGGCCACATCCACCAGGCCGCGGTCAGCGAACGACACGACTTCGAGGTCGACAGCGGTCACCTGCGCGGAGCGACCGTCTCCGTCGCGCCGGGCCTGGGCCGGCCACGGCCGAACCGTCGCGGCGAGGCCCGGGGCCTGCACGTCTACGAGGCGACGGCCGACAGCCTCTCGGTCGAGACCTACGTCTGGCGCGAGGACGACTGGGGCCGGACCGGCATCCGCCGTTTCCCGCGCGGCGCCGGACCTCTGACCGGCTAGGCGGGCGCCTCGGCAGCTGCCCGGAGCTCGCGGCGGAGGTCCTTGATCTCGTCCCGAAGCTTGGCCGCGTACTCGAACCGCAGCTCCTCGGCGGCGGCGAACATCTCCTCCTCGAGCTGGATCACGAGCTTCTCCAGCTCGCCCGGCGACATCCCCTCGACCTCGGCGCGACCCTTGCGCCGGCGGCCGGGCACGGTCGGCGACTCGAGCGTCAGGAACTCGGCGATGTCGGACACACCCTTGACGATCGACTCGGGCGTGATCCCGTGTTCCTCGTTGTAGGCGACCTGCTTCGCTCGACGGCGGTTCGTCTCGTCGAGCGCGCCCTGGATCGCCTCGGTCAGCTTGTCCGCATACAGCAACACCTTGCCGTTGACGTTCCGCGCCGCGCGGCCGATCGTCTGGATCAGCGACGGTCTTGCCCCGCAGGAAGCCCTCCTTGTCGGCGTCGAGCACCGCGACGAGCGAGACCTCGGGCAGGTCGAGACCCTCGCGCAGGAGGTTCACGCCCACGAGCACGTCGTACTCGCCCAGCCGCAGCTCGCGGATGATCTGGATCCGCTCGAGCGTGTCGACCTCGGAGTGGAGGTAGCGCGCCTTGACGCCCGACTCGAGCAGGTAGTCGGTCAGGTCCTCGGCCATCTTCTTCGTCAGCGTCGTCACCAGCACCCGCTCGCCGGCCTCCTCGCGCCTGCGGATCTCGTTCAGGAGATCGTCGATCTGGTCCTTGGTCGCGCGCAGCTCGACCTCGGGGTCGACGAGCCCGGTCGGGCGGATGAGCTGCTCGACGACCTGGCCGTCGAGTGCGCGCAGCTCGTAACGGCCCGGGCGTCGCCGAGACGAACACGACCTGCGGCACCTTCGCTCAGGAACTCCTCGAAGCGCAGCGGCCGGTTGTCCAGCGCCGACGGCAGGCGGAAGCCGTGCTCGACGAGCGTCTGCTTGCGCGAGCGGTCGCCGTCGTACATCCCGCCGAGCTGCGGCACGGTCTGCGTGCGACTCGTCGACGAACAGCACGAAGTCGGACGGGAAGAAGTCGAGCAGCGTGTGCGGCGCGCGACCCCGGCGGCCGGCCGTCGAGGTGGCGCGAGTAGTTCTCGATCCCCGAGCAGTAGCCGATCTCCTGCATCATCTCGAGGTCGTACTCGGTGCGCTGCCGCAGCCGCTGCGCCTCCAGCAGCTTGCCCTGCGACTCGAACAGCTCGCAGCCTGCTCGTCGAGCTCCTGGCGGATCGCCTCGGACGCGCGCTCGATCGTCGGCGCCGAGCGTCACGTAGTGCGTCGCCGGGGAAGAGCGCCAGGTGCTCGATCTTGCCGTAGACCTCGCCCGTCAGCGGGTCGAAGTGCGTGATCTGCTCGACCTCGTCGCCGAAGAACTCGATCCGGTAGGCCGACTCCTCGTACGCGGGCTGCACCTCGACCACGTCGCCCTTGACGCGGAACGCGCCCGCGCCCGAGGTCGATGTCGTTGCGCGTCGTACTGGATGTCGATCAGCTTCGCGCAGCACGAGGTCGCGGTCGTGCTCCTCGCCGACGGTCAGCAGGACGACGCGCTTCTCGTACTCCTCCGGCGAGCCGAGGCCGTAGATGCACGAGACCGACGCGACGATGATCACGTCGCGCCGCGAGAGCAGCGCGGCCGTGGCGGAGTGGCGCAGGCGGTCGATCTCGTCGTTCCGTGGACGAGTCCTTCTCGATGTAGAGTGTCGGCCTGCGGGACGTACGCCTCGGGCTGGTAGTAGTCGTAGTAGCTGACGAAGTACTCGACGGCGTTGTCGGGGAAGAACTCGCGCAACTCGTTGCAGAGCTGGGCGGCCAGCGTCTTGTTGTGCGCGATCAGAAGCGTCGGCTTCTGGACTGCCTCGGCAATCCAGGCCATCGTCGCCGTCTTGCCGGTGCCGGTCGCGCCGAGGAGGGTCTGGTAGCGCTCGCCCGCCTCGATTCCGGCGGCCAGCTCCTCGATCGCCCGCGGCTGATCGCCGGTCGGCGCGTAGGCGTCCGTCGTCTTGAGGTCGGGCACGAGCCTAGGGTAGCTTCGCGGCAGGTGTGCTCAGGCGGCCTCGGGCTCGACGGCCGGGTCCCTTCCGCCGCCCCGAAGCGCCACGATCGCGAACGGGATCGAGGCGACGATCTGCGCCACGGCGACGGCGAACATCACCGGCCGCGGTCCCCACGCGGCGAGGAGCGGGCCGACGACCAGCAGGCCGATCGGTCCCGCGAGCATCGCCATCGTGAGCAGAGCCGTCATCACCTTCGGGCGAAGCGCCTCCGGCGACCGCATCGTGATCACGCTGATCAGCGGCGCGTTGGCGAGGGGCCCGAAAGACCGACGATGTGAACAGCACCGCCATCACGGCCGGGGCGGGCAACGGCAGGCCGAGCAGCGGCAGGGGGAGCGCCCAGGCGACGACGCCGAGCGCGCCGAGACGAACGGGGTCGAACCGCGGCGCGAGCTTGACGGCAAGCGCGCTTCCGAGCACCGCGCCGGCTCCGAATGCCGCGTAGAAGAGCCCGGCGATCCCCGACCTACCGTCGAAGTCCTGAAAGGCGAGGACGGGCAACGAGGCGCCGATCATCTGGCTGAACATGTTCAGGAACAGGGCGGTGAGGCCCAGGATGCGGAGGAGGCGGTCTCTGAGCAGGAAGCGAATACCCGCCAGCAGGCCGCCGGCCTCCTCGGTCTTGCCGACCGGCCGCCCTTTTGGGACGAGCGTCAACAGGATCAGGAACGAGATGGCGAACGTCGCGCCGTCGACGTAGAGCACGTTCGCCGCGCCGATGGCAGCGATCAGTACGCCGGCGGTCACCGGGCCGAGCAGCGCCATCGCGCGCTGCGTGCCCTCGACCACCGCGTTCGCCTGCGCGACCGTGTGCTCGTCGTCGCCGACGAGCTCCGGGAGAATCAGCCGCTCGGCCGAGAAGTACGGTGCCAGGAAGATCCCCGTGACGAACACGCACGCGAGCAGCAGCGGAAACGTGAGCAACCCCGCCCCGTAGAGCACCGGGATCGCGAGCATCAGCGGCGCGCGGGCGGCATCGCCGACGACCATCGTCGTCCGCGCCCCGAGCCTGGAGACGACCGTACCGCTCGGAATCCCGAGCACCGCCACCGGCAGCAGCTCGACGGCGAGGACCAGGGTCATCTTCGCTGCCGACCCCGTCGTGACGAGCACGAACCAGGGCAGCGCGAGGAAGGTCATCTGCGACCCGAGCGACGACACCGCCTCCGCCGTCAGCAGCGCGATCAGCGGGCGGCTGCGCAGACCCGGGCCGCCCCCGTTCATGCGCCCGCGCCCTCGTCTACCTCGGGCAGGTCCCGCATCCGCGCGATCGGCGACGGAGCGAGCCAGAGAACGCCGAGCAGTGCGCCGACCGCGCCGATCCAGAGCGTCGTCTGCAGCCCGATCCACGTTCCGAGCGCACCGCCGAGCAGCGCCCCGATCGGCCGCACGCCGTAGTTGACGACCATGAACGCACCGGAGACTCTCGCGCGCAGGCGGTCGGGGACGAGCGCGGTCGAGATCGCCCCGGACGAGATGTCGAGCAGCATCACGCCGAAGCCCGAGAGGAACTCCGAGGCGAAGAGGCACGCGAGGATCGTCCACCGCGGCCCGCCCGCGAGGGGAACGAGCACGAGCGGCGCGGGAAAGAGCACGCACCCGACGATGAAGGCGGGGCCGACCCCGATCCGGCGGCTGATCTTCCCCGTTAGGACAGATCCGAGCAGGCCGCCGACCGATGCGGCGCCCAAGACAAGCCCCAGCACTCCGGGGCTGACGCCGAGATTCCGGTTGACGTAGAGCAGAAAGATCGCCCAGAAGACGAAGTTGAAGAAGTTGATCGTCGTCGTCGCCAGCAGCGTCCAGCGGATGACCGGCGAGCGCCAGATGTAGCGCGCGCCGGCCTTCAGGTGCCCGCGCTCGGCCTTCTCCGTCGGCGGCTCGACCGCCGAGACCGACTTCAGCGAGACCGCCGACGCAAGGAACGAGAACGCGTCCACGAGGATCGCTCCCGGCGCCGAGAACGCCTGCACGAGCAGGCCGCTCACGCTCGGGCCAGCGATGTAGGACATCGCCCGGCTGCCGTTCAGGAGGGAGTTCGCCTCGAGGTACTGGTCGCGCGTCACGAGCGACACGAACAACGTGCTGTAGGAGACGATGAAGAGCACGCTCAGGGTCCCGACGAGAAAGCTGACGACGTAGAGCTGCCCCATGTTCAGGATCCCGAGCCAGTAGGTGACCGGGATCGCAGCGAGGAGCGCCGCGCGGCCGAGCGCGGTGGCCATCATCGTGATGCGCCGATGCCCGCGCCTGTCCACCCACGCGCCGGCGTGGAGCGAGAAGAGCAGGTTCGGCAGCAGCGCGGCGGCGCCGAGGTAGCCCATCTGCGCGGCGCTCGCGTGCAACGTCAGCACGCCTACCAGCGGCAGGGCCAATAGCGTGATCTGGTCGCCGAACAGCGAGATCGACTCGCCGATCCAGAAGCGGCGGAAGTCGCGTCCCCGGAGGACCGCGGGCGGCCGGAGCAGGCGCCTGCGGACCGGCGCCACGGCCACGTCGCCGATGGAATCGGAAGGGCTCACGCCCGCGCGATCTCGATGTCGCCGCTCATGGTGTTTGCCTTGAGCTCCACCTGCGGCGCGTCCCCTTCGGGCGCGGCATCGGACACGGGCAGCTCGGATCGGACGTCGCCGCTTCGCGAGCGTGCATCGACCCACAGTGTCGAGCCCTCCTGGATCCCGACCGTGAGATCGCCGGATGCCGACTTCAGGTCGACGCTCCCCTTCGAGAGCCTGCCGATCGTCTGGTCGCCGGAAGCGGTGTTGACGCTCACCGAGGAGTGGGCCTCCCTGACGAGCACGTCGCCCGACGCGCTGTTGACCGAGAGCGTGCCGCCGACCGACTGGATGATCACGTCGCCCGAGGCGGTGTTCAGCTTCGCGTCGCCGGTAATCGTCTTCGCCTGTACGTCGCCCGACGCGGTGTTGATGCGCGCCTCGCCGCCGACGTCGCCCATGCGGACGTCTCCGCTCGCGGAGTTGATCTTCGCGTCGGCGGCGATCTCGCCGAGCTCGATGTCGCCCGAGCCCGTGCCGACGTTGACTGAGCCGAGCCGCCCGCGACCCTCGAGATCCGCGGAGCCGGACTTCACCTCGACATTCGTCCCCTCGGGGCACCTGACCTCGACGCCTACCTCCGCGCCACGGAACAGGCCGCCGCGACCACGACCGAGGTCGACGATCACGTCCTGCGCATTCGCGCCGCCGCGCAGCTCGACCCGGGCGCTCTCGATCGCCTTCCTGGTCGCGTCGTTGTCGCGGAGCGGAGTGAGCTCGACCGTGGTCTGCTCGACGTCGGCAGCCTCGATCCGGATCTCGCCGGAGCCCAGGCGGACATCCAGGCTGACGGCACCGGGCGTGTCGAATGTCTCGGTCCTCACCGGGACCGCCTCCCGCGGGACTTGAGCTCGTTGCGCCTCGCGACCGACTCGGCGTACTGGGCCGGGCGCTTCGGGCGCGTGTCGATGTGAACCTCTGCGTGTCCGAACGGGATCGGGTAGAAGGCCATGGTTCCTCCTCTCAGCCCTTGGCCCAGCCGGTCAGCCGATTGCCTGACCGGCCCGACGGGGCGGCGGTTGTCGAGCGCGACAGCGCGCGCACGATCCAGGTGTTGACCGAGACGCCCTCGCGGGCGGCGGCGGCCTCGATCGTCGTCTTGAGCGCGTCGGGGAGGCGCAGCGTGATGCGGGCGGTGTGGCCGTCCTCCGCCCCGCCGACCGCCTCCGGCTCATCGCTCACGAAGACGAGCTCGGGATCTTGCCCGGCCAGCCGCACCTCGACGTGGCCGGAGGGAAGCTTGTCGGTCAGCTCGAGCGCTGCTTCCGAGAGCGCGTCGAGCAGGCGCAGCCCGACCGAAGCCTGGAGCGTCACGACCAGGCGCCCGGCGGCCTCTGCGGTCGCCTCGTCACCCAGCTCTGCGACGGCCGTCAGGTCGGCCTGGAGCGCATCGACGAATCGTTGTAGCTGCATCGTGACATCACTATGACATCACTCTCGATGTCTGTCAAGTGTCAGCTTGGCGCAGCCAATTCCGAGCCGTAGCCGCGCCGGTAGAGCACCTTCAGATGCTCGACGCGGCGTACGTAGTGGCGCGTCTCCGCGAACGCGATCCCTTTCCCCTCGCGGCGCCAGGTGTCGACGTTCTCCTGGCCCGCGTTGTAGGCCGCGAGCGCCGTGCGCTCGTCGCCGTACTTGTCGAGCAGGTGCCGCAGGTACCACGCGCCGTAGCGGACGTTGATCTCGGGGTTGTCGAGGTCGGACACGCGGAAGCGCGAGCCCCCGGTGTGGATCGCGATCCCCTTCGCCGTCGCCGGCAGGAGCTGCATCAGGCCGATCGCGCCCGAGCTCGAGCGGGCATGCGGCCGGAACTTGCTCTCCTGGTAGATGACCGCCGCGAGCAGCGCCGGGTCGAGCCGGTAGTTGCGGGCGTGGCCGCGCACGATCGCCTGGTAGTCGAGCGGATAGCGGACTCGCACCTACCAGCCGGGCTCGGTCGAGCTGACGTAGGCGAAGGCGCGCCCCGAGCGCGACGACCGCGGCGAGCAGGGCGAGGAGCTTCTTCACGCCCGCGCTAGGAGCTCGCGCATGACGCCGGCCACGAACGCGTCGAGCTCCTCGAGCGTGCCGTCGTTGACGTACGCGAAGTCCGCCCGCTCGGCCTTCTCGTCGTCCGGAAGCAGAGCCGGCTCTCGCGCGCTCCGGCGCCACGTGGCGCGCGAGCGGCGCGGAGCTCGGCGAGACGCGGTGACGACGACCACCGCGTCGAAGCGATCCTCGCCGCCGGTCTCGTAGAGGAGCGGGATCTCGGCGACGCACACCGCCGGCGGGTCGGGCAGACGCTGCGAGCTCGTCCCTCCACGCAGCCTGCTCGGCGGCGACCCTGGGATGGAGCAGCGCCTCGAGCCACTCGAGCGCCTCGCGGTCGGCGAAGACGATCTCGGCGATCGCGCTCCGGTCGATCTCACCGTCGCCGTCGAGGATCGTGTCACCGAACCGCTCCAGCAGCGCCTGCCGCACCTCGCTCGTCCTCGCGCAGCAGCCGGTGGACGATCTCGTCGCTCGAGACGCGTGGCAGCGCCGTGGCGCGCGAACGCGGCGAGCGCCTCGCTCTTCCCCGCCCCGATGCCGCCGGTGATGGCGACGGCGAGCGGGCGGGACACGCTACTCAGGCGTCGGGGCTTCGGCTTCGCCGTCCGAGCTGCCGGCCTCGGGCCCGGGCTCCTCGGACGCCTGCGGCTCGGCCTCGTCGCTCGCCATCGGCTCCTCGACTGCGGGCTCCTCTGCGCGGCCTCCGGCTCGGGCTCAGGCTCCTCGGCGATCGGCTCGTCGACGCGGCTCGGCCTCGCTCGGCGGAGGCGCCTCGGGCGCAGCCTCGCGACCGGCTGCGGCTCCTCGCCCGGCTGCCGGGCTGCTCGGCGCCCTCGGGGAACACCTCCTCCGAGAGATCGAGGCTCGGCGTCCCCTCGACCGGCTCCGAGTCGTCCGCGCGCTGCGTGACGCCGCCGCCCTCGACGCGCTTGAGCGAGAGCGACAGGCGGCGCCGCTCGGCGTCGACCTCGATGATCTTCGCCTTGACGAGATCGCCCTGCGAGACGACCTCGCGCGGGTTCTCGACGTGGTGCTGCGCGAGCTCGGAGATGTGAACGAGCCCCTCGACCCCGGGCATGATCTCGACGAAGGCGCCGAAGGTGACGACCTTCGTCACCTTGCCCTCGACCACGTCGCCCTCGTGGTACTCGTCGAGCACCTGCTGCCACGGGTCGGTCTGCGTCTGCTTGAGGCCGAGCGAGATGCGCTGGCGCTCGCGGTCGATGTCGAGCACCTTGACCTTGACGTCCTGGCCGATCTCGAGCACCTCGGACGGGTGGTTGACGTGGCTCCACGAGAGCTCGGAGATGTGGATCAGCCCGTCCATCCCGTCGAGGTCGACGAAGGCGCCGAAGTCGACGATGTTCGAGATCTGGCCGTCGACGACGTCGCCCGGGTTGAGCCGGTCGAGGATCGCCTGGCGCATCTCCTTGCGCTCGTCCTCGAGCACGGCGCGGCGCGAGAGCACGACGTTGTTGCGCGAGCGGTTGAGCTCGATCACCTTGCAGCGGAGCTCCTGGCCGAGGAACTCGTCGAGGTCCTGGACGCGGCGGATGTCGACCAGCGACGCGGGCAGGAAGCCGCGCACGCCGAGGTCGAGGATCAGGCCGCCCTTGACGACCTCGATCACCTTGCCGTTGACGGGCTCGCCGGACTCGGCCGCCTGCTCGATCGCCTTCCAGGCCATCTCGAAGCGGGCGCGCTTCTTGGAGAGGATCAGCCGGCCCTCGGCGTCCTCCTTCGTCAGCACGAGCGCGTCGATCTCGTCGCCGAGCTTGACCTCGTCCTCGGGGTTGATCGAGCGGCGGATCGACAGCTCGGAGACCGGGATCACGCCCTCCGACTTGTAGCCGATGTCGACGAGCACCTCGTCCTTGTCGACCCGCACGACCGTGCCGTGCACGACCTCGCCCTCGTTGATCGTGGGGAAGGTCGACGTCGTAGTCGGGAACGCGCTCGCCGTCCTCGGTCGTCGTCCAGACGCCGGCGTCGTCGACCGCCGTCGTTTCCGTCTCTCTATCCACAGTCTCGTTGGCCATCGAGAAGCCGCTCAGTATAGCCGTGGAGCCGAAAGATGCCCTCCGGCGGTTGCGGACGTCAGCTCTTCGCGTCGTTCCAGTCGTCGCCGGCGCCGACGTCGACCGCCAGCGGCGGGTCGAGCTCGTAGGCGCCGCACATCTCCTCGCGCACGAGCTCCTTGCGCGGCGGCCACCTCCGCCTCGGGCGCCTCGAGCAGGAGCTCGTCGTGCACCTGCAGCACGAGCCGCGCGGCGCGGCCCTCCTCGCGCAGCCGGCGGTGGATCGCGCACCATCGCCATCTTGATGATGTCTGCGGCCGTGCCCTGCATGACGAGTTGACCGCGAGCCGCTCGCCGAGCGAGCGCGTCTGCCGGCTCGACGCGCGGATCTCGGGCACCGGGCGCCGGCGGCCGAGCATGCGTCGTCACGTAGCCGTCGCGCTCGGCCTGCTCGATCGTCCGCTGGATGAAGTCCTGCACGTGCGGGAAGCGCGCGAGGTAGGCGTCGATGTAGGCCTGCGCCTCGTCGCGCGGGATCTCGAGGTTCTCCGAGAGCCCGAACGCGGAGATCCCGTAGATGATCCCGAAGTTGACCATCTTCGCGACGTTGCGCTCGTCCTTCGTCAGCGTCGCCGGGTCCTTGCCGAGCACCTCGGCCGCGGTCGCCGTGTGGATGTCCTCGCCGCGCTCGAACGCCTCGCGCAGCTTCGGCTCGCCGGAGACGTGCGCGAGGATGCGCAGCTCGACCTGCGAGTAGTCGGCCGAGACGAGCCTGCGACCCCGGCTCGGCGACGAACGCGGAGCGGATCTCGCGCCCGAGCTCGGTGCGAATCGGGATCGCCTGCAGGTTCGGGTTGGTGGTCGAGAGCCGGCCGGTCGCGGCCACGGTCTGGTTGAACGTCGTGTGCAGACGGCCGTCCTCCGGCGAGATCAGCTCGGGCAGCGGGCCGAGGTAGGTGTTGAGCAGCTTCGAGTACTCGCGCCACTCCTCGATCACGCCGACGAGCTCGTGCTCGCCGCGGATCGAGCGCAGGACGCGGCGTGTCGGTCGAGTAGCCCGTCTTCCCCTTGCGCCCCGGGGTCAGCTCCGAGCTTCTCGAACAGGATCCGCGCGACCTGCTGCGTCGAGCCGAGCAGGAACTCCTCGCCGGCCAGCTCGTACGCCTTCGCCTCGAGCTCCTCGACCCGGTCGGCGAGGCGGGCGGTGATCTCGCCCATGCGGTAGGTGTCGACCTTGACGCCCGCGTGCTCCATCGCGGCGAGCACCGCCGTCAGCGGGAGCTCGATCGTCGCGGTAGAGCTCGGCTCCTCGCCTCGCTCGCGGACGCGGGCGCAAGAGCGGATCCGCGCAGCCGGAGCGTCGCGGCCGCGCGCCGAACGAGCGCCGCCGTCTCCTCCTCGGCCTCGGGCTCCGGGACGAGCTCGAGGCCGTACTCCGCGGCGAGGTCGTCGAGCTCGTACTCGGCCCGGCCGGGCTCGATCAGGTACGCGAGCGATCAGCGTGTCGTCGGCGGCCTCGATGCCGAGCGACTTCGCGTCGTGCGCGACGAGCTCGCCCTCGGCCTTGAACGGCTCTGGCCGCGGCGAGACGACAACCTCCTCGCCGGTGGCCACCGCGATCCTGCCGTCGCCTGCAGCGATCCCAACGGGACCGTGACCTAGTAACAGACTGTTACTTGCCTCCTCGCGCCACGGGACGGCGACGCCGGTCGGCTTCGATCGCCGCGGCGGCCGGGACGGCGTCGTCGAGCTCGTCGACGCGGTTGAGCAGGTTGCGGAACTCGAAGCGCCGGAACATCTCCTTCAGCTCCGAGCGGTCGGGCGGCGAGAGCACGAGCTCGGCCGGGATCGCAGTCGAGCTCGAGGTCGCGCCGCATCGTCGCGAGCACCTTCGGCGCCCCGAGCCTGCTCGTCGTGCTCCGGATCGCCTTCGCGCGGGCCGGCGTCAGCTCGTCGACGTGCTCGAGCACCTCCTCGAGCGAGCCGTACTTGGCGATCAGCTGCCCGGCCGTCTTGTCGCCGATCCCGGGGACGCCCGGGATGTTGTCGGACGTGTCGCCCTTGAGCCCGATGAAGTCGGGCACCTGCTCGGGCGGGATGCCGAGCCGCGCCTCGACCCGCTCCGGGCGTGTAGACGTGCACGTCCGAGACCCCGCGCGGGGTCATCATCAGGCAGACGTTCTCCGAGACGAGCTGGAACGCGTCGCGGTCGGTGGAGACGACGCACGTCTTGATCCCGGCCTCGTCGGCGCGATGGGCGAGCGTCGCGATCACGTCGTCCGCCTCCCAGCCCTCGAACTCGAGGTTGCCGTACCCGAACGCCTCGACGATCGGGCGGAAGTACGGGAACTGCTCGCGCAGCAGGTCCGGCATCGGCTTGCGCTCGATCTTGTAGGTCTCGAGCAGCTCGGTCCGGTGCACGGGACGCGTGTCCCAGGCGACGGCGACGCCCTTCGGCCGGTAGTCGGAGAGCAGCTTGAAGAGCATGTTCGTGAACCCGAGGAGCGCATTCGTGGAGAAGCCCTCGCTGGTCGCCAGCTCCTCGGGCAGCGCGAAGAAGGCGCGGTAGGCGAGGTTGTTCCCGTCGACGAGGAACAGGTCGGACTCACGGGCCGGCGCGTCGTCGAGCTGCAGCTCGTCGCCGGTGAGCGTCTTCGGCGACATCTCTGCGAGTCTACGTCCGATGGGCAGGCCCAACCGCGTCCCCTTTTGCGCGTGACGCGGCTGCCGCTCCTGTCCGGCAGCCGGGTCGTGGTGGTTGACGCACCCGCCGACGCGGTCGTCCTGCGGCCGCCGCCTCCGGGCGAGCCCATCGCCGACGTGGCCGTCGCGCTTCGCGACGCGCTCCGCTTCCCGCTCGCGGGCGAGTCGCTGGCCGCCCTGGCGCCACGGGGAGGCCGTGCGACCATCGTCGTCGAGCCGCCTTCGCTGCCCATTCCGGCGGCCCAGCAGGACCCGCGACAGGCCGCGTTGGCCGCCGCCTCTGTCGAGCTCGAACGCGCAGGGGTGCCGATCGAGCGGCAGACCCTTCTCGTCGCCGGCGGGCTGATGCGCAGGCCGGCCCGCCGGGACCTCGAGCGGCTCGGCATCGTCTCCCCCGGCTTCGCCCGCCGCTTCCAGGGGACGGTCGAGATCCACGACGCCGAGGATCCCGGCCTGATCGACGTCGGCGAGGCGGCAGGCGTGCCGTTGCGCGTCAACCGTGCGCTCGTCGAGACCGACGTCGTCCTCACGGTCAGCGCCGCGGAGACCGTGTTGCACGGTGGCCCCGCGGCCCTGCTCGGCGCGTCCGGCACCGCCGCGCTCCGGGCCGCCGGCGCGGACTCGCTGCTCGAGACCCGCACGTCGCAGGGGTGGAGCATCGGCGTGGAGCTCGAACGCCGCCTGGTGCAGCGCGTGGGCCTGATCGGCGCCTCGCTCGTCCTCAACCAGCCGCGCCTGACCGGCGCCGCGCGCGGCTACCCGTACGAGCCGGAAGCGCTCGAGCGGATCGTGCGCTCGCCGTTCAGGCTCGGCTTCGGGCTCCTGCCCGGCTTCGCGCGCGACCGCATGATGCGCTCGTTCAGGCGAGAGCTGAGCGCTGCGGCGGCCTTCGCCGGACCGCCCTCAGTGGCGCACGCCGAGGCGCTCCTCCGCGCGGTCGAGGCGCGGTCGGTGCCGCTCGAGGGCCGGCTCGACGCGATCTGCGTCGGCGTCCCGCGCACGACCCCGCACCTACCGCGCGAGCGCCCGAACCCGCTGCTCGCCGCCTACCTCGCTCTTGGCCTGGCGCTGCGGCTCTGGCGCGACAGCTTCCCGGTCGCCGACGGCGGGACGCTGATCCTGCTCAACCGCTTTCGCCGTCACTACGCGCACCCGACGCAGCAGCCGTACCGGGCGGTCTTCCAGGCCCTACGCTCGGTGGGGCCGCACGACGCCGAAGAGCTCGCCCAGGCCGAGCACGCAGCCGCGACCGATGAGCGCGCGCTCGCCGGGTACCGCGAGGGGCGCACCTGCCATCCCGTGCTTCCGTTCGCGGACTGGGCCGGCTGCGCGCCCGCGCTCGGGAGGCTCGGCGCGGTGATCGTCGCCGGCTGCCGCGACGCCGTCGCCGCTCGACAGCTCGGGTTCATCCCGGCGGGCGGCGTCGGCGCCGCCGTCGAGCTGACCCAGGGTCGCGCCGACGGCCAGGCGCGGATCGGCTATCTACTCGCACCGCCGTACTTCCCGCTGCGCGTCTCGTCGTCTTAAAGGATCGCTGCGAGGAACTGCTTCGTCCGCTCCTCGCGCGGGTTGAGGAAGAAGTGCTCGGGCGGCCCCTCCTCGATGATCCGCCCGTCGTCCATCATCAGCACGCGGTCGGCGGCCTCGCGCGCGAACCCCATCTCGTGGGTAACGACGAACATGGTCGTGTTCATCTCGAACGCGAGCTTCTTCATCACATCGAGCACCTCGCCGACGAGCTCAGGGTCGAGCGCCGACGTCGGCTCGTCGAAGAGCATCAGCTTCGGCCCCATCGCGAGAGCCCGGGCGATCGCGACCCGCTGCTGCTCACCGCCCGAGAGCTGCGACGGGTAGTTGTCGAGCCGGTGCGCGAGCCCCACGCGCTCGAGGAGGACCCTCGCCTGTGCGATCGCGTCCTTCTTGGGGATCTTCTTGACGTGAACGGGCGCCTCGATCACGTTCTGGAGCGCGGTCATGTGCCCGAAGAGGTTGAACCCCTGGAAGACCATTCCGATCTCTGAGCGGTCCCGACAGACCTCCTTGTCGCGCTGCTCGTAGATCTTGTCTCCAACCTGGTGGTAGCCGACGAGATCGCCGTCGACCCAGAGGCGTCCCGAGTCGATCTTCTCCAGGTGGTTGATGCAGCGCAGGAAGGTCGACTTCCCCGAGCCGGAGGCGCCGATCATGCAGACGACCTCGCCCGGCTCGACCTCGAGCGAGACGCCCTTCAGGACCTCGAGCCGTCCGAAGCGCTTGCGCACTGCCTCGGCCTTGACCATCGGCCCGCTCATCGCCGCTCACCCGATGCCTCGGGAACCTCCTCGGTCGCATGGCCGAACGTGAAGAGGTTGCGACGGAGCCGCTGCAGCGGCGTCTCCGGCAGCTCGCGCATGGCGCCGCGCGCGTAGTAGCGCTCGACGTAGTACTGGCCGATCGTGGCCACGGTCGTCAGGAGCAGATACCAGATGCACGCCACGAGCAGGAGCTGGATCACGCGGTAGTTCACCGAGTAGATGATCTGCGCCGTGTACAGCAGCTCCGGGGGCGAAAGGGCGATGACGCTGACGAGCGAGGTCGTCTTCAACATCGAGATCGTCTCGTTCCCGGTCGGTGGGACGATCACGCGCATCGCCTGCGGAAGGACGATCCGCCGCATGGTCAGCAAGCGAGTCATGCCGAGGCTCTGGGCCGCCTGGGTCTGGCCCTCCGAGACCGAGACGATCCCCGCGCGGACGATCTCCGCCATGTAGGCGCCCTCGTTCAGCCCCAGCGCGAGCATCCCGGCAACGAAGGGCGTGATAAGGGCCGAGGCGTTGAAGTGCGCGAAGGTCGGGCCGAACGGGATCCCCAGCGAGAAGCGGGGATAGAGCGCGGCGATGTTGTACCAGAGGAGAATCTGGACAAGCACCGGTGTTCCCCGGAAGATCCAGATGTAGACCCAGCTCACGCTGGCGACGATCGGATTGGGCGAGAGCCGCATCACCGCCAGCACTGCGCCGAGCGCGATCCCGATCGCCATCGCGGCGATGGTCAGCTCGATCGTGACGACAACGCCCCTGAGGATGCGATCGTCGAAGAGGTAGTGGTGGATGATCCCCCACTGGAAGCGGGAGTTCGACGCGATCGAGTTGCCGAGCGCGACGGCCAGGAAGACCAGGATCCCGACCGCCACCCAACGTCCGGGGTGGCGGACCGGGATCGCCTTGATCGCGTCGGCGCTGACGGGCTCTGCGGGGTCGGTCGCCATCGAACCGGGGCGGCGCCCGCCGGCGGCTAGCTAGTCGCGCCGTTGATGGTCGGGTTGGTGATCGCGCCCGCCTGGACTCCGTACTTCTTGAGGATGCTCATATACGTGCCGTTGGCCATCAGCTCTTTCAGAGCGTCGAGGATCGGCTTGGCCATCCCGCTGCCCTTCGGGATCCCGAGCCCGTAGGGTGCGTTGTTGTACGACTTGCCCGTGACCTTGAACTGCCCGTTCGACGTCTTGGCGATGTACGCGGCGACCGGCGAGTCCGCCATCCCGACCTGCTGACGGCCGCTCGAGATCGCCAGATTGGCCGCGGTCTGGTCGGGGTAGGTGGCGACAGTCACGCCCGGCTTCCCGGCGCTCTTGCACTTCGCGCTCTGGGCCTTCGCGTCGGAGGCCTGGGTCGTCCCGGTCTCGGCCCCGACCGAGTGGCCGCAGAGATCGGCAAGGGAGTTGATCGTCGGCCCCCCGGAGACCTTCACGTAGAACGACGTGCCCGCCGTGAAGTAGGTCACGAAGTCGATGACCTTCTGGCGCTCTTTCGTGTCCGTGAACGAGGTCGCTCCGAGGTCGTACTTGCCGGACTGGAGGCCGGGGATGATCGTGGCGAAGGTGGCGTTCACGACCTTGACCTTCAGGCCGAGCACATTCGCCAGGGCCTGGGCGAGCCCGGGATCCCACCCGGTGATCGTCTTGCCGTCGGAGGCGACGTACTCGTTCGGGGCGTAGGTGGCGTCCGTCGCGACGGTCAGTGTCCCCTTCGACTTGATCGCGGCGGGGACTTCGGCGGCGATCTTCGAGTTCGCAGAGGTAGACGTCGTGGACGTGGTCGTGGTCGTCGCCGCCTTCTTGCTGCTACCGCCGCAGCCCACTGCGAGAACGGCGACCACGGAGACGAGCACCAGGCCCCCGAGGAGAGAGATCTGCGGACGTTGCATGTTGGATCCTTTCCGCTGCTGGGAGCCGGGTGCGAGCCCCGACCTTCGTGAACTGGGGATCCTAAACCCGCGCCCTAGCTCACGCCTAGATAGGTCTTGCGGACCTGCTCGTTCTCGCGCAGGAGCTTGGCGTCGTCCGTGAGCACGACGCGGCCGGTCTCGAGCACGTAGCCGCGGCGCGAGGCGTCGAGCGCCATCAGCGCGTTCTGCTCGACCAGCAGAACGGTCGTCCCCTGCTCGTTGATCTCGCCGATGATCTCGAAGATCTTCTCGACGAAGATCGGCGCAAGGCCGAGCGAGGGCTCGTCCAGCATCAGCAGCTTCGGCCGCGCCATCAGCGCCCGGCCCATCGCGCACATCTGCTGCTCGCCGCCCGAGAGCGTCCCGCCCTTCTGGCTCTTGCGCTCGGCCAGGCGCGGGAAGAGCGAGTAGACGCGATCGATGTCCTCCTTGATCTCCGCGCGATTCTTGCGCTGGAACGCGCCCATCTCGAGGTTCTCGAGCACGCTCATGCGCGGGAAGAGGCGTCTGCCCTCGGGCGACTGCGAGATGCCGAGCTCGACGATCTCGTGCGGCGCGCGGCGCGTGATGTCCCGGCCCTCGAAGGTGATCAAGCCCTTCCGCGGCGCGTTGAGTCCGCTGATCGAGCGGAGCGTCGTCGACTTGCCTGCGCCGTTGGCGCCGATCAGCGTCACGATCTCCCCCTCGCGCACCTCGAGCGAGATGCCTTTCAGCGCCTCGATCCGCCCGTAGAAGGTGTGGACGTCCTCGAGCCGGAGCAGGACCTCGCCGTCGCCGTCAGGTGCAGTGCTCAAGCGGTCGCCTCCTTTCCGAGGTACGCCTCGATCACGCGCGGGTCCTCCTGGATCTCCTTCGGCGTCCCCTCCGCGATCTTCTCGCCGTAGTCGAGCACGGTCACCCGCTCGGAGACCCCCATCACGACCCTCATGTCGTGCTCGATCAGCAGGATCGCGAGCGGCCGCAGCTGGCGCAAGTCCGAGACGAAGTCGATGAAGACCGCGGTCTCCTGCGGGTTCATCCCGGCCGTGGGCTCGTCCAGGAGCAGGAGCTTCGGCTCGGTCGCCAGGGCCCGCGCGACCTCGAGCCGCCGCTGGTCGCCGTAGGAGAGGTTCTCCGCGAGCTCGTCGTCGACGTTCCCGAGTCCGGCGACCTGGATCAGCTCCCGCGCCTTCTCGCGCGCTTCCCGCTCCTCGCGCCGCACCCGCGGGGTCCCGAAGATCGAGCCCAGGATCCCGCCCTTCAGTCGCGAGTGCATCCCTACGAGCACGTTCTCGACCGAGGTCATCTGCGGGAACAGGCGAATGTTCTGGAACGTCCGCCCGATGCCCGCCTTGACGATCGCGTGCGGCGGCTTGTTCGTGACGTCGGCGCCGTCGAACACGATGCGACCGGACGTCGCCTTGTAGAGGCCCGTGAGCGTGTTGAAGAAGGTCGTCTTCCCGGCCCCGTTCGGGCCGATCAGGCTCACGATCGATCGCCGCGGGATCGTGAAGTCGAGGTCGTTGATCGCGAGCAGGCCGCCGAACTCCTTGCGAACGGCCGCGGCCACGAGCAGGTCGCCGTTCGGCGTGCTTTCCGGCATCAGGCCCTCTCCCCCGCTCCGGGTTCGTTGGCACCGCGCATCTCGTACAGCGACTCGTCGTGTCCGCCCTCCTCGATCTCGCGCTTGCGTCTCCGCTCGGGGATCAGGCCGGTCGGGCGGAAGAGCATCATCACGACGATCAGCACGCCGTAGATCCCGAACTCGTACTTAGGCACGTCGATCTGATGCGAGCTCGGGAAGACGTTTTCGTTCATCCACGTGCCGATGTTCGCGAGGCCTGCCACGTTCAGCCAGGCGAGCAGCGCGCCCGCGACGATCACCCCCCAGACGCTCCCCATCCCGCCGAGGACGACCATGCAGAGCAGGAAAACCGAGATGTTGAAGTCGAACTGGCTCGGGAAGGCGCCCGAGTTGAAGCTCGCGAGGTAGGCACCGGCCAGCCCGCCGAAGAAGGCGCCGATCGCGTATGCCCACGTCTTCGTGCGCATCAGCGGAATGCCCATCGCGGCGGCCGCGGTCTCGTCCTCGCGGATCGCGATCCAGGCCCGCCCCAGGCGCGAGTCCCGCAGCCGAACGGAGCAGAAGACGGTCAGCAGCAGGAGCACGATCGCGGTCCAGAAGAAGAGCTTGTCGGCGTTGTACGCCTGCTCGTAGCTGGCCGGCAGGCCGAGCTTGTCGTGCAGGGTGTTCCCGAAGCCGGGCGAGTCGATCGGACTGATCCCGAACGTTCCGTGACTGAGGTCGAAGCCGTGCAGGTTGTCGGCGTTGCGAACGAACTGCGGGATGATCTCTCCGAAGCCGAGCGTCACGATCGCGAGGTAGTCACCGCGCAGCCGGAGCGTCGGCAGCCCGATCAGGATCCCGCCGACCGCGGTGACGATTGCTGCGGCAAGGAAGGCGAGCCAGATCGAGATGTGGATTCCGCGCGTGTCAGGCCCGATTCCGATCGCGCCGAAGTGCCAGTTCACCTGCTGGAACTGGCCCGAGGCGAGCCACGCGGCCGTGTAGGCGCCGAGCGCGTAGAACGCGACGTAGCCCAGGTCGAGCAGCCCGGCATAGCCGACCACGATGTTCAGGCCGACCGCCATGATCACGAAGGTCAGGATCGTGACCGCGTCGTGCGGGCTCGAGAACTGGAGCCAGAACTCCCACACGTGGTTCTGCGGGAGGCTCGTCCAGTACCAGGGGTAGGGCACGACGATCGCGAGCGCCACGAGCACGGGGATGAGCCGTCTCGGCCGCGCGGGGATCCGGTGCCAGGCTTGCGAGGTGCCGTTCCTGGCCGCGTCGACCCGCGCCACGAAACCGCGCGGCGAGGTCTTCGAGCGAGGGCCTGGCTCCGCCATCAGGCGCCCTCGGGTGTCCGTTCGCCGAGCAGGCCCTCGGGTCGGAAGACGAGGATCAGGATCAGGATCGCGAAGACGATCGAGCGCGTCCAGTCGCCGCCGGCGGCCTGCCAGGAGAGGCCCTCGTTGAAGGCCTGGATCAGCCCGATCAGGACGCCGCCGAGGACGGCTCCGGGCAGGTTGCCGATTCCGCCCAGAACCGCGGCCGTGAAGGCGATCAGCCCCAGCGTGAACCCGGTGTCGTAGCGGATGTTGAACTCGACCAGGAAGAGCGTCGCGCCCACGCCCGCAAGCGCGCCCGCGAGCGCGAACGTGAACGTGATCGTCCGGTTGACGTCGATCCCCATGATCGCGGCGGCCTGCGGATCCTGCGAAGTGGCGCGCATCGCCTTGCCCTGGCGCGTCGAGCTCACGAGCCAGGAGAGGAGCACCAGCACCGGAATCGTGATCAGGATCACGAACAGCGAGTCCCACTCGTAGTGGACGCCCTTGAAGGTAAAGACGGCAGTGTGGGGGATGAGCTTGTCGACGCTTATGTAGTTGGCGCCGTAGAACGCCTGCCCGACGTTCTGGAGGATGAACGACATGCCGACGGCCGTGATCAGCACCGACAGCCGTGGCGCGTTGCGCAGGCGACGGTAGGCGACGAACTCGATCCCTGCGTTGATGCCAGCCCCGAACGCCATCGCCACCAGGAAGGTCAGAGCGAGACCGCCGACGATCCCGATCGTCGACGTGCTTAGGGTCAACCCGAGCAGGGACGTGATCATCGTGGTCGCAAAGAGCCCGCTCAGGGCGAACACGTCACCGTGCGCGAAGTTGATCAGCTGGAGAATCCCGTACACGAGCGTGTACCCGAGCGCGATGAGCGCGTAGACCGCGCCTATCGTGAGGCCGATCAGGAAGACGTTGAAGAAGTCGACAGGCGTCTTCCAGAGGTTGACCGCGAGCCAGACCACGATCAGCACGATGAAGACGAGCCCGAGGAGCGAGAACAGCGCCTCGCGGTCGCGGCTCTGAAGCGCGGAGAGCGGCCACGGCCGTTCTGTATGGGCTTCTACAGCGATCTCGGGATCCCCAAGAAAATGAGGGAGGGGCGAGAGGCCCCTCCCTCGATGAACGACTCGCGACTAGCTGGCGGTGGCGCCTGCCCTCCTCGCCGCTGCGACGAGGCTCGCGGTAGGCACAGTCGTGCTCACGGTCGACAGGGCGCTGCCCTTGCCGAGGTAGACCGTGTAGTCGAGGGCCGCGCCCGTGGCCCCGGTGATGTCGCCGTTCTTGTTGAACGAGAAGCTTCCGATCAAGCCGTTGGTCACTTTCGCGTCGAACACGTTCTTGATCACTGCCGCACGGGTCCCGTCGGACTTCTCGATCGCCCCGAGCAGGACTTGCGCCGCCTGCCCGGCGAGAATCGCGTACGGCTGGACACTCGTGATGTTGTACGCCTTCTTGAAGCCGTCGATGAACGACAGGGCCGCACCCTTGTAGTTCTCGATGCTCGTCCCGGGGGCGGTGAAGTACGCGCCGTTGGCGTTCGTCGTTCCACCCTGCGACTTGTCGAAGATCGAGGTCGTCGTGAAGCCGTCCGGCAGGAACAGCATCACTCCACCGCCTGCGCTCTTGGGCTTGGTCGTATTCGGCCCAAGGATGGAGACCTTGTCGTTGATCAGCTGGCCGCTGTTCTCGTCGACCAGGCCGCCGATGAAGATCGCGTCGGGATTCGAGTTCTTGATCTTGGTGAAGGTCGCCTGGAAGTTCGGCGCCTTCGGGTCGTAGGCCGAGAAGCCCACGACCTTGATCCCGGCCGAGGCCGCTGCGCCTCTGACGTTCTTGGCGATCCCGAGCCCGTAGGCCTCCTTGTCGTTCAGGATGTAGAGGGTCTTGACGCCGTCGTTCTTCATCAGCTGCGCCTGGACGCCGGCCTGGTTCGGATCACTCGGGGCGACACGCGCATACGTGCGCTTCCCCGACGGGTAGTACTTCTGCGGCTCGCCGCCCGAGCACTGCTCGGTCAGGCAGCCGTAGGTGTTCGCGGGCGAGAAGAGCAGCATCCCGCCGCCCGGAGCCCGGTTCAGCACCGGGATGATGATCGCAGCACAACCGGAGTTGAACGTCCCGATCACTCCCAGCAAGCTGCTGTTGCCTTTGTAGGCGTTCGCGTTGGCGCTGCACTTGGTCGGGTCCCACTTGGCGAGCTGCGCCGACGCGTCGTTGCACGACTGGTATGCGATCTTGTAGCTACCGGCCTTCCAGTCCTGCTGCTGCAGCGCATAGGTGATCGCCTGGCTCATCTGCAGCGTCTGGGTGCGCGAGCTGCCGATCAACGGCAGGTCCGAGGCGATCAGGTAGTCGGCGTTGCCTGAGCCCTTGTACTGGATCGGGTTGCAGTTTGCCGCGGGCAGCGCTTTCACACCTGCGCTCGTCCCGCTGGTGCTCGTGCTCGAGCTGCTCGACTTCTTGCCACCACACCCGGCCGCCGCGAGCGCCAGCGCGCTGACGGCTACGAGGAGCAGCCCCACCATCATTCGCTTCTTCACGCTTCCTCCTCAATCGCTGATCCTCGCCTCTCCGAACACCAACCGATCGGCCGGGATCCGGCTTCCGCGCGCAAGTATGGCGTATCCCTCAGGCCTTTCAACTCGGAAGGGACGACCGAATGACGCCGTGAGTCGAAGCTACTCTTCCTACCTAGCCGAAGTGGCGGAACTGGCAGACGCGCTGGACTCAAAATCCAGTGGGGTGCAAGCCCCGTGTGGGTTCGACTCCCACCTTCGGCACTCGTGAACGTCGGAGTTCTCACAGGCGGAGGCGACTGTCCGGGTCTCAACGCGGTCATCCGGGCAGTGGCACGACGGTCGGTTTCGCGGGGACACGAGGTCGTCGGAGTTCGCTCCGGCTGGCGCGGGCTCGTCGACGGGAACTTCGAGCCGCTCGGCTCTCGTGAGGTTTCCGGGCTGCTTCCGCGCGGGGGCACGATCATCGGGACCTCGCGCACGAACCCCTACCGGCTGGACGGGGGTGTCGACGCGGTGCTCGAGAACTTCGCCTCCGCAGGCCTCGACGCGCTGGTCGCGATCGGCGGCGAGGACACGCTCGGCGTCGCAGCGCGCCTCCACGCCGAGCACGGGTTCCCGGTCGTCGGCGTCCCGAAGACGATCGACAACGACCTCTCGGCGACCGACTACACCTTCGGCTTCGACACGGCGGTCTCCATCTGCACCGAGGCGATCGACCGGCTGCACACGACCGCCGAGTCGCACAACCGCGTGATGGTGGTCGAGGTGATGGGCCGGCACACGGGCTGGATCGCGGTCATGAGTGGCATCGCGGGAGGCGCGGACGTGATCCTGATCCCGGAGCATCCGATCTCGGTCGAGGAGGCGTGCGCCGACATCCGCCGTCGCCACGAGCGCGGCAAGGACTTCTCGATCGTCGTGGTCAGCGAGGGCTACGAGCTGGAGGAGCAGGCGGACGGGGGCGACGTCGACGAGTTCGGGCACGTGCGGCTGTCCGAGCGCGGGGTCGGCGCAAGGCTGGCGAGCGAGATCGAGGAGCGCACGGGCTACGAGACGCGCGTGACCGTCCTGGGTCACGTCCAGCGGGGCGGGTCCCCCACTCCGCGCGACCGGGTGCTGGCCACGCGCTACGGCCTGAAGGCAGCCGACCTCGTCCACGAGGGCCGCTTCGGCCGGATGGCCGCGCTCCACGGCGACGCGATCGTCGACGTGTCGCTCGAGGAGGCGACGGCCGAGCTGAAGACGGTCCCGGACGACTGGTACGAGGTGGCTCGCACCTTCTTTGGCTGAGGCGTCGCTTGCGATGCCGATCTCAGGATGTGCGAGCTTTGCCCGCGCGTCCGTAGGAATGACCGGTCGACACAAGAGCACTTCAAGCGACCCCTGACTAGAGCTCGTACACCGCGACCCACGGGCCGTTGAGGCCGTCGTGGCGAACGTAGAAGACACGCTTCGTCAGCGTCGAGAGGTCGTCGTAGAAGGCGGCCTCCTTCGGGTAGTGCTCTCGGGCGGCGAGGACGCGGTCGGCGATTGCACCGGTGGCGACGACATAGCGGACTCCACTGTTGCGGAGCCTCGTCAGGTTCCGGTTCGGGTCGGCGCGCGACTCGCTCGGCAGCGGCAGGCGCAGCTTCAGGACGCGGAAGCCGCCGAACGGCGTCAGCGACGGGTCGAGCGCGATCTTCGTCCCCGGCCGCAGGTGGTGCTCGACCCAGCTGTGGGCGACGACGCGCGTGTCCGTCTTCGTCAGCGTGCGCGCGTCACGGATCGACCACGTGAGCGGGACGACGAGCAGCAGCAGCGTGACCGGCACGAGCGCGCGCATGCGGCCGGCGAGCGCGCCGAGCGGCGGAAGCAGCGGGAGGATGTAGCGGTCGAAGTGCGAGCCGAGCGTGCAGAGGTCGATCGCGTAGACGACCACGAACGAGACGAGGATCAGGTCGGCCCGCTCGCGCCGGACGAGTGCGACCACGAAGCCGACGGCACAGATGATCAGCACGGGCCCGAGCCCGTGCCAGAGCCGCGCGACGAAGGCGATCGGCGCGATGTAGTCGTGCTCGAAGCCGAGCCAGCCCTGGTTCGCGAGCCGCTGCACCTTGTAGGCGCGCGCGACGGCACTGGGTAGGTGGACGATGAAGAACGGGCTCGTCGCGCAGAACGCGACCGCCGACAACAGCAGGCCGACGACGAGGCGCCGCGGCTGCCGGAAGCCGGCCACCACGAGCGGCACGATCAGCAGGACGCCCGGGTACTTCGCGCTTGTCGCGAGCCCGGCGACGAGACCGGCTAGCTCGATCCTCCCGCTGACCGCAAGCGCCAACATGGCCGCCACGCCGAGCATCAGCGGGATGTCCGTGACGGCCATGCGTGAGTACGCGACCGAGGTCGTCTCGACCGCGACGACCGCCGCGGCGACCGCCCCCGCCGTGCCTCCGTACGCGCGGTCTCCGAGCCACCACGAGGCCGCGACCGCGCCGAGTCCGAGCACGAGTACGATGACTCTCGCGTCGAGGTACGAGGGCGAGCTCGCGAAGGCCTGGAACGGCGCGAGCAGGTAGATCAGCAGACTCGGGTAGTCGAACCAGTGCGGGTCGAGCCCGCCGCCGTGGACGATGTGCCACGCGCGCGGGACGATGCTTTTCTCGTCAGGGCTGAGAAGTGCGAACGGGCGGCCGTAGGCGATCCCGACGATGCGCAGCGCGGCCGCGCCGACGAGGATCGCCGCCAGGGCTACGAGCGGGCCGCCCCAGGTGCTCTCGCCACGACGGTCCTGCGTCTCAGACCTCGGGCGGCGGTTCGCCCACGAGCTCGGCGACGTCGGCGGCCCGAACGATCACGGCGTCGACGCCGGCCCGCTCGAGCTCGGCGATGTCCTCTCTTGTCGCCGTCGGCACGTCGGCGATGGCCAGCTTCCCCGCGGGGACGTCGGGCAGAAGGTCGAGCACGCCCTCGAGCGCCTGCTCGTCGTGGCCGGCCAGCACGAGCAGCTCGGGATCGAACGTCTCCAGGGCGCTCTCCAGCTGCTCCTCGTCCTCGACCCTGAGCGCCAGCTCGAAATGGTCGTCGAGCTCGGCGTGAGCCCGGCCCACGGCGTCGCCGGGCCCGCCCCCGCTGGACCACACGGCGAGGTCGAGAACGCAAGCGTCCGCGCCGTGGAGTCGCTCCGCCTCTTCTCCGTTCCAGTAGAACAGGATCGGCACCGAGATCGCCTCGTTGATCCGCCCGAGCTCGGTCGCGTGCGTGCCGTGGACGAGCACCCCCTCCGCTCCTTCGGCCTCGGCCCGCTGCGCTGTGTCTGGACCGTCGACCAGGGCGACGACCGAGATCCCGTCGCCCTCCGAGATCGCTTGGCTGAAGCGGCGGCGCCCGGTCACAGGGTGCAATTCTGGCGCAAAGCGGTAACACACGCATGCGCCTTTCGTCGATACGCTCGCCTCGGGGAGGAGGCTGGGTGCGCCTTAAACGGCCGCACCGGCAAAGCCGGCACGGCCTCCTTGGTCGGCGTCGCAAGCGAGCGCCTTGTACAAGTCGCGCGTCGCAAGTTGAGCCTCGACCGCGTCAAACGCCGATCGGGTGCCACACGGTCTTCAGCTCGAGGAAGCCGGCGATCTCCCACGGGCTCTGATCGTCGGGCGCGCCCCGGACGACGCGTTTGACGTTCTCGGCCGCGAGGCGCTGCAACTCGGCCACTTCCCCGTCGGCGCCGGAGACGTCGAGGGCGTTCACGTCCATGTGACCGGCGAGGATCGGCGCGAGCTCCCCCAGCCGGCCCGTGAGGATGTTGACCACGCCGCCGGGCACGTCGGCCGTCGCGAGCACCTCGGCCAGCTCGATCGCCGCCAGCGGGTGTGCTTCCGAGGCGACCGTCACGACCGCGTTGCCGCCGACGATCGCGGGCGCCAGCCGCGAGACCAGCCCGGCCAGCGGCGGCTCGGGCGGCGCGAGGATCCCGACCACGCCTGTCGGCTCCGGGACGGTGAAGTTGAAGTACGGGCCGGCGACCGGGTTCGAGGAGCCGAGCACCTGCGCCAGCTTGTCCGCCCAGCCGGCGTACCAGACGACGCGGTCGATCGAGCGCTCCACCTCTTTCGGCCCCGAGCAGAGCTCGGCCAACTCGGCCCGGCGCGCCTCCATCATCTCCGCGATCCGGTAGAGCACCTGGCCTCGGTTGTAGGCGGTCGCGGCGGCCCATTTCGGGAAGGCCCCGCGGGCGGCGCGAACCGCGTCTCGCACGTCCTTCCGAGACGCAAGGGCGACGTTCTGGCCCTCCGCCTCGTACGTCCGCCCCGACTCGGAGCGTGGAAACGCGCCCCCGATGTAGAGCTTGTAGGTCTTCCGGACGGGCAGGCGCGTCAATCGAACCTCAGGTAC
>CAVVBZ010000018.1:0-12437 GCA_963746635.1 uncultured Actinomycetes bacterium | reverse complement strand
GTCGCGTTGCGCGCGCTCGCCGCGGTTCGCTCGACGGTTCCCGAGGCCGAGCTGCACATCGTCGGCGACGGCCCGCTGCGGCCGGATGCCGAACAGTTGGCCGGCGCAGCTCGGGCTCGCCGAAGCGGTGTGCTTTCTCGGCTACCGCGAAGACGTTCCGGAGTTGCTCGCCGAGGCCGAGTGCGCGCTGCTCGCGAGCGACTACGAGGGTTGCCCGCTGGCCGTGGTCGAGGCGATGGCCGCGGGCGTCGCGGTGGCCGCGACCGAGGCGGGCGGCGTTGGCGGCTCGTCGAGGCGGGCCGGACCGGCGCCCTGGGCGCGCACGGTGACGCGAAGTCGCTGGCGGCCGCGCTCCAGGACGTGCTCGCCGACCCCGCCCGGGCGGCCGAGCTGGGCGCGCAGGGGCGGCGCGTCGCCGAGGAAAGGCTCTCGCTGAAGCGCATGGTTGACCGGATCCTGGCCCTCTACGACGAGCTCCCGCTTGATGCCTCGAACGAGGGACGGCTTCCGAAGATAGGCGGACGATGCAAGCGGCGTGGACGGCGCTCGTACACGCCGTGTTCTGGTCCTCGCCGCCGCCTTTGCCGTGCTCGTGCTTCCGGGCACCGGCCGGGAGCTGCCTGCCCGAGCCGCGGGCCTGCCTCAGGCGAGCATCGCCGCGCTGCGCATCTGCACGGGCTGCGCCCAGTCCGGCGGAAACCTGTCGCGCTACCGCTACGTGATCCTGAACTCCTGGGAGGCGCCGCTGATCCCGGCCCTCAAGGCTCACAACCCGGGCCTCAAGGCGCTCGTCTACAAGGACTTCTCGTTCAGCAGCTCGGACGGCTGCTCGAACGCCACGAGCGGCGTCGGCTACTGCAAGACGAACGCAGACCATCCCGACTGGTTCCTCACAGATCCGCTCGGAAGGCGGCTCAACTCGTCGGGCTACCCGGACGCCTGGATGATGGATGTCGGCAACCCGGGCTACCAGACGGCCTGGCTTTCGAACGTCCTGGCCGACCTCCGCTCCGGCGGCTGGGACGGCGTCTTCATGGACGACACCAACGCCGACATGGGCTGGCACCTAGCCGGCCGGACGATCGCCCGCTACCCGACGTCGGCCTCGTGGCGCGCGGCGACGCGGAGCATGCTTGCGAAGGTCGGCCCGGCCCTGATCTCGGCAGGGTTCCTCGCCGTTCCCAACCTGTCCACGCCCTGGGCGCCGGACTACGACGCGCAGGCGACGTGGAGCGACTGGCTCCGGTTCACCTCCGGCGCGGCGCAGGAGTACTACGGGAAGTGGGGAATGGCGAGCTCCGGCTGGCTGGCCGGCGACGACTGGAGGTATCGGCAGCAGTTCCAGGAGCTCACCGAGCAGGCGGGCAAGATCTTCCTCGGGATCACGTACGCGCCCAGGAGCGACGCGAGGACGATGACCTGGGCGCGGGCGAACTTCCTGCTCTTCGACCGGCCTGCCAACGGCGGTGCGCTGGTGTTCGAGTTCACGGATCCCGAGGCTCAGGACCCGTACGCGGCGGCCTGGACGGCCGACGTCGGCTCGCCGCTCGGTTCGAGGTTCCGCGTCGGCGCCGCGTGGCGGAGGAACTTCTCCGACGGGACTGTGCTCGTGAACCCGAGCTCCTCGGCGGTGACCGTCCGGCTCGACAGGCCATACCTGGGCGAGGACGGGAGGACGACGACGTCGGTCAAGCTCGGTCCGACGAGCGGCGCGATCCTTCGTTCGGCGGCCCAGGCGCGCGCCGCGTTCCTCGTCGCCCCTGCGGCGAAGCGCGCGCGGCAGGCCCGGAAGTACTCGGCGCGGGCTCTACGCGCCAGGCACGCGCGCCACGGGCACTAGCGCGTCATCCTGGCGTAGAGCTCGACCAGCGGCTCCGTCGCCGGGCCCGGCGCGAAGCGGCGCTCGAACTCCCCCCGCGCAGCGGCTCCTCGCTCCCGCCTGGCCTGCTCGTCGGTGAGCAGCTCGGCCGCCGCTGCGGCGAGGGCATCCGGCTCCGTGCAGACGACGACGCCGTCGCAGGGCGCGATTCCCTCGGCGCCGGCGGGGGTCGTCACCACCGGCACGCCGCTCGCGAGCGCCTCCAAGACCTTCACCTTCATCCCGCTCCCGCGCTCCAGCGGAAAGAGCAGCAGGGACAGGCGGTGGAAGAGGTCGCGAGCCGACTCGACCTCACCCGCGAGCTCGACGTCCGGCCCGGGGGAGAGGCCGAGCCTGTCCGTCCCGCGCCCAGCCAGCACGAGCCGCGCCCCGGGCACCTGTCCCCGCAGGCGTGGCCAGACGTCCTCCAGTGCCGACCGCATCGCGGCCGCCGTCGGCGCCCACTGCGCGGTGCCGATCAGGCCGGCCGTGGGCGGGCCGTCGAGAGGAGCGGGGCGGTAGAGCGCGGGATCGAGCGAGAGCGGGGCGACCACGACCTCGGCTTCGGGCGCCATCGCCCTCAGCTCGTCGGCGACGAGCGGCGAGCTTGCGACGAGATACCGGTGCCGCCGGACCGCCGCTCGCTCCGCGCGCGCCGAGTCGAGCACCTCGCGAAACTGCTTGCGCCACGGAGCGCCGAGGTTCCGGTCACGACGTGCGAGGTAGTGGACGTGGACGAGTGACGGCGTCGTGACCCCGTCGTCGCACCACGCGGTCTCCGTCTCCTCGAGGTGGACGACGTCGGCATCGCGAGCCGCCTGCCGCACGAGCCCGGCGAACGGCTCGACGGCAAGCTCGCCGACGGGCCGCCGGACGCGTTGCAGGCGGGCGTGCCACCGACCGGGCGGCTCGACGTCCACCACCTCGACCGGCAGGTCGGCGGGCACGTCGCCCGCCACGGTGAAGTGTCGCCGCGCCGCGATCGCGGTCACCTCGACGCCGTGCTCGCCCAGCCCGCGGAGCAGCCCGATCGCCGTCTTGCCGGGAGCGCCTCCCTCCGGGAGCGGGGGCTGGGTCAGGACGAGCAGGACGCGCATCGCCGAATCCTTGCCCATACTGAGTCGGAAGTCTCTTGGATACCCGGGACAGGGCAGGCGGGCCTGACGCTTCCGCCGGGCCGGAGTTGGCGGTCGTCGTGTGCACGCTCGGCGAGACGCCGGTGGCCGCGACCGTCGACTCGATCGCCGCTTCGGCGCAGTCGGCCGGCCGCGCGGTCGAGATCCTCGTCGTCTGGCAGGGCGCGGGCCGGCCTCTAGTCCCCGAGGGCGTTCGCGTGCTCGAGGTCTTCCCGCTCGGGATCTCGTACGCGCGCAACCGCGGCCTGGCCGCCGTCGAGACCGGCCTGGTCGGCTTTCTCGACGACGACGAGACGATTGCCGAGTCGTGGGTCGCAGCGGCTCATGTCGAGGGAGCTGCGCTCGATGGCGCATTCGGGCCGGTGCTCTCGACAAACCCCGGCGATCCGCCGTACTTCTGCCCGACCGGGGAACGGGTCGTCTACCAGGGCACGGGAACGCCTCCGTGGCTCGTCGGCACCGGCGGGAACATGGTCTTCCCCCGCGAGACGCTGGTGCGCGCTGGCGGCTTCGACCCTCGCTTCGGGGCCGGCGCTCCGGTCGGCTCGGCCGAGGAGACCGAGCTGTTCCTGCGGCTGCTCGGCGGCGGGCAACGTCTCGTCTACACGCCGGAGCTGACCGTCTACCACCCGAGCCGGGGCCTCGAGGACGAGGTCGGCGCGCGGCGCGCGTACGGCGTCGGGATGGGGATCGCGCTCCGCGGCCGCTCGCCGCTGCTCTCCGCGAAGTACCTGTACACGATCGCGCAGGAGCTCGGCCGCTCGGTGCGCAGGCGCAACAGGCGCCGGCGTCGCGAGGTCGTGACGACGCTTCGAAGCTTCCTGACCGGGTTGGTCGCGCCTGTCAAGGCGGACTCGCCCGTCGCCGCGCTCGACCGGCTTCCGGCCGAGCTGCGCGGCCAGCTCGGCGGTGCAGGAACCGCGGCCGCTGCCCGGAACCGTCGGCGAGCGTGCGCACCTGCGCTATGCGCTCGGCGGCGAGCCGTGTGCTGCACCTCCACGTCAACCCGGCGTCCGGGCTCGTCGAGTCGCTCGACTCGAACGCACGAATCGAGGCTCGCGCCGCCGGGACCGACGCGATCTGGGCGATCGAGCGAGGCTAGCCGGGCAGCAGCGCGGACTCGCCGCCCGAGCGCAGCTCGTAGCGGAGCACCGGCCAGACGATCTTGCCGAGCGGCTCGTGCTGGGAGGCGTAGGCGCGGTAGGCGGCCAGCTTGCGACGCCGGTCGGCGAGCCCTGCACGAAGCCGGGCCCAGGATCGGTCAGGCGAGGCCCCGTCCAACGCCGCGTACGGCTGCTCCGCGTAGAAGCCGAGACGCGCCGGCTCGAACGCGTCGCCGAGCAGGTCGTGTAGCCGGCGGTGGTCGTCGTGCGAGAGCGGGAAGCCGGGCAGGAGCACGAGGGCCGACCCGGCTGCTTCGAGCACTGCCGCGCGGATCTCCTCCTCGGTCGCGCCGCGCTCGTACTGCTCGTCGCCGAACGGGAAGCCAGACCGGCCGGGCGCCGAGTCGCTGGCAGGCGAGCGCATCCTCCTCGCGCCTCCCGCGAGCGGCCTCGCCGGCGGTGGCGAAGCCCGCGCTTCGATCCCACTCGCCCGCCGGCTCGGTCGAAGCGGGGTCACCCGCGAGCACGGTCGAGGATCGTCACGCGCGCGCCCTTCCGCACCGCCCGGGAGATCGCCGCTCCGAGCGACATCGCCGCGTCGTCCAGGTGGGGAGAGACGACCACCACGTCGCCTTCGAGCGCTGCCTTCGTCCGCACGGCAAGATCATGCCCGCGATGGCCGCGACGACGCTCACACTCGAGCCGGTCGACCGCATCGGCCCGGAATGGGCAGACCTGGCCGCGGCGTCGGGCAACCCCTTCGCGACCGTGGAGTGGACCGAGGCGTGGCTCGAGCATGCCGCCGCCGGCTGCAGCCGGCGCTTCCTGGCGGCGCGCGCGCAGGACCGGAGGCTTGTCGCGATCGTGCCGCTCGTCGTCGCCCAGGGCCGCTACGTGCGCAAGGCCCGGTTCCTCGGCTACGGAGCCGCCAACGAGCTCGGGGCGATCTGCGCGCCCTCTGACCACAAGCTCGGCGTTTCGGCGCTCCGCCTTGCGCTCGAGGAGACGCGATCCGACTGGGACGTCTTCCTCGGCGAGAGCCTGCCCGGCGGCGGCTGGGCCTCGAGGCTCGAGGCGACGCTGGTCAAGCGCGAGAGCAGCCCCGTGGCGCGCGGCCCGTGGAAGAGCTGGGAGGCCTACCTGGCATCGCGAAGCCGGAGCCTGCGCAAGGAGCTACGGCAGAAGGAGAGCAGGCTGGCCCGCCTCCGCTACCGGACTGTCGCCGCGCCCGAGGAGCTCGAGCCCGGGCTGGACGCGCTCTTCACCCTGCACCGGGCCCGGTGGGGCGCCGACGCCTCTCCGTTCTTCTCCGGCCTGGAGCGCTTTCACCGGGCCTTCGCCGCGGTCGCCTTCGAGCGGGGCTGGGTGCGGCTGCGCCTGCTCGAGCTGGACGGGCGGCCGGTCGCGGCGAACTACAGCCTCCGCTTCGGCGACGCCGAGTGGTCGTACCAGCACGGCCGCGACCCCGGGCTGGAGGACGCCTCCGTCGGGTTGCTGGTCTTCGCACACGCGATTCGCGAGGCGTTCGCCGAGGGGGCGCGTGAGTTCAAGCTCGGTCCCGGGCCGCAGGGCTACAAGCGCCGGTTCTCGACCGACGACCCGGGTGTCGAGACCGTCGGGATCGCGCGCGGCCTGCGAGGACGCGCGTCGCTCCTGGCGGTCCGGCGGCGCGGCGGCTAGCCGCCGGCGCAGAGCCGGCAGATGCGGCGGACGACCGGCTGCGGGACCGTCTCCTCGAGCCACGCCGCGTCCTCGCCCGGCAGCACGTGCAGGACGACGGCGAGCACGCCGTAGACGACGACCAGCGCGACTGCGCCTGCGATCAGCCCGGCGACGCCGCCGCCCAGCTGCTCGAGCGCTCCCCAGGCCGCGAGCCCGGCGGCGGTCGCGGCGATCGCGTTGCGGAGGAGCGACCCCGCGCGCCACGTCACCGGCGCGACGATCCGCTCGGAGGCCGCCAGGACGATCAGCGAGTAGGTCGCCTGCCCCGCGGCGTTCGCGATCGCCGCGCCGTTCGCTGCGAGGCCGGGAACGAGCGTGAAGGCGAGGCCGATGTCCGCGAGCGCCGCGACCCCGTTGGCGATCAGCGGCACGCGGATGCGGCCGAGGCCGGCGAGCAGCGCGTTCGCAAGCGACGAGAGGGCGACGACCGGAAAGGCGATCAGGAGGATCCGCACCGGTGTTCCCGCGCCCGCGTAGTCCTGGCCGTAGACGACGTTGATCAGCTCGGGCCCGAGGCTGAGCGCGGCCGCGGTCAGCGGCAGCGTCACCACCAGCAAGAGCCGCAGCGAGCGCGAGTAGCCGCTGTGGATCCGGTCGATGTCTCCCGCTCCGAACAGCGTCGCGAAGGCGGGCGTGGTCGAGCCGGCAAGCGCTCCAGGGACCAGCGTCAGCGCGGCCACGGCCGAGAACGCGATCGAGTAGAACGCGATCTGCGAGTCGGTCGAGTAGTGGTTGAGGAAGAAGAACTCGACGCGCGTGCCGACGACGAGCTCGAGGAAGAGCCCGATCGACGAGAGCAGCGCGAAACGAACGACGAGCCTGCGCAGGTTGCTCTGCGCCTCGGCGCTCGGGGCCGTCTCGGCCCTGCTTTCGGCGACGCGGAGGGTGCGGCGGGCGAGCGTGCCGGTCCAGATCAGGTTGAGCACGCCGATCACGGCCTCGGTGGCGAACATCCCCGTGATCCCGCCGCCCTGCCAGAGGACGATCGCGACCGCTGGCGTCCCGACGGCCCCGGTCACGAGCCCGACGGTCGCCGCCTGACGGAAGCGCTGGAGGCCGATCAGGACCGCGGTCGGGACGGTGTGCAGGATCGCGGCCATCGAGACGATTGCGGCGAAGGCCCAGGCTCCTTGCGGCCAGGCGCCGAGCAGCGCCGCTCCGAAGAGGAGCGCGCCTGCGAGCAGCGCGGCTACTCCCTCGACACCCCACGCAAACCAGAGCAGGCGCGGCAGGAGCTCGGCGTGCCCGCGCCCGGAGGTCTCGCCGATGAAGCGCATGACCGCGAGGTACATCGCGCTCGAGAGAAGGGCGGTGAGCGTGATCGAGACGAAGGCGATGAAGCTCTGGCGTCCCATCCCGTCCGGGCCGAGAAAGCGCGCGGCGAAGATCGAGATGACCAGCGTGTAGCCCTGCGGGATGGCGTAGCTGGTCGCGTACCAGAGCCCGCCCGAGAGCACCGAGCGGCCGGTTGTGGCGCGTGCGGCTTCCGAGTCGTTCGTCCCTGGCACGCGACCGCGGAGCGCGCGTCAGGCCCGCTCGAGCTGCCCGGCCGCGCGCATGTGCTCGATCACGTCGGCGAGGATGCCGTCGAGGTTCGCGGTCCGGGCGCCAGCCGATCGCGTCGCGAGACCTTCCCGATCGACGGATCCGGTGGAGCATGTCCTCGATCCCCTGGCCGTAGACGCGGTCGTACGCGACGACGCGAGATCTCCGAGTCGATGCCGGTTTCGGCGATCACGCGCTCGGCGAGGTCGATGATGCGGATCCGCTCCGACGAGCCGACGTTGTAGATCTCGCCCGAGATCGACGCCGCGTCCATCAGGCCGACCAGCGCGCGCACGGTGTCGGCGACGTGGCAGAACGCAGCGCGTCTGGTTGCCGTCGCCGTGGATCTCGAGCGGGCTCGTCGGCGAGCGCCCGCTCGACGAAGCGCGGGATCACCATCCCGTACTGCCGCTCTGGCGCTCGGGCCGACCGTGTTGAAGAGCCGACGATCACCGCGTCGAGGCCGCGCTCGTGGTGGTACGCGAGCGCAAGGTGCTCGTCCATCGCCTTCGAGTCGGCGTACGCCAGCCGGCGCACCGTGGTCGTCGGCCGTAGATCCGCCGCGTCGGTCTCGGCGAGCGGCCGCTCCTCGCGGTGGTCGCCGTAGACCTCCGAGGCTCGAGGCGACGAGGACGCGCTTGCCGAACCGCTGCAGTAGCCGAGCACGGTCTCGGTTCCCTGCACGTTCGTGACCATGGTGTGCACCGGCTGCTCGACGATCAGCCGCACGCCGACCGCCGCCGCGAGGTGGAAGACGACGTCGCACTTGTGCACGACCTCGCTGACCACGGCAGGCTGAGAGAACCGAGTCGACGACGAGATGGAAGTCAGCACGGTCGCGGAGGTGCGCGACGTTCTGGAGCGACCCGGTCGAGACGTCGTCGAGGACGAACACCTCCCAGCCGTCGGCGAGGAGGCGCTCGGAGAGATGGGAGCCGATGAAGCCGGCGCCTCCGGTGACGAGCGCTCTTCCTGCCACGACAGGCAGCGTAACGAGCGCCTCGGCAGGCGCAACCGCCGGGCGTCAGCTAGCCGGCGGGGACGCGCTCGAGCGCGTCGGCGATCCGAGGCTCGCGCGGGTCGAGCCTCCGCGCCTCGAGCAGGGCCGCCTTCGCGCGGCTCCACTCGTGCGCGGCGATGTACGCCAGGCCCAGGTCGTAGCGCAGCTCGACGACGCGCGGCTCCTTCCGCACGGCCTCCTCGAGCGCGGCCGCGGCGGCCTGCGGTGAGCGAGCGCTGCCGGCCTCCGTGACGTAGGGAGCGACCGAGAGCGGATCGAGCCGCTTGGCCCAGTGCACCTGGCCGCGTGCGGTCAGCCTCGCCGAGAGCCAGGGCGGCACGAAGAGGACGAACGCGACGAGGACGGAGGCGACAGCGGCGGGGATCGCCGCTCTCCGCGTGAGCGGCCGGCGCTCGCCTCCCGAGCCGCCGGCCCCGAGCAGCAGGAAGAACGGCAGGCCACAGGCCGGGACCGTCCAGATCCAGTCGGCCGAGGCGTGGGCGAGCCAGTACGCGGCTCCGCCGAAGGCCGCGGTCGCAGCCGGGTCACGCGCGCGCATGCGCGAGACGACGGGGATGAGCGGCAAGGCCAGCGCGCAGACGAGAAGGGCGAAACCCACGACGCCGAGCTCGCTGAGCGCGTCGAGCTCGATCGAGTGCGCGCGGGCAGGAGTGTCCGGGCTGTGCCGGAGCTGCAGGTAGGCGGGGCCGAACCCGCGCGAGCCGATTCCGGCGAGCGGGTGATGTGCCGTCTCGTGCAGGGCAACGCGCCAGATGTCGTACCGGTACGAGCCGAGCTGGAGGAGGTGGCTCGAGGCCTCCGTCGTCGTGGGGGCGTTCTTGAACGCGCGCCACTGGTCGCCGAGCCAGCCCGCGTGGTAGACGGTCGCGAAGAAGACGACGACCACGGCCGCGAGCCCCGCACACACGAGCCCGAGGGTGGCCAGGCCCACGATGCGCACACGCCTCGGGCCGAGCTCGAGCCGGCGGTCGACGATCGCGTAGACGAGACCGAGCAGCGCGCCGACGACGGTCAGGACGAGGATGGCCGCGCCGGCGCGCTTGACGTCGTCCACGGTCCCCGACCGGAAAGGCGCGGTCAGCGGCCTGTAGGCGGCGAAGGTGAGGCCCGCGGCAAGCAGGGTGGGCACGAGCAGCCGCAGACGGAGCGGCGAGAGCCCGAACACAAGGGCCGCCGACACCGCGATTGCCATGATCCCGCCCTTGCTCTGCGCGGTCAGCCAGCCGGACGCAATCGCCGTCGCGGCGCCGACCGCGAGCATGCGCGCGATCTGCGAGCGCCCGCGTTGGGCGGCGAAGACGACCGCGGGCCAGAAGCCGATCAGGAAGACGGCCGCCTCGGCGTTCGGGTACGAGATCGGAAAGGAGAGCCGGCCGGAGTAGAAGTGGTCGATCTGGTCGGAGCCGAAGAGAAGCACCAGCCCCGCGCCGACCGCGAGCAGGCCGGAGGCTGCCGCGATCGTGGTCGACGCGAGCAACCGGTCGGCACCGGTTCTCAGCGTCAGGAGCGGTACCGCCAGCGCGATCGCGTAGAAGAGCGTCAGGAACGCCTCGTCGCGCGCGAGCGCAGGCACCGCCGACCAGGCGATCGAGAGCGCCTCCCAGCCCGCGAGGGCCACGAGCGCGCCAAGGGCGACCAGCTCCCTTCGCTGCGGCCGGGCCGCGCCGCTCACGAGCACGACGGCCAGCAGCAAGGCGCCGAGGAAGGCGTACGGGAGCCAATCCGGCCCGCTCGTGCTGCCCGTCGCCACCCAGGCAAGAGCGCACGCTGCCGCGGCAAGCGCAGCGGTCGGCAGCACGCGCGCCGCGGTTCCGGCGTCGAACACCACTGGACCTCACTCTACGAGCAGGTCCGGGTCGGAAGGCCGATTCCGCGCAAACACCGGATAACGAGGACGCAATTAGCCCTTGCGTGACGAAGACACGGCTACTACGGTTCGTGTGCGGAATCGAGGGGAGTAGAGACGGCTAGGCGGGGGGACCTCCTGCCGAAACGAGGGTGTGGGCGGCGACGAGCTGCGCACGGAGATAGGCTCTTTGGCCAAACGGGCCTCGGAGCAGGAGGAAGGGAGAGCAACGATGAGGCGTCGATTCTTGATCTGGACGGCCAGCGCCTGCGCTGTCGTCTCGCTGGGTGCGGCACCCGCTGCGTTCGGTGCGACTCCGCAGCAGATCTACAAGGACTATGCCGACAACGGTCGGCTCGATCACACGTATTCGCGGGGCGATCTGCAACGTGCGCAGAGGGATGCGGCGCTCCAGGGCTATCCGCACGTCGGTGTCCAGGGAGCGGTCGAGCGGGCGCTCGGCGCTCAGGCGGTCAAGTCGAAGGGCGGGCTTCCGTTCACCGGCCTCGACCTCGCGTTGATGACCGCCGGCGGTGCACTGCTGCTGCTCGCAGGCACCGGGCTGCGCAGGCTCGGACGGGCCAAGTAGGCAACCGGTCTAGCGCGGATAGGGCACGGCCCAAGGCGGCAATGTGGCGACGCGACCCCTGACGAAGGTGGAGGCGCTTCCCCGGCTCGAGCCGATCGGGCTCGAGGGCTCGGACGCGTTCGCGCGCCCGCGTGCCCGCGGGATCGGCTCCTGGGCCCGCGGTGCGCTCACTCTCGACGCAGCCATGCTCCTGGCGGCGTGCGTCGCTGCGCAGCTCGGCTCGGGCGACGCCGGCATCCTCCGGATGTCGCCGGTCTGGCTCGTCGCGTACAGCGCTCTCGTGCTGATCGGGCTGCGCATGCGCGGCCTGTACTCGTGGCGCGTCCGCGTGCAGGCCCTGGACGACGTTCGGGCGGTTCTCGCCGCCACCGTTCTGGCCTCGATGGCGATCGTCACTCTCCGGATCCTCCTGCCCGGGGACGTGGACGATCTGGCGGCACAGGCCCTTCGCCTCTGGGCCTTCAGCGCTGTGTATCTCGCGGCGGGCAGGGTCGCGCTCGACTGGTCCCAGGTGAAGGCACGCCGGGACGGCGAGCTGGCCAGGCCGACGCTGATCGTCGGCGCCGGCCGCATCGGCCGCCTGACGGCGCGCGCCTCGCTCGAGCAGCCGGAGTTCGGGCTGCGGCCGATCGGCTTCCTCGACAAGGAGCCGCTCGAAGCGAGACCGAACGATCGCCCCGTGCCGGTGCTCGGGCGCCAGCTGGGACCTCGAGCGAGTCATCGAGCAGCACGGCGTCGAGCACGTCGTCTCGCTTCTCCACCGCCCCGAGCGAGGTCCTGCTGCGCTCGGTCGAGCGCTGCGAGGAGCTCGGGCTCGGAGGTCTCGCTCGTCCCGCGTCTGTTCGAGACGATCACCGACGCGCGAGCGATCGAGCCCCTCGGCGGCCTGCCGCTGCTTCGCGCGCACCAATCCGCAGGGGCTGGCAGTTCGCCGTCAAGCACGCGTTCGACCGGGTCGTCGCCGCTGATCGTCTGCTCGTGCTCTCGCCGCTGTTCCTGGCGCTGCGCGGTCGCCGTCTGCATCTCGCTCGGCCGGCCGATCTTCTTCCGCCAGCGGCGGGTCGGCCGCGACGGGCACGCGTTCGACATGCTCAAGTTCCGCTCGATGCGGCCGGGCGGCGACCCGGCGCGACTGACCGCGCTCCCTCGACGACGGCTCGCGCCCGGCGGCGTCGAGGGCGACGATCGCCGCACCCGCGTCGGGGCGCTTCCTGCGCCGCACGTCGCTCGACGAGCTTCCGCAGCTGCTCAACGTGCTCCACGGCGAGATGAGCCTCGTCGGGCCGCGGCCCGAGCGGCCCGGAGTTCGTCGAGCTCTTCGAGCGAACATCCACCGCTACGGCGACCGCCATCGCGTCAAGTCGGGCATCACCGGCTGGGCCCAGGTGCACGGCCTGCGCGGGCAGACCTCGCTCGCCGATCGGGTCGAGTGGGACAACTACTACATCGAGAACTGGTCGCTCGTGGCTCGACCTGAAGATCTGCTGCAGACGATCCTGGCCGGTTCGGCGCTACTTCGCCCAGGCCGAGTGACCTAAGCGCTAGCTATCCCTCGATTGCGGTGGTCCGCGCGAGGACATTCCGCAAGCCGCAGCCCGCCACGGTCGATGCAACGAC
>CAVVBZ010000017.1:0-3008 GCA_963746635.1 uncultured Actinomycetes bacterium | reverse complement strand
GTCGCCCTCACCCTGATCGTCCGGATCCTGCTCGTGCCGCTGACCGTCCGGCAGATCCACTCGATGCAGAACCTGCAGCTGCACGCGCCGCAGATGAAAGAGATTCAGAACAAGTACAAGAACCGACAAGAAGCGCCAGCAGGAAGAGCTGATGAAGTTCTACCGGGAGAACCAGCATCAACCCGGCCGCCTCGTGCCTGCCGATGGTGGCCCAGTTCCCCGTCTTACTCGCGCTCTACCTCGTGCTGCGGGAGCTCTCGAGGCATCCGCCCTGCCCCGGCCACGAGGCGACCCCGAACTTCTGCGTCGCCAACGGCGACTTCTCGTGGTTGCACGGCTTCGTGCCGAACATCGCCGCGCACGTCAACGCGCACTGGTCGGGGTACGTGTTGCTCGCCGTCTACATCGGCAGCCAGCTGCGCGTCGACGTTCCTGATGTCCTCGACCATGGACAAGACGCAGCGGACGATCTTCCTCGTCATGCCGATCGCGTTCGTCTTCTTCCTGCTCAACTTCCCGACGGGCTGTTCATCTACTGGGTGACGACCGAACCTCTGGACGATGGGGCAGGGCCTGATCACGCGCAGGCTGATGCCGAAGCCCCAATCGCCCGCGAAACGCTCCTCCCGCACGCCGCCGAGGGTGGCGCCCCGGACGACGGATGACGACGGCGCGACGGAGCGGCAGCGGCACCTGCGTCCCGAGCGCTCCTCCGGCCCCCGCGCCGCGTGCGCAGGAAGAAGAAGGGCAAGGCCCGGCGATGAGCGACGCACCCCGGCTCTCCAGGTCGAGGCGACCGGCGAGACGCATCGGCGAGGCGAAGTGGCCGCGCTCGCGCGAGCTGGAGAAGCTGCGAGCCGGGTCGACAAGGCCGCGGTCCAGTTCCAGGTCGTCTCCGAAGGCGAGCGAGCCGCTGGGTCGGCACACGCCGCGCGCGATGGTCGCCACGGTCGAGGCGACCGCGGTCGTGGCTCCCCGGAGCGCGCACGGCCCCGAGGCGAGAGGCGACCTCGCCCATGAAGTGCGTGAGGTCGTGGAGCGAATGCTGGACGCGATCGCCGTGCGCGGGCGGATCGAGATCCGGAGGACGACGATACGCTCGAGGCCACGGTCGTCGGCCGCGAGCTCGGCCTCGTGATCGGAAAGCACGGGCAGACGATCGACGCGATCCAGTACCTCGTGAACGCGATCGTGTGGCGGGGCCACGGCGACGAGCGTAAGGCTGTAGTGGTCGACGCGGCCGGCTACCGCGCACGACGCGACGCGACGCTCGAGGGGCTGGCGGTGCGAAGCGCCGAACGAGCCGTCTCCTCGGGAAGCGCGGTGGAGCTCGACCCGATGACCGCCGTGGAGCGGAAGACCGTGCACGTGAGCCTGAAGGAGTTCCCGGGCGTGACCACGCGCAGCGAGGGCACTGAGCCCAATCGCTTCGTCGTGATCGAGCCGGCTTGACGGACGAGCGCCTCGAGCGCTGGCTCGAGGAGCTCGTCTCAACGCCCGGACTGACCTCTCTCGAGGCCGAGGAGGCGCGGCGAGTGCATCTGGAGGACAGCCTCGCGGCTGCCGGTGTCGTCCACGAGGTTCGGGGGGCCGATCATCGACGTCGGCTCGGGCGGCGGCGCGCCTGGGATCCCTCTGGCGGTCGAGCTGCCTGAGCGGGAAGTGACCCTGCTCGAGGCGAATCGGCGTAAGTGCGGTTCCTGGAGCGCTGGGCGGGCGAGTTCCCGAACGCCGCGTGGTGTGCGGGCGAGCGGAAGAACAGGCGGTCGATGCCTGGGGCGTCGCGGTCGCCAAAGCCCTCGCGCCGCCCCCGGTCGCGGCGGAGTGGTGCCTGCCGCTGGTCGCTCCGGGAGGCGCGGCGATCCTGTTCGTGGGTCCTAGCGCGGACACCGGCGCAGGTCGCGCGGGCCGCGGCGCAGCTCGGCGCGGAGCTGGAGAAGTCGCCGCCGGGCCTGCTCGTCCTGCGCAAGCTCGAGCCGACGCCACCCGGCTTCCCGCGCCGGCCCGGGGTTGCCCGGAAACGTCCGCTCGCGTAGCTAGCGTGGCCCTGTGCCCGGCCGGGTCTATGCGCTTGCCAACCAAAAGGGCGGTGTCGGCAAGACGACGACTGCGATCAACCTCGCGGCCTGCCTCGCCGAGGCGGGCGAGCGGACTCTCGTCGTCGATCTCGACCCGCAGGCGAACGCGACCTCCGGGCTCGGCGAGCGGGCGAACGGCAGCTCCTCGCTCGACCTCCTGGACGGGATCCCGCTCAAGCGCCTGGCGAAGCCGACTCGCTTTCCACGGCTCGAGCTCGTCGCGTCCCGGCCGGAGCTTGCGGGCGCGGCGGTCGAGCTGGCGCGCAGGCCCGACGGGGAGCGGTACCTGGCGGAGGCTCTGGCCGGGGCGGGCGAGGGCTACTCGTTCGTGTTCGTCGATTGCCGACCGTCGCTCGGCCCGCTGACGGTGAATGCGCTCGCGGCCGCCGATCGCGTGCTCGTCCCCGTGCAAGCCGAGTACTACGCGCTGGAGGGGCTCGCGCAGCTCGTCGGCTCGGTCGAGCTGATCCGCTCGCGGCTGAATCCGCGGCTGTCGCTCGGAGGCGTGCATCCTGACCATGGTCGACCGGCGGACGCGGCTGGCAGCCGACGTCTCCGACGAGGTGCGCCGGCACTTCGGCGAGCTCGTGTTCCGAACATCCGTGCCTCGCTCGGTGCGACTGGCCGAGGCACCGAGCCACGGGCTGCCTGTGACGTCCTACGACCGCTCGTCGGCCGGCGCCGACGCGTACTGGAAGGTGGCGATGGAGCTTGTCGGCCGTTCCTGGAGAAACGCCGTGGCCTCGGCCGCGGCCTGGAGGTGCTCGTCGGCGGGCCGGGCGAGCCCGAGCTGGCGCACCTTCCGGTCGAGACCATCCACGCGAACCCGCGACAGCCGCGCAAGCGCTTCGACGGCGAGGCGACCAGCGCGCTCGCGGACTCGATTCGCGCGCAGGGGCTCGTGCAGCCGGTCGTCGTCCGCCCCCGCAA
>CAVVBZ010000016.1:0-18701 GCA_963746635.1 uncultured Actinomycetes bacterium | reverse complement strand
TGACGAGCCGGAGGGCGAGGGCTAGGATCTTGCGGCGGGACGGCCTCCGTCTGGGGGTCGTCGCCTTTCTGGTCGGGGGCGCGACGCTCTCGACCGAGATCTGCGCCTCGCGTCTGCTCGCGCCGTACTTCGGCGCCTCGACCTTCGTCTGGGCGAACATCATCGGGCTGACGCTCGCGTACCTGGCGCTGGGCTACTGGCTCGGCGGCCGGCTCGCGGATCGCCGGCCCGACGCGCGGATGCTGGGGTTGATCCTGATCGTCGCGGCGGCCGCGCTCGCCGTAACGCCGTTCGCGGCCAGGCCGTTCCTGCGGTGGGCGCTGCACGGGTTCGACGTGGTCTCGGTGGGCGCCGTGGCCGGCTCGTTCTTCGCCGCGCTCGCGCTCTTCCTCGTGCCGGTGACGGCGCTGGGGGCGGCGGCGCCGTTTCTCGTCCGGCTCGCGCTCTCGAGCGTCGAGGAGGCGGGGAAGGTCGCAGGCCGGCTCTACGCGCTCTCCACCGCAGGCAGCCTCGTCGGCACGTTCCTCGCTGCGCTCGTCCTGATTCCCTGGCTGGGAACCCAACGCACGCTGATCGGCACCGGTGCGTGCGTCGCGCTCGCGGCGGCGCTGCTGCTCTCGCGCCGTTGGCTGCTTGTCCCCGCAGCCGCGGCTGTCTTGCTCGTCGTGCCACCCCCTGCGATCAAGAGCGCGATCTATCAGACCGAGTCCGACTACCAGTACATCCGCGTGGTCTCCGACGGGGCCGGTGGCCGTGACCTGGAGCTGAACGAGGGCGTCGTCACGCACTCGGAGTGGCGGCCGGACAGCGTGCTCACCGGCGGCTACTGGGATCTGTTCCTGATGCTCCCGCGCCTCCTCCACCGGGAGCCACGCAGCATGCTCGTGATCGGCAATGCGGGCGGGACGATCGGCCGCGCCTACGGCCGGTTCTACCCGCGCGTCGCCATCGACGGGGTCGAGCTCGACCCGAAGCTGAACCGGGTCGCGAGGCGCTACTTCGGGGCCGGCGACAACCCGCGCATGCGGCTGATCGCAGCGGATGGAAGGCCGTACCTCGCGCTGACGAAGAAGCGCTACGACCTGATCGTCGTCGACGCCTACCGGCAGCCGTACGTGCCCTTCTACCTCGCCACCGAGGAGTTCTTCGCGCTCGCGCGGAAGCATCTGCGGCCAGGCGGCGCGATCGCGCTGAACGTCGCCGCAACGCCGCACGACCGAAGGCTCTCGAACGCGATCGGCACGACGCTGCTGACCGCCTTCCCGCAGGCGTGGCGCTGGCGGGCTCTTCGCTTCAACGACGTCCTGTTCGCGCTGCGCGAGCCAGTGACGCGGGCCGAGCTCGAGCGCCGCGCCACCGGCGCTCCGGGTGTCGTCGCGCGCCTGCTGCCGCTCTTCCGCAGCCGCCTCGAGCGAGTCCGGCCGCACGGGACGCCGCTGACCGACGACCGCGCGCCTGTGGAGTGGCTGACCGACCGGATGATCCTCCAGCAAGTCGAGCGCGGCGGCGCCCACGACGAGCCGCTGCTGCCGACGGCGCCGCCGTTCCGGTAGAAGGAGGCGTGCGACTCTCGCTGCTCGCGCGCCGGCCGGCGCTCACGGTGCTTGTCGGCGCGGTTGCGATTTCATTCTCGGGGATCCTCTACCGCGTCTCGCATGTCTCGCCGTCGACCGGCGCCTTCTACCGCTGTGTCTGGGCGCTGCCGCTGCTTTGGATCGCCGCGGTCTACGAGGAGCGCCGCTGGGGGCCGCGCCCGATCCAGTCGCGCGTCTACGCCTGGATCGCGGGCGTCTTCTTCGCCGCGGACCTGATCCTCTGGCACAACGCCGTCGACCAGGTCGGGGCCGGGCTCGCGACCGTTCTCGGCAACATCCAGGTGGTGCTCGTCGCGCTGCTCGCCTGGGCGCTGCTGCGCGAGCGGCCGAGCAATGCCTCGCTGGCCGCGATTCCGGTCGTCGCCGTCGGGATCATCCTCATCTCCGGGGTGTTCGAGGCCGGCGCGTACGGCGCGAACCCGCAGCTCGGCGCCGTTTTGGGGGTGTTGACGGGGATCGCGTACTCGGGGTTCCTGCTCGCGCTGCGTCAGGGCGGGCGAGGCGTGATCGGGCCGGGCGGGCCGCTGTTCGACGCGACGCTCTCGTCCGCGTTCTGCTGCATGGTGATCGGCCTCGTGCTTGGCGACCTCGACTTCACGCCGAGTCTCGCTGCACAGGGCTGGCTGATCCTGCTCGCGCTCAGCTCGCAGGTGCTCGGCTGGCTGCTGATCGCGATCTCGCTGCCGCGGCTGCCGGCCGTCGTGACGTCGGTCTCGCTCACCTTCCAGCCGCTCTGCTCGGTGCTGCTCGCAGCGCTGATCCTGGGCGAGTCGCCGTCGGGGCTGCAACTCCTGGGCGCGGCCGGGATCCTGCTCGGGCTCGTGATCGCGTCGGTCGGCCGCCGCGCGCCGCCGCCCGAGCCCGAGCTCGCCGGCTGACACGGCACGAAATCGGCACACGAAGCGTCCGGGCGCGCCCGTAGATTGGCTCCGTGGCGAAGGTCGCTGTTCAGTACGCCTGCTCCGAGTGCGGATACGCGGCCGGACGCTGGTTCGGGAAGTGCCCCTCGTGCGGCGAGTTCGGCACGCTGCTCGAGGAGAAGCCGCCGGACGCCCGCCCGTCGGCGGCTGCGAGGCCCGTCGTTCGGCTCGTCGACGTCGAGGCCGAGGAGGGCGAGCGAATCGCGACAGGCGTGCCCGAGCTCGACCGCGTGCTCGGCGGGGGCTCGTTCCAGCCTCGCTCGTCCTCGTCGGCGGAGAACCGGGCGTCGGCAAGTCGACGCTGCTCCTGTCCGTGCTCAGGGCCGTGAGCGGCGCCCATCGCGCGCTGCTCGTGACCGGCGAGGAGTCGGCCGCGCAGGTGAAGCTCCGGGCGGCTCGGCTGGGCGGCGCCGAGGGCGTCGAGATCCTGGCCGAGACCGAGCTCGAAGCCGTCTGCGCAACCCTCGAGCAGGAGCGGCCCGAGATCTGCGTGATCGACTCGGTGCAGACCCTCTACTCGTCGGAGCTGGGCTCCGCGCCCGGCTCGGTTGCGCAGGTGCGTGAGGCGGCGTCGCGGCTGCTGCGGGTCGCGAAGGAGTCGGGCGTCGCGGTCTTCCTGGTCGGGCACGTGACCAAGGACGGGGCGGTCGCCGGGCCTCGCGTTCTCGAGCACCTGGTCGACTGCGTGCTCCAGTTCGAAGGCGATCGCTACCAGGAGCATCGCGTCCTGCGCGCGGCCAAGAACCGCTTCGGCTCGACGAACGAGCTCGCCGTCTTCGAGATGACCGGCACGGGCCTCGTCGGCGTCCCCGAGCCGTCGGAGCTGTTCGGCCGCAGCGTCGAAGGCGAGATCGGCGCCGCCGTCGCCTGCGCGCTGGAAGGGTCGCGCCCGCTGCTGCTCGAGATCCAGGCGCTCGTCGCGCCGACCGACCTGGCGATGCCGCGCCGCGTCGGCACGGGTGTCGACCCGAAGCGCCTCGCGATGATCGTCGCCGTCCTCTCCCGCCACGCCGGGATCGCGCTCGGTCAGGCAGACGTGTTCGTGAACGTGGCGGGCGGCGTCCGGATCGACGAGCCGGGCGCCGACCTCGCGATCGCGCTGGCGATCGTCTCCGCCGCGAAGGGTGCGCCGCTGAAGCACGGCATCGCCTCCTTCGGCGAGGTCGGGCTCACGGGACGCCTACGACCGGCGACCCAGGCCGAACGGCGGCTCGAGGAGTGCGCCAAGCTCGGGCTCACCGCCGCGGTCGCCCCGGCCGGCACGAAGACTCGTGGCAAACTACTCATCCTCGAGGCCGAGACACTCAGGCAGGCGGCGAGGGCAGCGATCGATGCAGAGCGAGTCGAGGGAGGATAAGGCCGGCCGACGGGCCCCGCAGCGGCTCGGCCTCGTCCGCCAGCCTACGCAGGAAGATCCTCGGCTCGATGCGAGACTGCTCACCTCGGTCGGCCGGATCGCGCCCGGAACCGAGCTGCGGCAGGCGATCGACGACATCATCCGCTCGCGCGAGGGCGCGCTGATCGTGATCGGCGACCCGAGCGAGCTCTCGTTTCTCTTCTCGGGCGGCATGCGCCTCGACCAGGCGTTCACGCCGCAGCTTCTCTACGAGCTTGCCAAGATGGACGGGGCGATCATCGTCAACGCGTCCGTGACGAAGCTCGCGTTTGCGAACGTGCAGCTGATGCCGGACCCGACGATCGCGTCGGCCGAGACCGGCACGCGGCACCGCACGGCCGAGCGCGTGGCGAAGCAGACCGACGCGCTCGTGATCTCGATCTCGCAGCAACGCGAGACGGTGACCGTCTTCGTCGGCCAGACCCGCTACCAGCTCGAGCCGATCGCGGATGTGCTCGCCAAGACGAACCAGGCGCTCGCGACGCTCGAGACCTACCGCACGCGGCTGGAGCAGGTCCTGACCAGGCTGACCGCGCTCGAGTTCCAGGACGCGGTCATGCTCGACGACGTCCTCGTCACTGTTCAGCGCGCCGAGCTGACTACGCGGATGGCCGAGGAGATCGAGCGTGCCTGCGTCGAGCTCGGCGAGGAGGGGCGCCTGATCCGGATGCAGCTCGAGGAGCTCGTCGCCGACGTGCCTGACGAGAAGGCGGCGCTCGTCTACGACTACCACGCCGACGGCGGCGCCGAGCGCACGCGCGAATCGCTCGAGGCGCTGGCCGCGCTTCCCTACGACCAGCTGCTCGAGTTCGAGCTCCTGGCCGTGCTCGGCTATCCGGCCACCGTGAATCCGCTTGACCACTCGGTCTCGCCGCGTGGCTACCGCGTGCTCTCGCACATTCCGCGTCTCCCGGACTCGGTCGTCAGGCGCGTCGTCTCGAACCTGGCCGGGCTCGAGGGGATCGTGCGCGCCTCCCAGCGCGAGCTCGAAGCGGTCGAGGGTGTCGGAACCGTGCGTGCGAGAGAGATCCGCGAGGGGCTCCGGAGGCTGCAGGAGCACAACCTCGTCGACCGTTACCTGCAGATATAGGCAAAATCCCTGCACCCGCCGGGGTAGAGGCGAAAAACTGGCGTTTTCCAGCGATTTTCGCTACACTTCCAGGGTTCGCCGGCGGAGTTCCACAACCGCCGGCGTTTGTTGCGATATCAACTGCGAAAGGGGAGGGTCGGGCTTGTACAAGGTCGGCGACAAGGTGGTGTACCCCCACCACGGGGCTGGCACGGTCGTCAAGAAGGAGACGCGCGAGGTGCTTGGGGAAAAGCGCGAATACCTGACGATCAAGATCCTGCACAACGACATGACGGTCAATGTTCCGAGCGACAACTCCGAGCGCGTCGGCCTCCGCAAGGTGATCGACGAGCAGATGGTCTCGAAGGTACTGAAGGCGCTGACCGGGAGCGGCACGACGATGCCGAAGAACTGGAACAGGCGGTTCAAGCACAACCGCGACAAGATGAAGACCGGCGACATCTTCGAGCTCGCCGAGGTCGTGCGGAACCTGGCTCTCCGCGACCACGAGAAGGGTCTCTCCACCGGCGAGAAGCAGATGTTCGTCAAGGCGAAGAAGATCCTCGCCAGCGAGTTGATGTACGCCAAGGACATGGACGAGGACGAGGCGGCCGAGTGGCTGGACGGCGTCCTCGAGCGCGGCAGCAAGAAGAAGACCGCAGCCAAGGTCCCGGCGACCGCTTAGCCGGCAAGTGTCCACCTGGGCCGTTCTCGCTGCGGCGGGTCGCGGCGAGCGGCTCGGGTCGGATCACCCCAAGGCCTTTGCCCGCCTCGGCGGGCGGCCGCTGCTGGCCGAGAGCCTCGAGCGGCTGGAGGGCTCGGACTGGATCGAGCGGATCGTGATCGCGGCGCCGCCCGAGTGGGAGGAGCCGTCGATCCTCGTCGCCGAGGAGATCGCGGCGACGAAGGTCAGCTCGGTCGTCACGGGGGGCGAGACTCGCTCGGAGTCGGTCCGGCTCGCGCTGGAGGACGTGCCGGAGGATGCGGCGGTGGTGCTGGTGCACGACGCGGCGCGCCCGCTTCTTCCGGAGGACGTGATCGAGCGCGTGGTGGCAGCGCTTGCGGAGGGCTGGGACGGGGCCGTCCCCGCGCTGCCGCTCCAGGACACGGTCAAGCGGGTCGAGGGCGACCAGGTCGTCGAGACGCTTGCGCGCAGTGAGCTCGTCGCGGTTCAGACGCCACAGGCGTTCGTCGCTTCGGTGCTGCGGGAGGCTTTGGGTGGCGACGTTTCGGCCGCGAGCGACTGCGCGTCACTGGTCGAAGCGCGCGGCGGGCGCATCAAGGTAGTCGAGGGCGACCGCCGCTTGCTGAAGGTCACGGACTTGGATGACCTCGCGCTGGTCGAGAGCTGGCTCGCGGGTCCATAGGCTCCGCGGCCGGGAATTCGACTTGCGGAACATCGGCCTCAAGCCGATCACCGAGTGGGAACTACTGAGAGTCGACTAGCGCTCAATTGGCTGAGATCTGGAAACGGCCCTAGTCGGAATCTCTACAGGTCGGGCACAGGTCTTACACATTTGTATGTGTATCATCTTGTGTATGAGAACGAACATCGATATCGACGACGGCGTGCTGCAGGAGGCGCAGCGGCTAGTCGGGACACGGACCAAGCGCGAGACGGTTGACCTGGCGCTGCGAGAGCTCGTCGCTCGCCACAAGCGGATCGGAGTGCTCGATCTACGCGGGCGTGTCCACTGGCGGGGGGACCTGGCGGAAAGCCGACGCGGCCGGTCGTGATCGTCGTCGACACGAGCGTCTGGGTCGATGTGCTCAACGACGTGCCGGTCGCACACGCCCAACGCTGTGTCGAGCTCATCGAAGCCGGCGCGCCGGTCGCGCTGACGGATGTGATCCTGACCGAGCTCCTCCAGGGATTGGGCTCGGAGGAAGAGGCAGGGCTCCTTGAGCGCCATCTGCGAGCCTTCCCGATCCTGCGGCTGGAGGCGCTCGAGGATTTCGTTCTCGCAGCCGAGCTCTACCGGACAGCCCGCCGCGCCGGCGTGACGATCCGGAAGACGCTCGACTGTCTGATCGCTGCGCCTTGTATCCGAACCGGTGCACCCCTGTTCCATGCCGACGAGGACTTCGAGCGGCTCGCCACGTGTACGCCGCTGCGGATCTGGAGCGACTGAAGGTTCTAAGCTCGGCCGGTGCTGGTGGACTACCACATGCACCTCCGCGACCCAGAAGAGGGACCGCGCGGGCGCTACTCCGCCGAGCGCGCTGAGGAGTACGTCGCTCAGGCGCGCGCGTCGGGGGTCGACGAGATCGGCTTCACCGAGCACATCTTCAGGTTCCGTGAGAGCAAGGAGCTCTGGCAGATCGAGTGGATACGAGAGCGCTGCACCGACGACCTCGACGACTACGTGGGCGCGGTTGAACAGGCGAAGGGCCGTGGGCTGCCCGTCAAGCTCGGGCTCGAGGTCGACTACTTCCCCGGGATCGAGCGCGCGCTCGCCGAGCTGCTCGAGCCGTACCCGTGGGACTACCTGCTCGGCTCGGTTCACTTCGTCGACGGCTTCGCCGTAGACCAGGAGCCGGGGCTCGTGCACCGCATTCCCGTCGGCGAGGCCTGGCGCCGCTACTTCGTCTGGCTGCGCGACGCGGCCCGCAGCGGCCTCTTCGACTGCCTGTCGCACCCGGATCTGATCAAGTTCTTCGGGATGCGCGCGTCGGACGAGGAGCGGCACTACCTGTACATCGAGACCGCCGACGCGATCGAGGCGGCGGGCGTCTGCGTCGAGGTCTCCACTGCGGGCCTGTACAAGCCGGTTGGCGAGCTCTATCCCGACCGTGAGCTGCTCGCAGCCTTCTGCGAGCGCGCGAGTTCCCATCACGCTCGCCTCGGACGCGCACGAGCCGGCGCACGTCGGTCGAGACCTCGACCGAGCCGTGGCGCTCGCGCGCGAGGTCGGCTACGAGACGATCACTGTGTTCGAAGGTCGCGAGCGCCGCCAGGAGCCACTCGGATGAGGCGTCGCTTGCGATGCCGATTCCAGGACGGGCGAGCTTCGCTCGGTCGTCCGTCTGAAACGACCGGTCGATGCGCGTGCCGTCAGAGGGTGGACGCGTGAGAGTGGGCGTCGGCGTTGACACGCATGCGCTCGTCGAGGGCGTGCCGCTCGTGCTGGGCGGGGTGGAGGTCGAATCCGACACGAGGTCTCGCGGGCCACTCGGACGGCGACGTGATCGCCCACGCGCTGATCGACGCGCTGCTCGGTGCCGCTGGGATGGGCGACATCGGCTCGCTCTTCCCCTCGGACGCGACCCAGTGGAAGGGAGCCTCGTCGCTCGACCTGCTCGCCCGCGCCTACGCCCAGGTTCGCGAGGCAGGGTGGAGTCTCGGCAACGCCGACTGCGTGCTCGTCGGCGAGGAGCCGCGGATCGCACCTCTCCGCGGAGCGATGCAGGCGCGCCTGGCGGACGCGCTCGGCGTCGAGGCTGGGCTCGTGACCGTTCGGGCGACCACTACCGACGGCCTCGGCTTCACCGGCCGAGGCGAGGGCCTGGCCGCGGTCGCCGTCGCGCTGCTCGAGCGTTGAAGATCGTTCCGGTCACCGAGGAGCTTCGCGGCGCGCCGGCCTTCCAGCACATCCGCCGCGCCTGGCCCGAGATCGTCATGCACGATGCGGTCTCGAACGCGCACTGGGGGCGGCTCTACGGTGAGCGGCCCGAGTTCCAGTTCGCGCTCGTCGACAAGGGCGAGCTGCTCGCCGAGGGCAACTCGATCCCGGTGAGCGGTATGCCTGCGCGCTGGCGCGACGCGCTTCGCGACGGATTCGCAGAAGACGCGCCTGACAGGCTCTGCGCGCTGGCGATCCTGGTCGACCCCGATCATCAGGGCCGCGGCCTCTCGCGGGTCATGCTCGAGCACATGCGCGGGCTTGCGTTCGAGCGGCGCTGGGATCTCGTTGCGCCGGTCCGTCCGAGCCTCAAGGAGCGCTACCCGCTCACGCCGATCGAGGAGTACGTGCGCTGGCGGCGCGAGGACGGGCTGCTCTTCGATCCCTGGTTGCGCGCACACGAGCGTCTCGGGGCCGAGCTGCTCGGGATCGCGGAGGACTCTCTCGTGGTCGAGGGCACGGTTGCCGAGCTCGAGGAGTGGAGCGGGTTGGCGCTACCGGTCAGCGGCAGCTACGCGGTGCCGGGAGCGCTGGCCCCGGTCGAGATCGACCGCGAACGGGATCGCGGCGTGTACCGCGAGCCGAACGTCTGGATGCGGCACGCGGTCAGCTGAGCTCGATCACAGTGGTCGTGCCGTCGCGGAGGTGGAGGATCAGCCTCTCGAGTCGCTTTCCCTTCGCGTGAGCTAGCTCCAGGACGTAGGCGTTCTTCCCGAGCTGGGCCTGCCGCGTGACGCCGGACACCATCACGTCGAGGCCACGCACATCGTCACCGAGGAGGCCGTAGATGAGTGCCTTTCTGCTGTTCGGAGCGACCTCGTAGCCGACAGTCAGGCCGTCGGCACCAGGCGAGCTGCAAACGCTGCCGCCGTTGGGGAACACCCCGAGACAAACCATTGTTTCGTGGTGGGCAGCGCGTAGACGCCCCGAGCCGCAGTTCCCGAGACGAGACGGGTGTCGTTGTAGATCGGCTTGCCGCTCGTGGGGTCTGCATTGAGCTCGGGGAGCGCGTCTGCTCGTGCGATTTCTTGCACCCGAGCGTCGCTCTTCTCGCGGAGCGCGACGGAAGACCGCATACAGGTCCCGGACCGATTTTGTGGTCGTTTCGGCGCCGCCGCTCCTGAAGATGAGGATGCTGCCTGTGCCCGGCGAGTCGAGCTCGAGCGGCGGTGCGTGGAGGACGAGCGTCTGTGGAGAGCCTGCGGCGTCTGGTTCGGGCGCCGCGGCCCGATCCGACTTCGATGCTCCGCTGCAACCCGCCGCGACCATGCCCGCGGTTATGAGCCAGGCGAGCGAGGCGCTGAGGACGATCCGTGTCACTCGCGACACGCTCGAAGTGTAGGAAGTCTCGTGAAATCGACCTAGTCCGGAAGGCTGGCTACGCCGTCCTCGAGGCGGACGAGCCCGTCCTCGGCGAGGGCTTCGACGGCCTCCGCGTCCGCCGGGCTGCCGCCGTCCAGGAGCACGCGGAGCGCCAGCGAGCGCCGCTGGCGGAACGAGCCTTCGAACGGGCCTTGCTTTCGCAGCGGCTCGAAACGACGCCCTCGCGACGGGCATTCGACTGCGAGTGGGCATTCGCCGCAGCGCGGCACGCGCGCGATGCAGACCGTCGCGCCGAGATCCATCAGCGCCTGCGCGCACGTGTGGTCGAAGCGCTCGCCTGTGCGCTCGAGCACGCGCCTGACGTTCACGTCCTCCGGCAGCACCGGCCGGCCGAGCGCGAAACATGCGACGGCGTCCGACGTGTAGCGGCCGACGCCGGGCAGCGCGGTCAGGTCGTCGGGCCAGCCGTTGGCTGCGATCTCGCGAGCTGCGCGTTGCAGATTGAGAGCGCGCCTGTTGTAGCCGAGCCCCTGCCAGGCGCGGATCACCTCGGTCGTGGGGGCCTCAGCGAGCGTGTCGACTGTGGGCCACCGCTCCAGCCACGCGACGTAGCGCGGCGCGACCCGGGCCGCCTGCGTCTGCTGCAGCATCACCTCGGAGACGAGGATCGCGTAGGGGTCGCGGGTCCGGCGCCAGGGGAGGTCGCGCCCCTTCTCCGCGAACCACGCGAGCAGCGCCTCCCTCACTCGCCAGACCCTAGACTCCGCCCCTGACATGTGCTTCGAGCTCGACTCCCTCCCGCCGATCCCCGTCATCTCCGGCGCCGCCGTCTCGCACGAGGACCTGGAGCTCGAAGCAAGCGACGGGAACCACTTCGCTGCGTTCCTCGCCGTCCCCGAGGAGCCGTCCAAGACCGGCGTCGTGATCCTCCCGGACGTGCGCGGTCTCTACCGCTTCTACGAGGAGCTGGCGCTGCGCTTCGCCGAGCGCGGGTACGCGGCGCTCGCGTTCGACTACTTCGGCCGCACGGCGGGCGTGAGCAAACGCGACGACGACTTCCCGTACATGGAGCACGTCGCCCAGACGACCCCCGAGGGCGTCCAGGCGGACGTTGGCGCCGCGGTCGAGCACCTGCGAGGACTCGGCTGCGAGAACGTGTTCACCGTCGGCTTCTGCTTCGGCGGACGCAACTCGTGGCTCGCCGCCGCGGGTGGCCACGGGATCGCCGGAGCCGTCGGCTTCTACGGCATGCCCGCCGAGCGCGACGGCGTCCCGGGCCCGACGCACCGCGCGGCGGAGCTCGAGGCGCCGATCCTCGCACTCCAGGCCGGTGACGACCAGAACATCACCGCCGAGCACAACGCGGCCTTCGAGCAGGCGCTCACGGCCGCAGGCGTCGAGCACGAGCTGGTGATCTACGACGGCGCGCCGCACGGCTTCTTCGATCGGAAGCACGAGGAGTTCGCCGAGGACTCGGAGGACGCCTGGTCGCGCGTCCTCGCCTTTCTCGAGCGCTACACGGCGTAGGGGTTCGGCAGCGCCGTCCAGAGCACGACGGCCTCGTCCGAGTCGGACGGGTTGCGCCACGTGTGCGGGTCGCGCGGCGAGTACGTGAGCGTGTCGCCCTCCTCGAGCACGTGCATCTCGTCGCCCACGCGGAGCTCGAGCGAGCCGCGCAGGACGTAGACGAGCTCGACGTCGGCCGGGAGCGTGTACAGCTCGTCGCCCGCGCTCCCTCCCGGCGGGATGTGCGACTCGGTGACGTGGAAACGCCGCTCCTCGCGAGAGCTCAGCAAGAGGTGCTCCGCGTCGCCCATCGCCAGCGAGCGGCGTGTCTGCTGCTCGCGGCGGATCAGCTTCCCCGACGGCACCTCGTCGATCAGGTTCCCGACGCGGATGCCGAGCACGGCGCAGATTCGGTAGAGGGACGAGAGTGACGCCGAGGTCAGGTCGCGCTCGAGCTGGCTGATGAAGCCGGCCGTGAGGCCTGCCTGCTCGGCGACCTCGCTGATCGTGAGCCCTCGTTCCCGGCGAGCTGCACGGAGTCGCGGGCCGACCTGGATCTCGCCCGCCTGTGTCACCGTTCTGTAAGTGTAGTCACAGTTTTTTTAGTAATGCTAAACTCACGCCCGGATGCTCAGGGGTGCGCTGATCGCGATCGCCGCGGCTCTCGTTGCGTTGACAGGATCGGCGCAGAAGGCTGTGTCGGCCAAGTCGGACTCCGTTTCGGACGTACGGTTCCTGATGTCCGAGATCCGCCGGATCCATCCGAACCCCTTCCACGCGACCCCCGAGCCGGTCTTCCAGGCGGCCGCGGACGACCTCGCTGCGCGGGCGCCCACGCTCAACCAGGATCAGCTGCTCGTCGAGCTGATGCGCTTCGTGAACCTGCTCGGCGAGCGAGAAGGGCACTCCGGGATCTTCACGCTCGACTCCGGGAACGCGCGTACGTTCCACCTCTTCCCCCTCTACCTCTACAAGTTCAGCGACGGCCTCTTCGTCGTCTCGGCGCCGAAGAACCGCGGGCTCATCGGCTCGAAGGTCCTCGCGATCGACGGCATGCCCGTCGACGGCCTCGAGCAGAAGGTGCGGCCTCTCGTCCCTCGCGACAACGAAGCGACCCGCACCGACCGCTTCATGAGCTTCATGCTGACCGCCGAGGTGCTGCACGGGCTCGGCCTTCGCCCGGGAGTGGGGCCCGCACGGTTCACGCTGCAGAAGCCCGGCGCGGCGGCGAAGGAGGTGACGCTCGCTCCGGTCACGGCAGCCGCGTACCTGCGCCTCATGACCCCGGACTTCCCCTCGTTCGTCTACGCGCTGCCCAAGCGGTCGAAGCCGCTCTACCTCCGCCGGCGCGCACAGGGCCACTACGTGACGACGCTCGATCGCGGGCGGGTGGTGTTCGTCGGGTACAACCAGACGCTCGGCTCGACCGGCCCCGACGCGCGGAAGCTCCTCCGCCTAGTCAAGCGACCTAAGTTCAGGCGCGTGATCGTCGACGTGCGGCTGAACCCGGGCGGCGACAACCACACGTACGTTCAGCTGCTCCAGGCGCTGCGCTCCAAGCGGGTGAACCGCAAGGGACGGCTGGTCGTGCTGATCGGCCGCAGCACGTTCTCCGCAGCCCAGAACTTCATCACCGAGCTCGAGCGCAAGACCCGCGCGGTCTTCATCGGCGAGACGTCGGGCGGAAGCCCGAACCTGTACGGGGACGTCCAGCCGGTCGACCTCCCGACCGCGGGCGTGAGGGTGGACGTCGCCGCGATCTACTGGCAGAAGAGCTTCGCCGGCGACCCGCGTGTTGCGATCGAGCCAAAGGTGTCGGTGCCACTGAACTCGAAGGCCTTTTTCGGCGGCAAGGATCCGGTGCTGGCGGCCGCGCTCGCCTACCGCGCCCGCTAGGCGGCTGCGACCGCGGGCGCGGGGCGGGCGGCGGCGCCGCGCGGGAGCAGGATCCGCGCGAGCCCGAGCCAGATCACGGGGCCGGCCGCGATCGCCACGAGAACGAGGCCGCGAACCCCCTTGAGATCGGTGCCCACGGCGAGCGCATGGCCGAGGAAGAGCACGAAGGCCGCGAAGCTCGCGTAGTGGAGCAGCCGCCACCCGCGGTGCCCGATCCAGCGCTTCGCGCGGAACGAGAGCGCCAGCACCAGGGTCAGCCAGCCGGCCGTGACACCCGCAGCGACCCCGATCGGCCTCCATGGCGCGGCGAACGGGACGAGCACGGCGGGCAGGCCGAAGTGGAGCACCGGGTCGAGCAGAACCGAGAGGGCGTGGAGGCCGACCATCCAGAGCGCGGTCCACACGAGTGTCCGGTGCCAACCGAAGAGGGCCTTCTGCCGCTTCGGGCCGAGCAGGCGCGTGCTCATCGCCAGCCCGAGCCAGACCGAGAGCGTCAGGAAGCCGAACGCCACGAGCCCGGAAGCCCGGGCGAGCAGCCAGATCGCGGGTACGCCGCCGGCGGCGCTCACGCGCCACCCGCCGGAGGCGAGCTGTGCGTCGTCGTGTGGGTCGCGACGCCGCTCGGGAGGACGACGGCCTTGCCGTTCTTGCCCTTGACCACGACCACGGTGGCGCGCGTCGGTGCTCCCGATTGCGTGGGCGGGTGCGACCACGCGAGCACCGCGACGATTGCGAGCAACGCCCAGCTCGCGGCGACGGCCGACCAGACGCGGCGCATCAGTCGGACTCCTCGCCGTGAGGAGGCGCCGGAGCCGGAGCCTGTGCGAGCTGGACGACCGGCGCCGCGGGCGAGGCGTGCGGAACGCCGTGCCGCAGCCCGGTGAGGGCCGCGCCGCCGGTCAGCACCGTGAGCGTGAGCGCTGCCGCGAGGGCGAAGGCCTGGCGGCGGCTCGTGAGTTGCTCGTGAATCTTCATCTCGTCGTCTGTTCTATCGCGCGCGTGGTTAGGAGCAGGAAACGCTGGACCACGCGCTGGTTCGGGCTCGGCCAAGGTTTGGCAATCGCCGCTCGATACGGTTCGCGCCGTGACGACGGTTAGCGCCGACGAGGCCAGACGGATAGCCGTGCGGGCGCAGCTGCTCGACGGCTCGGCGCCCGACGTCCTCGAGACGGTGCGGCGGCTCGGGTTCCTCCAGCTCGACCCGATCTCGACCGTCGCGCCGCCGCAGCACCTCGTCCTCTGGAGCCGGCTCGAAAGCGCCTACGAACGGGCCGAGCTCGACCGCTTGCTCTGGGAGGAGAAGAAGCTGATCGAGTGGAACGCTTTCGTCTGGCCGATCGAGACGCTCCCGCTGTTGCGGGCGCGGATGCGATCGATCCGGCGCTCGACCAGGGTGCACTCGCACCGGTGGATGCGCGGATTCGTGCGCGACAACCCGGGCTTTCGACGGTATGTGCTCCGGGAGCTCGGGCGCCGCGGGCCGCTCCTTTCCCGCGAGCTCGAGGACAAGACCGGGGGCATGCGCGAGAAGCACCGCTGGTACGGCAGCCGCATGGTCGGGCTGATGCTCGGAACGCTGCACACCTACGGCGAGATCACCGTGGCCGGGAGGCGAAACGGGCAGCGTCTCTGGAGCCTGGCCTCAGACTGGTGGCCGGAGGCCGAGGCCGTGCCGCTACGGCAGGCGGAACGCGAGCTCGCCGACCAGCGGTTCCGCGCACTCGGCGTGCGACTCGAGGGTGGGCGGTGGATCGCGCATCAAGACGCAACCGACGGGCCGATCCCGGACCGCGTCACGCTCCTCTCCCCGTTCGACCGGCTGATACACGACCGCGATCGCGCCGAGGCGCTCTTCGACTTCCACTACCGACTCGAGATGTACGTTCCGCCCGCGAAGCGGGAGTACGGCTACTACGTGCTTCCGCTCCTCGTCGGCGACCGGCTGGCGGGCCGCGCCGAGCCCCGCTTCGACCGCAAGACACGTACGCTCGAGCTGCTCGGCGCCTGGGGCGACAGCTCCCGCCTCGACGAGGCGCTGGCCGAGCTCGCGCGGTTCCTCGGCGCCGAGAAGAGGGTCGCCGAGCCCTCCAAGTAACAGACTGTTACTAAGTGGGCGAGACGCCTAGACTGGCGGCTCGATGAAGAGGGTGCGATTCGCCCCGAGCCCGACGGGGACGCTGCACGTCGGAAACGCGCTCAGCGCGGTCGCCAACCGTGCCTTTGGCGACTGGATGCTCCTGCGGATCGACGACACCGATCCCGCGCGGAACCTCCCCGGCGGCGAGGAGGAGCTGCTCCGCGACCTCGAGTGGCTCGGGCTCGCGTGGGACGAGGGCCCGGTGCGCCAGAGCGAACGGCGCGACCGGCATCTCGAGGCCGGCGCGCAGCTCGGCGAGCGCTTCGACGGGATCACGCTCGTCCGCGAGGACGGAACGCCGACCTACCATCTCGCCAGCGTCGTCGACGACGTGGACTTCGGGATCACGCACGTCGTCCGCGGAAACGACCATCGCCCGAACGAGGACCTCCACCGGCGGCTGTTCGTCGCGCTGGGGGCGACGGCGCCCGAATTCGTCCATCACGGCCTGATCCTCGGCGAGGACGGGAAGAAGCTCTCGAAGCGGGCAGAAGGGGCAACCGTCGCGTCGCTCCGGGACGCGGGGATCCCCGCCGAGGCCGTGCGGCGCTACCTCGAAGAGCTGGGCCTCCCGAAGCACGACGTCAGCTACGACCTGCCGCGGATCCGTCGCCTGGCGATCGAAGCGATCGCGGAGATGCCCGACGCGGAGCTGGCCGAGCGCGCCGGGGCTCCCGTCGAGCTCGTGCCCGCGCTGCGCGGCGCCCGCGACCTCAACGAAGCCAGGGTCTATGCGCAGGCAATCCTCGAGCCCCCCGCGCCCGCCCGTGGCGACTCGCCGGAGACCCTCGAGCGCTTCCGCGAACTGCTCCAGCGCGGGAACGGAAGCGCCGACCCGAAGGAGCTCGTCCGCGAGCTGAAGGCGGTCGGCGGCGACCTGCGCGCGCTGCGGCTCGCCCTGACCGGCGCCGACCGAGGCCCCGAGCTCTGGACGGTCGTAGCGGCCCTCCCGCGCGAGGAGACCCTGCGGAGGATCGATGCGGCTCTATGACACCGCCACCCGCTCGCCGCAGGAGCTGCCCGCTCCGCCCGGGCCCGTGCGCATGTACTTCTGCGGGCCGACCGTCTACCAGCGGATCCACATCGGCAACGCTCGGCCGTTCGTGCTCTCGATGTGGCTGGCTCGGTGGCTCGAGCGCACGGGCTACGACGTGACGCTGGTCGAGAACATCACCGACATCAACGACAAGATCTACGACGCGGCCCCGGGGAACAGCGCCCAACTGGCAGAGGACGCGGCCGCTTGGTACATCGAGGACACGAACGACCTCGGCCTCGGTCGGCCCCACCGCGAGCCGAGGGCGACCGAGACGGTTCCCGAGATCGTCGCGCTGATCGAGGAGCTGATCGAGGCAGGCCATGCGTACCCGGCCGGCGGAGACGTCTACTTCCGAGTCTCCAGCTTCGCCGACTACGGGAAGCTCTCCGGGCGGCACGGCGACGAGGACGCCACCCACAACCCATCGGAAGAGGACGAGCCGAGCGCGCTGAAGGAGGACCCGCGCGACTTCGCGCTCTGGAAAGGCCACAAGGAGGGGGAGGACACGTGGTGGGAGTCGCCGTGGGGCCGCGGCCGGCCCGGCTGGCACATCGAGTGCTCGGCGATGGCCGAGGTCGCCTTCGGGCCGGCGTTCGAGATCCACGGCGGCGGGCTCGACCTCGTCTTCCCGCACCACGAGAACGAGATCGCACAGTCGCGGTCGCTCGGACACGAGTTTGCCCGCATCTGGATGCACAACGGGATGCTGCGGCTCGCAGGCGAGAAGATGTCGAAGTCGCTCGGCAACATCGTCTCGCTGCGTGAGGCGCTCGACACCTGGGGCCGCGAGACGCTGCTCGTCTACTTCCTCGGCGCCCACTGGCGTAAGCCGATCGACTTCTCGGATGACGCGCTCGAGCAAGCCGTGGCCCAGGCCGAGGGCTTCCGCAATGTCTTCCGGGCGGGGTCGGAGCCCGTGGGCGAGTGGGAGCCGTTCGCCCGCGCGCTCGACGAGGACTTCAACACGCCGGATGCACTGGCCGTCATGCACGGCTGGCGCGACCACGAGCTGCTGCGGCGCGGGCTCGACGTCTTCGGGCTCGACTCGCTGGCGACGAGCGAGAGCGCTCCGGCCGACCTGGAGGAGCTCGCGCGTCAACGCGCAGAAGCCCGGGAGCGGCGCGACTTCGACGAGGCCGACCGCCTGCGCGCCGAGATCGAGGACGCGGGCTGGGACGTACGGGACGTGGAATCCGACCCGGGCTTCCAGCTCGTTCCACGACGGTGACGGCCGACCTCGTCTACGGGCGCCGCCCGGTGCGCGAGGCCGTTCGCGGGCCACGCGAGGTGCTGGAGCTCTGGGCGACCGAGCGCGCGCTCAAGGCGGAGCCGTGGCTGGCAGAGGCCGGAGTGCGTGTTCAGCGCAAGCCCGAGCGGGACCTGAACGCCGAGGCCGGCACGAACGACCACCAGGGCCTGCTCGCGCGGGTCGAGCCCTTCCGCTACGCCGACGCTTACGAGCTCGCGTCAGGCCCGGCGCCGCTGCTGGCCGTGCTCGACTCCGTCACCGACCCGCGCAACCTCGGCGCGGTTGTCCGCAGCGCCGACGGAGCAGGAGCCTCGGGCGTCGTCCTCCCCGCGCACAACTCGGCGCGGGTGACGCCGGCGGTCTGCCGCGCCTCGGCCGGTGCGGTCGAGCACCTTCCGGTCGCGGTCGTGACGAACCTCGCGCGCTACCTGGGCGAGGTGAAAGGGCAGCAGCTCTGGGTCTGGGCCGCCCACGGTGAGGCGGAGAAGACGATGTGGGACGCCGACCTCACCGGCGGGATCGCGCTCGTCTTCGGCGCCGAGGGCAAGGGCCTGCGGCCGCTCGTCCGCCGCACCTGCGACGCCGCCGTCTCGATCCCGCTTGCCGGCCGGGTCGAGTCTCTGAACGTGAGCGTGGCGGCGGCTCTGCTCCTCTACGAGGCGAGACGACAGCGCCGTGGCTGAGCCGACCCTCTATCTGTTCGACGGCTACAACCTCCTCCACGCGGGCCCGTTCGACGACCCGCGCGAGCTCGTCGACCGGCTGGCGAGCTTCGTCGCGCTCCAGGGCGCGCGTGGCGTGGTCGTGTTCGACGGCGTCGGCGAGGAGCGCAGCCATGGTCCGCTCGACGTCCGCTACGCGCCGCACGCCGACGCGCTCCTCGAGCGCCTGGCTGCGGAGAACCGCGGGAGCGAGACGGTCTGCCTCGTCTCCTCGGACTCGGCGATC
>CAVVBZ010000015.1:0-83677 GCA_963746635.1 uncultured Actinomycetes bacterium | reverse complement strand
AGCTCGGTCGGCACGAGGTCGGGCAGGCGCTCGACGAGCTGCTCCTGACCTGGGCCACGGGCGGGGAGCCGCTCGGGCCGAAGCACTGGCCGCCGATCGTCGCGCGACGCAAGGTGCTGCTCGAGAAGCTCGCGGACTGGACGCCGCCACCTGCGATCGGGGCGACGCCCGAGGCGATCACGGATCCGATGAGCATCATGCTCTGGGGCGTCACGACGCAGCGCGTGCAGGAGTGGGCCAGCGCCGAGGAGGGCGGAGGTCGGCTGACCGGCGCGGCGGCCTCGCCGGGCGTCGTCGAAGGCGTGGCGAGGGTCGTGATCGACGTCGAGCAGATCGCGGCGGTCCGGGACGGGGACGTCCTCGTCTGCCCGATCACCTCGCCGGCCTGGGCGCCGATCTTCTCGAGCGTCCGCGCCGTCGTCACCGACATCGGCGGCGTGATGTCGCATGCGGCGATCGTCTGTCGCGAGTACGGCCTGCCCGCGGTCGTGGGAACCGGGCGCGCGACCGCGGAGATCCAGACGGGGCAGATGGTTCGCGTCGACGGCTCGAACGGCGTCGTGACGATCCTCGACGCGTAGGCGCGTGACCGGAGTCTTCACCCGCCGGCTCGAAGAGCTGCGTCAATCGGACGCCGCGGAGTTCGGCGGCAAGAGCGCGAACCTGGGCGACCTGCTCTCGGCCGGGACCGCGGTACCGCCCGGCTTCGCCGTGAGCGCTGGCGCCTTCCGTGCGTTCGTCGAGGCGACCGGCCTGGACGGGATGATCGCGTCGGCGCTCGCGCGGGCGCCGAAGGGAGACGTGGAGGCGGCCAATGCGGCCTCGAAGACGATCGACGAGGCGATGCGCTTCGCGCCGCTGCCGGAGGCTCTGCGAGACGAGCTCGCCCGGAGCTACGAAGCGCTTGGGAAGTCGCCGCCGGTCGCCGTCCGCTCGAGCGCGCTCGGCGAGGACAGCCACGACGCGACCTTCGCCGGCCAGCAGGAGAGCTTCCTCTGGGTGCAAGGCGTCGAGCAGCTCTGCGATGCCGTGCGCGACTGCTGGGTCAGCCTCTACACGGCCCGCGCGATCAGCTACCGCGCGGAGCTCGGGTCGCAGACCGAGCAGGCGATGGGCGTGACCGTCCAGGAGATGGTCGACGCCGAGGTCTCGGGGGTGATGTTCACCTGCAACCCGGTGAGCAACGATCCGAGCATGGTCGCGGTCAACGCGAGCTGGGGGCTCGGGATCGCGGTCGTCGGCGGCGAGACGACCCCGGACGACTTCCTGGTCAGCAAGGTGACCGGAGAGGTCGTGCGCCAGACCGTGAACGCGAAGGAGATCGAGTACGTGCCGGACCCGGCCGGGCGCGGCACGGTGCGGGTGGACGTGCCTGCGGATCGGCGCGAGGAGCCGTGCCTCCACGAGGCAGGTCTCGCCGCGCTGGTCGAGGTCGCCAAGCGCATCGAGCAGCACTTCGGCTCGCACCAGGACATCGAGTGGGCGATCGCCCGCGGCCGGTCGCTCCCGGAGTCTCTGCTCGTGCTCCAGTCCCGTCCAGTGACGACGCTGAAGCCGACGCCGAAGCTGTCCGAGTCTGCGATCTCGCTCGTGATGGGGACCTTCGGCGCTGTGCCGAGGAAGGACGACTGAGGCGCATGCCGCTGAGCGAGGACGACGTACGCGAGATCCTGCGGCTGATCGACGAGTCGGATGTCGAGGAGCTCCGGATCGAGACCGACGAGCTCTCGCTCCACGTCGTCCGCGGCGCGGCAGCCGACGCGGCCGCGCCCGTCGAAGAGACACCGCCTTCTCCCGAGCCGCCGAGCGGCGAGCTGCTCGCGATCCCGGCGCCGATGATCGGCACCTTCTACCGGGCCGAGTCGCCCGGAGCGCCGCCGTTCGTCGAGCCAGGGGCGCGCGTCGAGCCGACCACCGTCGTCTGCCTGATCGAGGTGATGAAGATGATGAACTCGGTCCCCGCGGGCGTCGCGGGAACGATCGTCGAGGTGTGCATCGAGAACGCCGAGCTCGTCGAGTACGGGACGGCGCTCTTCCAGGTGCAGCCCGACGGATGAGCGGCCTGGTCGACATCGTCGACACGACGACCCGCGACGGCAACCAGAGCCTCTGGAGCGCGACCGGGCTGACCACGCCGGACGTTCTCTCGATCGCGCCGACGATGGACCGGGTCGGGTACCACGCGGCCGACTTCAGCTCGAGCACGCACATGGCCGTCTCGGTCCGCTTCCACCGGGAAGACCCGTGGGAGCGGATCCGGCTCGTCGAGCGCCGCGATGCCGAACACACCGCTCAGCTTCATCACCACCGGGATGCGCTTCATCTCGTGGGTCCCGGCCGACGAGGACGTCATGCGGCTCGTCTTCCGCTGCGTCGTCCGGAACGGGATCCGCCGCTTCCAGGTCGCCGACCCCTCGAACGACCCGACGCGTCTGCGACGGCTGGCGCGGATGGCCCGAGAGGAGGGCGTCGAGGAGATCGTGATCGGGCTCACCTACTCGGTCAGCCCGGTGCACACGCACGCCTACTACGCCGAGCGCGCCGCCGCGCTCGCCGACTGCGCCCGAGATGGACCGCCTCTACCTGAAGGATCCGGGCGGGCTGCTGACCCCGGCCGCGGTGCAGGAGCTGGCGCCGCACTTCCTCCGCGCGGCGGGCGAGCGCACGGTCGAGCTGCACAGCCACTGCACGATCGGGCTCGCGCCGCTGGTCTACATGGAGGGGCTGCGGGCCGGCTTCCGGGTCCTGCACACGGCCGTCGCGCCGCTCGCGCGCGGGACCTCGAACCCGGCCGCCGAGACGACCTTGCGGAACCTCGAGGCGGAAGGCTTCTCGCACCGGCTCGATCTCGACGCGCTCGCCGCGGTCTCGGCCCACTTCCGCGAGCTCGGCCGTGAGAAGGGGCTGCCCGTCGGCCGGCCGCAGGAGTTCGACGCGACCTACTACCACCACCAGCTCGCCGGCGGCATGGTCTCGACGACGCGGCGGATGCTCGGCGAGCTCGGCCGGCCCGAGCTGTACGACGAGGTGCTCGACGAGGTCGGCCGCGTACGGGCCGAGATGGGCTACCCGATCATCGTCACGCCGGTCTCGCAGATGGTCGCCACCCAGGCGGTGCGAAACGTGATCGACGGCGAGCGCTGGTCGAACGTCTCCGACGAGACCGTCCGCTACCTCCTCGGCCACTACGGCGAGCCGGCGGCTCCGTTTGCGCCCGAGATTGCCGAGCGCGTGCTCGCGCGGCCGCGGGCCGAGGAGCTGCGCGACCTCGAGCCGCTGCACCTCGAGGGCGCGCGCGAGCGGTTTGGGGCGGGGATCTCCGACGAGGAGCTGCTGCTGCGGCTGACGATGCCGGGGGAGCAGGTGGACGCGATCGGCACCGCGCCGCCCGCGCGCGCCGCTTCGCCCGGCCGCAGTCCGGTCGTAACGCTCCTGCAGGAGGTCGCGAAGCGAAAGTCGATCACGCAGCTGCGCATGCAGAAGGGCGACGACCTCGTGGTGTGGCGCCGTGCGACTTGACGATTGCCGCGGGTTTGTCTTCGACGTCGACGGCACGCTCGTGCAGCGGGCAGGCGAGGAGACGCACGTGCAGGCGGGCGCGCTCGAGGTGCTGGCGAAGATCCGCGCCTCCGGTCGGCCCCTCGCCGTCTTCACGAACGGCAGCCACGAGGCACCGGAGACCTTCGCGGCGGGACTGCGCGAGGTCGGCCTCGAGATCGCCGACGACGAGCTGCTGACGCCACTGCGCAGCGTCCAGTTCCACCTGCGCTCCCACGGCCTGGACGGGCCGGTGCTGCTGTTCGCCAACGAGCGGGTGCGCGCATACCTGGAGCAGGCAGGCCTGCGGATCGCCGACGAAGAGGACGCCGCGACGGTTTTCGTCGCGCACGTCGACACGGTCCAGTTCGAGCAGCTCGAGCGGGCCGCCCGTGCGGTGCTGCGCGGCGCGGAGCTCCTGACGGCAAGCTACGCGTCCGCCTATGCGGGCGCGAACGGCCCGATCTTCAGCCGTGGTGCCATGACCGCGGCGGCGATCTCGAAGGCGAGCAGCACCGAGCCGGTCATCGTCGGCAAGCCCTCGCACGCCGCGCTCGAGACGATCAGCCACCGGCTCGGATCGCCCCCCGAGGAGCTGGCCGTGATCGGCGACGACCTCGGCATGGACATCGCGCTCGGCCGACTCGGCGGCGCGCGCACGATCCTGGTCCGCAGCGGGATCAGCGGCGCGATCGAGCTCGACGGCCTCCCCGAGTCGAGCCGCCCCGATGCGGTCGTCGAGAGCATCGCCGACGTGCTCGACTGGCTCTGACGCCCGCCGGGCGCGACAATCGCGCCACGAGCATGGCGCAGACCGTTATCGGGCGAGACGAGGAGCTTGGCGCGATCCAGGCCTTCCTGGCCGAGGCTAGGCAGGGCCCGCGGGCGCTCGTGCTCTCCGGCGAGCCGGGGATCGGCAAGACCGTCCTCTGGGAGCACGGCGTCGAGGAGGCCGAGCGCGGGTTCGATCTCGTGCTCGTCCACCGCGCAATCGAGGCTGAGGCGTCGCTCTCGTTCGCCGGGCTCTCGGATCTGCTCGAACCCGTCATGGAAGGCGTCGTCTCGTCGCTTCCGCCCCCGAGGCGCCGGGCCCTCGAGGTCGCGCTCTGGCTCGCGGAGCCGGGCGAGCAGCCTCCGGAGCCGGGCGCCATCGGCCTCGCCGTGCTCGACGTGCTCCGCGCTCTGGCCGCCGAGGGGCCGCTGGTCGTGGCGCTCGACGACATCCAGTGGCTCGACGCCGCCTCGGCCCTCGTCTTGCAGCTTGCGGTCCGGCGTCTGAGGGAGGAGCCGGTGAGCCTTCTCGCGACGCTTCGGACCGCCCCCGAGATCTCCGCTCCGCTCGAGCTGGCGCGCGCCTACCGGGAGGAGCGCTTCGAGGAGCTGCGCGTCGGCCCGTTGACCCTGGCGGCCACCCACAGCCTGCTCAAAGAGCGGCTCGGCCTCGCGCTGACGCGGCCCGAGCTGGCCCGGTTCGGCGAGCTGACGGCCGGCAACCCCTTCTTCGCGCTGGAGCTCGGACGCGAGCTCGTGCGGACGAACACGCGGCCCGCGATCGGCCGCACCCTGCCGGTTCCCGAAGGCCTGCGAGAGCTCCTCGGCGAGCGGCTTGCCCGGCTTCCCGCCGAGACCGTCGACGTCCTGCTCCAGGTCGCGGCGCTGGCACGCCCGTCCGTCGATCTGGTTGCCGCCGCGCACGGCGACCGGGAGCGCGTGCTGCGTGCGCTCGAGGAGGCCGAGCGGGAAGGCGTGGTGCAGCTCGACGACTCCCGCATCCGCTTCTCGCACCCACTGCTCGCCTCGATCTGCTACGAGCAGGCGCCCGTCTGGAAGCGCCGCGCCGTCCATCGGGTGCTCGCCGGCTCGATCGGCGACATCGAGGAGCGCGCCCGCCACCTCGCGCTCGCGGCCGAGGGGCCTGACGCGGCGGTTGCTGCCGAGCTGGACGAGGCCGGCGAGCAGGCCGCCTCGCGTGGTGCGACCGCGGGCGCCGCCGAGCTGCTGGAGCTGGCGGCCGAGCTGACGCCGGATTCGCCGCTGGACAAGCAGCGGCGACGCCTGAGGGCCGCGCATTTCCATCGCCTTGCGGGAAACGGCGACGTTGCCGCGGCGATTCTCGAGCAGCTCCGCTCCGAGGTTCCCGCCGGCGCGGACCGGGCCGACGTCCTCTTCGAGCCTCGCGGCGACCCGGAGGGCCACGGCCCCGGCGATGATCGAGCTCTGCGACGAGGCGCTCGCCGAGGTACCGGACGACGACGTGCGCGCCACGAGGATCCTCGCCTACCGGAGCTTCATCCGCCTGTTCCAGGCTGATGTGCGAGAAGGGCTTGTCGATGCCCGGGCCGCCCTCGAGCGGGCGGAGCGGGTCGGCGATCCGAGGCTGATCGCAATTGCGATCGCACGCGTGGGGCACGCGGAGGTATGGGGCGCCGAGGAGGTCACTCCCGGTCTCGTCGAGCGAGGGGCCGAGCTCGAGGACGAGCTGGGGCTCTCGCTCGAGTACTACGAGAGCCCGCACGTCGCGCTCGCCCGCATCCTGGGCGGATCGGGACAGCTCGAGCGAGCGCACGCCATCTTCGAGGAGCTCGAGCAGAAGGCGACCGACCGCGGCGACGAGGGCAGCCGCGGTCAGATGCTCTGGCGGCTGAGCCTGACCGAGTGGTACATGGGGCAGTGGGAACGCGCGCTCGACCATGCCGTCACGGCGCTCGAGATCGCGGAGCAGGCGCAGGACACGCACCAGCGCGTATTCATGGGCCGGATCAAGTCCCTCATCGAGACCGACCTGCGGTCTCGTCGAGTCCGCGCGTCCGGCGGTCGAAGAGGCCCTGCGACTCGCAGAGGAGCGCTCAGACGAGGTGAACGTCTTCCGTGTCTCGGCGTGCTCGGCCGGCTCGAGCTCGCGCTCGGCGACCACGAGGCTGCGGGCGCCCGTCTCCGCGAGTTCCCCGGACGCGCGCTCTCGCTCGGCTACAGCGACCCGACGGCGCCGTTCTGGGCAGATGCGATCGAGACGCTGATCCTGCTCGGCGAGCTCGAGCAGGCCCTCGCTTATCTCGAGCCGTACGAGGAGAACGCTGCCCGCGTTCGCGATCCGTGGGGGCTCGCGGCCTCCGCGCGATGCCGCGGCCTTTTTGCGGCCGCCAACGGCGACCCGGCCGGCGCGTTCGATGCCTTCGACCGATCGCTTGCGACGCTCGAAGGGCAGCCGTATCCGCTCGAGCGCGCACGCACGCTGCTCTGCCTCGGTGTCGTGCGCAGACAGGCGCAGCAGAAGAAGGCCGCCCGCGAGGCGCTCGAGCAGGCGCTGGCGATCTTCGAGGAGCTGGGCGCCCGCCTCTGGGCGGAGAAGGCCCGTGCCGAGCTCGCGCGGATCAGCGGCCGCGCGCCCGCCTCCGACGAGCTGACCGAGACCGAGCGGCGTGTGGCCGAGCTCGCGGCGCAAGGCCGCACCAACAAGGAGATCGCAGCCGAGCTCTTCATGGGCCTGAGCACGGTCGAGTCGCACCTCTCGCACGTCTACCGCAAGCTCGGGATTCGCTCACGTACCGAGCTAGGGGCGCGGGTGGCCATATCCAGGGACGAGGCCGCCCAAACCTAGGGTTTTTCGGGTTTCGGGCCCCCGACCCTGAGCCGTACCGTCGGGGACATGGTCTACGTCGTCGAGCGATATCTCCCCGGGCTCTCACAGTCCGACCTCCTCCGCAGGCTCTCCGAGCTCGAGGAAGCGACCGAGAGCGTGTGGACAGAGAGCGCGGGAGTGCGCTACCTCGGCTCGACCATCGTGTTGAAGGACGAGGCCTGCTACTGCCAGTTCGAAGGGCCTGCCCAGGCGGCGGTCGCCGAGGCCAACCGGCAGGCAGGCCTGTCCTTCGACCGGATCGTGCCCGCAGTGACCGTTCAACCCGAAAGGAGAAGTGCCATGAGCGCTTCCACGACCATTCCCGCAACCGTCCAGATCCGCCGTAGTCGCCTGCTCGGGCTGGTCGCACTGGTCGCCGGCCTGGCGGCAGTCGTCACCTGGGTCGTGCTCGTGTTCGCGTTCGACAACGGCAGCTCGAAGCCCGCGTCGAGCGTGAAGCCGAGCGGATCCAGCTCGAGGTCGTTCTCGATGCAGCACCAGATCATGTCGCTGACTCCTGCGCAGGTCGCCGCAGGCGCGTTGCAGATCGGGTACCTGCTCCCCACCCACCAGACCGGTCCGACCGTGGCCTCCGTCCTCGCGTCGATGAGCCCCGAGACGAGGCGCTACACGAAGGCGATCATGAACCTCTCGTACGCGCAGCTCGCGGCCGGAGCAGCCGGGCATCCGTAGCCCGCGACCGCAGGAGGGGGAGAGGCGAGCCTTTCCCCCTCCGCTGTTGCAAGGAGAGATGATGGATCCGATAGTTGCGGCCAATCCCGACGAAGAAGAGGCGATCCGAATCGAGTGCAAGGCCGAATCACGGGGCTTCGAGAGCCCCTTCGACGTACGGGTCCCCGCCGGCTGCGAGGGATGGGAGGAGATGTACCCCCATCACGCGCTCTTCGGCGAGGATCGTCGCGCGTTCGAGGAGAGTCGCTTCTGGTTCCAGGACGGGCTGCACGCCTCCGAGCCGCTGCTTCCCTTCGGCGCGGCGCTCTTCGACAGCTCGGCCGTCGCTCTCAACCAGGTCGCCAGCCGCCTGTTCGTCCAGCCACCTTCGCGCGGGGTCGAGTACCGGATCCTCCTCGGCTACGCCTATGTGAGCCCGAACTCCGTGACCGACGAGGAGGAGCTTGCCCGCAGGGCGGAGTTGTTCGACCGGCGAGGCGGGTTCTACTACGAGCACTGGGACGAGCTCTACGACCGGTGGGTCGACAAGGTCGAGGCCACGACGACCGAGCTCCAGACGCTCGAGGTACCCGAGCTGCCCGAGATCGAGGACGAGTCGATCGTCACGGAGGGCCGGGGCCTGGGCTCCAGCTACGCGTTGCTTCGCGCGTACGACCAGGTGCTCGACGGTGTCGATCGGATCCTCCAGTTCCACTTCGAGTTCCTCAACCTCGGCTACAGCGCGTACCTCGTCTTCTACGAGGTCTGCCGGGAGGCGTTTCCGGAGATCAGCGAGCAGACGATTGCCAAGATGGTCTCGGGGATCGACGTGCTCGTCCTCCGACCGGACGAGGAGCTTCGCCGCCTCGCCCGGCTCGCGGTCGATCTCGGGGTGGACGAGGCTGTCAGGAGCGCGCACGACGAGGGCGAGCTGGCTGCGCTCCTCGACGGCAGCGAGGCCGGCCGGCAGTGGCTGGCCGACTTCGAGGGGACGAAGGATCCGTGGTTCTACTTCTCGTACGGGTCGAGCGGCTTCTACCACCACCATCGCTCGTGGATCGACGACACGACGCTGCCGATCCGGATGATCGGCTCGTACATCGCACGCCTGGGCCTCGGTGAAGACATCTCTCGTTCACGCGAGGCGGCGGTCGCCGAACGCGAACGGGTCACCGAGGAGCAGCGCTCACTTCTCCCCGAGCAGCTGCGAGAGCGGTTCGACGAGAGCCTCGCGCTTGCCCGCAAGGTCTTTCCGTTCGTCGAGAACCACAACTTCTACATCGACCACCGCTATCTGACGATCTACTGGAACAAGCTCCGCGAGTTCGGTGCCTTGCTCGCAGGGCGCGGGTACCTGGGCGACGTGGAGGACCTCTTCTTCCTGCGGCGCGACGAGGTGCGCACCGCGCTCGAGGAGCTTCGCGTCGACTGGAGCTCCGGTGCCGGAGTCCCGCGGGGGCCTCGCCACTGGCCGGCGATCGTCGAGCGCCGCAAGGGGATCTACCGGGAGATGCGCACGTCGGCTCCGCCTCCGGCTCTCGGGCGGGTGCCCGACGAGATCACGGATCCGATCACGGTCATGCTCTGGGGCATCACGACGGAGCGGCTCGAGGAATGGCTCTCGCCCGACGACGCCGAAGCGCTGACCGGGTGCCCTGCTTCGCCCGGGGTGGTCGAGGGACCGGCGAGGGTGCTCCTCGGCACAGACCAGCTCGGCGAGCTCGAGGAGGGAGAGATCCTGGTTGCACCGTCGACCTCCACGAGCTGGACTCCGGTTTTCCACCGGATTGCCGCGGCGGTGCTCGACACCGGCGGGATCATGTGCCACGCGGCGATCGTCGCCCGCGAATACGGCTTGCCGGCCGTGGTCGGAACCGGAACGGCGACGAAGCGGATCAAGACCGGAGACCGCCTCCGCGTCGATGCCTCGAAAGGCGTCGTCACGATTCTCTAGGCTCCGCGGCCTGTGACGGTGCGCGAGGCCACGTTCGACGTCCTGCGGCGACGCGGGATGACGAAGATCTTCTCCAACCCCGGCTCGACCGAGGTGCCGTTCCTCGTCGACCTGCCGTCCGACCTCGAGTTCGTGCTCGCGCTCCACGAGGGCTCGGTCGTCGGGATCGCGACGGGCTACGCCCTCGGGCGCGGAGAGCCCTCCTTCGTTCTGCTGCACACGACACCCGGGCTCGGGAACGCGGTCTCGGCGCTCGCGACTTCTCGGGTCAACCGCGCGCCGCTCGTCGTGGCCGTCGGCCAGCAGGACCGCCGCCACCTGGCCCACGAGCCCTTCCTCGCCGGGAAGCTCGCAGGGCTCGCCGGCGAGTACCCGGTCTGGGTCGACCAGCCGGTGCGTCCCCAGGACGTGCCGGGCGCGCTCGAGCGCGCGTGGCACGAGGCGCAGACGCGGCGCGGGCCTGCGCTCGTGATCGTGCCGATGGACGACTGGAACGCGGCGGCGCCCGAGCTGTACGAGTACGCCGCCCCCGATCGCCTCGTCCGCGCCGCTGCTGCGGATCCTGCTGCGGTCGAGGAGCTCGCGCAGCTGCTCGAGCACGCGGAGTCTCCGGCTCTCGTCGCCGGCGCGGGGGCCGACGATCCGGAGACGTGGGCCGCGCTCGCGGCGCTCGCCGAGCGCCTCGTCGCGCCGGTCTGGCAGGAGCCCTTCGGCGCCCGGGCCGGCTTCCGGCAGGACCACCCGCTCTACGCAGGCGACCTCTCCGCGGACCGCGCACGGCTCCGCGAGGCGCTGGCCGGCCACGACGTCGTCCTCGTAGTCGGAGGCCCCGCCTTCCGCCAGTACGCCTACGCAGAAGGCCCGTTCGTCGAGGAGGAGACGACGGTCGCGCTCGTCACCGAGGATCCCGCCGAGGCGCAGCGCAGCCGTGCCCAGCTCGCCGTCCTGGCGCCGCCCGCATCGATGTGCGCCGCGCTCGCCGAGCGCCTACCCCAACGGGATACCAAGCCGCCCGCGCCGAGGCCGGCTCCCGAGCCGCCCTCGCCAGACGACCCGCTGCGCGCCGGCCACGTCCTCGCCGAGCTGGCCCTCCGGCTTCCGGAGAACGCGGTCGTCCTCGAGGAGGCACCGTCCAACCGGCCCGAGCTGCTCGCTCGCCTTCCCGCCAGGAAGAACCTCGGCCTGATCAGCCCCGCGATGGGCGGGCTCGGGTTCGCGATGCCGGCCGCGATCGGACTGCGACTGGCTCTGCCCTCGCGTCCTGTGGTCGCGATCATCGGCGACGGCTCGTCCCTCTACGCGATCCAGTCGCTGTGGAGCGCGGCGACGTACAGGTCAGGGGCGCTGTTCGTGATCCTGAAGAACGGCGGCTACGCGATCATGGATCGCCTGGCCGAGCACGAAGGCGGCTCGTCGGCCTGGCCCAACGTCGACGTCGACATCGCGGGGCTCGCCGAGATCTTCGGCTGCGAAGCCCGACGGATCGCCGACCTCGAGACCCTGCAGGCCACCCTGGACGAGGTCGTCCCCGGCCTCGCGGAGCGGAACGAGCCACTCCTGCTCGAGGTCACGGTCGAGCCGGACTCCGACTTTCAGCCCTAGCGAGAGGCTTGACCGCCTGAAGCGGTCTTGACCGGCACCGAGAAGGCCCGCCGAGGCGGGCCTTCTCCATCGACACGCGTGCAGGCGACTGTTGGTTGGGGGTTGCCTTAGCGGGCTGGTCACGTAGCCGCGTGTTCTAGGGTTACCGCCCCACGGTTTTCAGCCCTTCGTTTGAACGGAGGTAGTTGGGTGTCCGAGCCGAGTCGTGTCAATGCGCTTGATCACGTCGTGGTCGTGCTGTTCGAGAACCGCTCCTTCGACAACCTGCTGGGTCGTCTGTACGAGCCCGGAGACAGCAAGACCTTCGAGGGCGTGATCGGGAAGCAGTTGAGCAATCCAATCCCGGCGTGGGCCGAGCACGGAGCCGACCGCAAAGAGGTGCCCTACGGGGTCGCGGCCGACATGGACTCGCCGAACCCCGACTCGGGCGAGGAGTGGTACCACACCAACACGCAGTTGTTCAACACGATCGACGAGCACAACCGGTTCAAGATCGGAGAGGGAGTGACGGCGCCCTGGAACGCGCCTCCGGAGGGTGCGACACCGACGATGGACGGGTTTGTCACCGACTACATCAGCACCTTCACCGGCGAAGTGGGACGTCAGCCGACCTATCAGGAGTACGCCCAGATCATGACCGGGTATACGCCCGGCCAGGTACCGGTCCTGAGCGGCATCGCGCGCGAGTTCGGCGTCTTCGACCACTGGTTCTCCGAGGTTCCGTCGCAGACGTTCATGAACAGGTCGTTCTGGACCGCGGCGACGTCGTCGGGTCTCGCCGTGAACAGCCCGGTGTCCAAATGGAGGAAGCAGAACGATGCCGAGACGATCTTCGAGCGGCTCGAGCAGCACGGTAGGACCTGGAAGGTGTACGTGGCTCCGCCGATGCCCGTCTCGTTTCACGGCATCATCCACGCGTCTCGCTTGCAGGACCGGTTTGCGACCAACTTCGTGCCGTTCTCCGAGTTCGAGCGGGACGCGGCCGCCGGAACGCTGCCCGACTTCGCGCTGATCGAACCGAACATGCTGGGCGGGCACGGTGACTACCACCCGGCGTGCGGACGGTCCTTCGTCGGCCACAACTTCGAGAGCTGATCGGGTGGGACGAGCCGGGCGGGACCTACGACCACGTGCCCCCAGGCCCGGTGCCGCCACCCGACCCGCAGCACCGGCGGGCGAGTTCGGCTTCAAATTCGACCGATCCGGCTACCGGGTTCCCGCGATCCTCGTCTCCCCCTGGGTCGAGCAAGGCTCGGTATTCAACGACGAATACCGCCACACCTCGCTGATCGCGACGCTACGGAAGATCTGGAACCTCGGGGAGGCGCTCACCGAGCGTGACGCCTCGGCGCGGACCTTCGACCACCTGTTCACCCTCGAAACCCCACGCGACCCGCAGACGTGGGCGACCATCACCGCCCTACCGGTTCCGGAATGGCACATGGACGAAGTGGTCGTGGGCAAGGCCCTCAGCACCCTGGGCAGGGCCGCAGGAGGCGCCCTGTTCGACCACGCTCAAGAAGCAGGGATGTCACTTCCGCCGGAACTCACCGATCCAGCCAAGGAACCCGAACCCCGGGTCATCGTCCATGCCCTCAGAGACATCGCCGCCCAGATCTTCCCCCGCCTGGCCATGAGCACGCCAGGGACCGGCACGTGAGCCGGGCTTCAGGCGGTCGCACGGACCCGGCCTGCTCGGGTGACATTCACGCACACTGGCCCAAGCGAGAGGTCTTGGCGATGCGTCCGGGGCCTACGGGGACGCTGGCGCGGAGCAAGCGCTCTCCGCACTGACGTCAAGTTGTGCCATGCCGGTGTGCAAGAGCTGACTGGCCTCCCGGCCTCCGCTTCGGTAGTTGACGACCAATGTCCTGTTCTCCCTGTCGCGGGTCTGCAGTGGCGCATCGAGGCAGGGCACCCAGCGGAAATGCAGCTGAACGCTCGCCCACTTGCGCGAGGGAATCGTCACCGGCGCCAGTGGCGGCAGGGCCTCATACGGCGGCGCCCCGAGCCCAAGATCAGTCACGGGACACCCCCACTGATCGACGCAGCTGATCGGTGCGTATGCCGCCGCGCTTGCACCGTCGAGGCGCGCAAAACGCTTCTCGCTCTGGTCATTGCTCGACAACCCGACGATCGTGACCGGCTCGTCGCTGCGGTTCTGGATCACAAACGCAAGGCCGAAGTTGCGGTCCTGCACGCTGGCCCATCGAGGCTGCTCGCGGCACGAACTCGTCACCCGCTTACCAAATGAATGGGATCAGCCTGTGCTTTGTGCGCCGTTTGTAGTCGCGGTAACCGGCGTACTGCTGCTCGAGCCAGAGCTCCTCCCGCCGCGACTTCAGGTCAGCGAAGACCGCGAGCAGGATCGTCAGGGCGAGCCCGAGCACCGTCGCGAAGATCGTCGACCAACCGAGCGCGATGAGAATTCCACCGCCGTACATGGGGTGACGAGCGAGGCGGTAGACGCCGCCGGTCTGCAGCTCGCCCTGGCTTCGCGGCGCCGGAAACGGTGTCAGCGCGGAGCCGAGGCCGATCGCGCCCCCGAGGAGCAGTCCGAGGCCAGAGGCCAATAGCAGTGCCCCGGCGGCGTAGGCGATCGGTACAAGTGCGTCTGGCCAACTGAGGCCAAGGAGCGCCGAGAGCGCTATCGCAGCGAGCAACACGACCTGGGCAGCCACCCAGCCGCCACCCCGCGTGCCGAGGGCTGGAAGAGAGGGGTAGCGATCGCGCGCTGAGTGCGACGGCGGCGGAGTTCTGCTCATGGGTATCCCTGCGGACAAGATCCGCCTTGTCGGTTTCGCTCGCATCGGTGCATCCACGGATCTACGCCGATGCCGGCCAGACGTCCGCTGCGACCTCGACGACGAGGCGGAGCTTCGTCCCACTGCTCCTCCTCCGAGAGCGCGTTGCCCTCGACCGTCGAGGCGAAACCGCACTGCGGCGAGAGGCAGAGCTGCTCGATCGGCGCGTACTTGGCAGCCTCCTCGAGCTTCCGCAAGATCTCGTCGCGGGACTCGAGTTCGCCTCGCTTGGTGGTGACGATGCCGAGCACGACCTGCTTGTCGCCCTTGGGCAGGAAGCGCAGCGGCTCGAAGCCGCCCGAGCGCTCGTCGTCCCACTCCAGGAAGAACCCGTCCACCTCGAGGTCGTTCAGCAGCGCCTCCGCGACGAAGTCCCAGCCGCCCTCGGCCGCCCAGGAAGAGCGGTAGTTTCCGCGACAGGCGTGGGTGGTGACGGCCATCCCCGCCGGCCGCTCTGCGATCGCCTCGTTCAGGTGGCGAATGTAGTCGACGTGCTGGTTCTGCGGGTCGCCGCCGATCGAGGCGACGTACTCGCGCTCGTGCGGGTCGTTCATGTAGGCGAGGCTCGTGTCGTCGAACTGGATGTACGTGCAGCCGAGCTCGCCGAGGCGCCGCACCTCGTCGCGATAGGCGGCGACCAGATCGGCCCAGAACGAGTCGAGGTCCGGGTAGACGTCCGGATCGAGCGCCGCCTTGCCTCCGCGGTAGTGGACCATGCTCGGCGACGGGATCGTCAGCTTGGGCGTGGCCGTCGTCGCGCTCTCGCGGACGAACTCGAAGTCGTCGCCGAAGATCGTCTTCGAGACGCCGAGCTTGCTGTTGATGTGCAGGGCGGCGGGCGTGAACTCGATCTCGCCGTCCTCGTTCACGAACTTGATCGCGATGTGGCCGGCCTCGTGGGTGATGCCGTCGAGCTGGTAGATGAAGTCCATGTGCCAGGAGGCGCGGCGGAGCTCGCCGTCCGAGACCGCGCGGAGGCCGACCTCTTCCTGCTTCCGGACTGCCTCGCGGATCGCCTCGTCCTCGACCGCGCGGAGCTCGGCGGCGTTGATGTCGCCGGCCGCGTGCTGCCCGCGCGCGTCCAGCAACCGCGCGGGCCGAAGGAGGCTGCCGACGTGGTCGGCTCTGAACGGTGGCCGGGCTCGATCCACGAGGCCGGACGCTACACGCCATCGGGCGGTCCGCGGTATGTTGATCGCGGCGACTGCGCCCCCGTCCTGCGTGGACGCGCCGAACGCGAGGAAAGGAGCCGAGCATGGCCACAGTCGAGAGCGAGATCGTCGAGGCTAAGCAGTTCATCGGCGGCGAGTGGGTGCCGTCCGCGGGCGGCGAGACCTTCGACGACACCGACCCGTTCACGGGCGACGTCGTCGCACGGATCCCGGCCGGGACGCGGGAGGATGCCAAGAACGCGATCGAGGCCGCAGCCGCGGCGTCCGCGGAGTGGGGAGCGACCCCGCCTGCGGTCAAGCAGCAAGTTTTCCTCAAGGCAGCCGACGTGCTCGAGAGCAGGCAGGACGAGGTTGTCTCGCTGCTCGCGCGCGAGTCCGGCGCCACGTTCGGCTTCGGCATGTTCCAGATGCACTTCGTGCCCGGGCTCTTCCGCCAGGCTGCAGGGACGGCCTACGCGTCGATGGGAGAGGTCATCCCGTCCGACAACGGCAAGTTCGCGATGGGCATCCGCACGCCGGTGGGCGTCGTCGGGGCGATCGCGCCCTGGAACGCTGCCCTGATCCTCTCGGCGCGCTCGATCACGGCGCCGCTTGTGCTCGGCAACGCGGTCGTGCTCAAGCCCTCGGAGCTCTCGCCGTTTGTGGGCGGGCTCCTCTGGGGCGAGATCTTCGCCGAGGCAGGCCTGCCGCCGGGCGTCCTGAACATCGTCACGCACGGGCCCGGCGAGGCCGCGCCCATCGGCGACGAGCTCGTCGAGAACCCGCACGTGCGCGTGCTCAACTTCACCGGCTCGACGAAGACCGGGCGCATCCTTGCCGAAGCGGCTGGGCGCAACCTCAAGCGCTGCGTGCTCGAGCTCGGCGGCTACAACCCGCTGATCGTGCTCGGCGACGCCGATCTCGACTTCGCGGTCAATGCAACGACGTTCGGTGCGTTCCTGCACCAGGGCCAGATCTGCATGTCGGCGCGGCGGATCATCGTCGAGCGCTCGATCGCCGACAAGTTCGTCGAGCAGCTCGCGCAGAAGACGGCCGGGCTCAAGGCCGGCGACCCGAAGGAGCACGACACGATCATCGGCCCGCTGATTACCGAGCAGGCGCTGGACCTGGTCAAGAGCCGTGTCGACGACGCGGTCGCGAAGGGCGCGAAGGTGATCGCCGGGGGCGAGGCCGTCGGTCCGTGCTATCAGGCGACGCTCCTGACCGACGTGCCCGAGAGCTCCGACTTCGCCCAGCACGAGACCTTCGGGCCGGTCGCCGCGATCGAGGTGGTCGACTCGCCCGACGAGGCGGTCGACCGAGCGAACGCGACGACGTACGGCCTCTCATCGGGCGTGATCACGAGCGACGCCGACAAGGGCCTCGAGCTGGCCCAGCGCATCCAGGCGGGGATCGTCCACGTCAACGACCAGCCGGTCGGCGACGAGCCGCAGATGCCGTTCGGCGGCGTCAAAGACAGCGGCTGGGGACGCTTCGGCTCCACAGCGGCGATCGCCGAGTTCACGGACATGCACTGGGTCACGGTCGGCCGCCCGCACCCGTTCCCGTTCTAGGGCAAGGGCGCGGGCCACGGCGATGGCGGAGATCGTCCCGCTCGCGGATGCGCTCGCGGAGCTCGTGCACGACGGCGACACCGTCGCCGCCGAGGGCTTCACGCACCTGATCCCGTTCGCGGCCGGGCACGAGCTGATCCGCCAGGGCCGGCGCGACCTGACGCTGATCCGGATGACGCCCGACGTCATCTACGACCAGCTGATCGGCATGGGTTGCGCGAAGAAGCTCGTCTTCTCGTGGGGAGGAAATCCCGGGGTCGGCTCGCTGCACCGGCTCCGGGACGCCGTCGAGCACGGCTGGCCGCAGCCGCTCGAGGTCGAGGAGCACTCGCACGCGGGCATGGCCACCGCCTACGCGGCCGGTGCGGCGAACCTGCCCTTCGGCGTCCTGCGAGGCTACGGGCACGGCGACCTCGCGGCCCACACACGTGTCGGGAAGGTCACCTGCCCTTTCACGGACGAGGAGCTCGCCGCGGTGCCCGCGCACCGGCCGGACGTCGGGATCGTCCACGCCCAGAAGGCCGATCGAAAGGGGAACGTCCAGCTCTGGGGGATCCTCGGCGTCCAGAAGGAGACCGTCCTCGCCTCCGCCCGCTCGATCGTCACCGTCGAGGAGGTCGTCGACGAGCTCGAGCCGAGGCCGGGCGCGATCGTGATCCCCGGCTGGGTGGTCGGCGCGGTCTCGCTCGTCCCGGGCGGAGCGCATCCCTCCTACGCCGCTGACTACTACGACCGCGACAACGAGTTCTACGTCGCCTGGGACGAGGTCAGCCGCGACCGCGACGAGTTCGCCACGTGGATGGAGAGGCACGTGCTCGCTGCGTGACGACCTCGACCGCCACCTACACCGCCGACGAGATGATGGCCGTCGAGGCCGCGCGGCGGCTCACTGACGGCGACGTCTGCTTCGTCGGAATCGGCCTGCCGAGCCTCGCCGCCAACCTCGCCCGCGCCACGCACGGGCCCGGCTGCGTCCTCATCTACGAGAGTGGGACAATCGGCGCGAAGCCGGTCGAGCTGCCGCTGTCGATCGGCGACGGCGAGCTGGCCGAGACCGCGGACTCGGTCGTGTCGGTTCCGGAGATGTTCGCCTACTGGCTCCAGGGTGGCCACATGGACGTCGGCTTCCTCGGCGCCGCTCAGATCGACCGGTGGGGGAATCTGAACAGCACGGTGATCGGCGACTACGACTCCCCGAAGGTGCGTCTCCCCGGTGGTGGCGGGGCCCCTGAGATCGCGACCGCGGCGCGGAAGGTGTTCGTGATGCTCAGGCAGACGCCGCGCGCGTTCGTCGAGAAACTCGACTTCCTGACGAGCGTCGGCGACCGGGTCGAGCTGGTCGTGACGGATCTCGGGATCCTCGAGCCGGACCCGGAGACGCGGGAGCTGACGTTGACACTGCTCCATCCGGGTATCGGCGTCGACCAGGCGCACGAGGCGACCGGCTGGGAGCTCCGGGTCGCGGACGAGCTCGGCGAGACCCAGCCGCCGACCGAGGAGGAGCTCACCACGCTTCGAGGCTTGAAAACGAAAGGACGGGACTAGATGTCCGAGTACGCAGAAGGCTCGCCGATCGTCCTCCCGGACGACCCGAGCTTCGGGCCGGAGGTGCAAATCGACTACCCGGGCTACCGCTCGACGCAGTGGCGCGCGCCCAAGCGGAAGCTCGCCTCGCTGCCGGAGGAGTTCCACGATCTCGCCGGGCCGGTGTTCGGGGCCGACCTGATCGAGGAGCACGACCACGACCTGACGCACGGGCACCCGGGCGAGCCGCTCGGCGAGCGGATCATCGTCTCGGGCACGCTGAAAGACGCCGACGGCCGCCCGCTGCCGGGGGCGCTGATCGAGGTCTGGCAGGCGAACGCGTGCGGCCGCTACCACCACATCGTCGATCAGCATCCCGCGCCACTCGACCCGAACTTCTCGGGCGGCGGCCGCTGCCTGACCGACTCCGAGGGCCGCTACAGGTTCGTGACGGTCAAGCCCGGCGCCTACCCGTGGGGCAACCACGAGAACGCGTGGCGTCCTGCGCACATCCACTTCTCGATCTTCGGCCGCCAGTTCGTGCAGCGGCTGGTGACGCAGATGTACTTCCCCGGCGACCCGCTGTTCGCGTACGACCCGATCTTCAACTCGGTCCGCGACCCGAAGTCTCGCGAGCTGCTGGTCTCGCGCTTCGACATCGAGGCGACGCAGCCCGAATGGGCCCTCGCCTACGACTGGGACATCGTCCTCGGCCGCGGCGGGAACGGCGCGACTCCGATGGAGAACGGGCAGTGACGCTTCCGCGGACAGCCTCCCAGACGGTCGGCCCCTACTACACGCTCGGCCTCTGCCGCCGGCCCGAGAACGAGCTCGCCGACCGGAACGACTCCGGCGCCGTCCAGCTGATCGGTCAGCTCTACGATGGCGCGGGCGCGCCGATCAACGACGGCCTGATCGAGATCTGGGATGCGGCCGGCGGGCGCTGGGGGAGGAGCGGCACCGACTCGGACGGCCGTTTCTCATTCGTCGTGACGAAACCCAACGCGATAGCGGGCCAGGCACCCCGGTTCGACGTCTACGTGTTCGCGCGCGGGCTGCTGCGGCACCAGCTGACGCGGATCTACTTCCCGGACGAGGCGGAGGCGAACGCGGGCGACGAGGTGCTCTCGTCGCTGGACGAGGGCGACCGTGCGACCCTCGTCGCGGAGCCGGAGGACGGCGCGCTCCGCTGGGACATTCGGATGCAGGGCGAGCGAGCGACCGTCTTCTTCGAGCATTGACGATCTTCGCCGCGATCGCGGTTCCGGCTCAGCTGCGCGAGGCGACGTCCGGGCAGGCCTGGCTCCAGGCGATGCTCGACGCCGAGCGGGCGCTGGCGAAGGCCGAGGCGCAGGCGGGTGTGATCCCGCCGGAGGCCGCGGACGCAATCGCGGCGAGCTGCCGTGCGGAGCTCTTCGATCTTGCTGAGCTCTCCGAGCGAGGGCGCGCTACCGGAACCCCGGTCGGGCCGCTCGTGACGGCGCTGCGCGAGGCCGTCGGCGGGGAGGCCGCCCACTACGTCCACTGGGGTGCGACGAGCCAGGACACCGTCGACACGGCGTCGATGCTCGTCGCGCGGAGGGCGCTCGCGCTGATCCTCGTGGAGGTCGATCGCGTGGCCGCCGAGTGCGCGCGCCATGCGCGGGAGCAGCGCGACACGACCATGGCCGCGAGGACGCTCTTGCAGCAGGCAGTGCCGACGACCTTCGGCTTGAAGGCGGCAGGCTGGCTGGTCGCGGTCGTCGAGGCGCGCAACGGTGTCCGGCGCATCGAGCCGGCCGCCGATCTCGGCGGGGCGGCCGGAACGCTCTCGCCGCTCGGCGAACGTGGGGCGGAGGTAGCGGGGCTCTTCGCGCAAGAGCTCGAGCTGGCCGAGCCGCCGCTGCCCTGGCACTCGAACCGCGTTCGCGTCGCCGAGCTGGGCTCGGCGCTCGCCGTCGCGGCCGGCGTGATGGCGAAGATCGGCCTGGACGTGGCGCTGCTCGCGCAGACGGAGGTCGCCGAGGTCGTCGTGCCCGAGGGAGGCGGCTCCTCGACGATGCCGCAGAAGCGAAACCCCGTCGGCTCGGCGCTCGCTGTTGCCTGCGCGCGGCTCGTGGCCGCCGACGCGAGTGTGCTCACGAGCGGGCTCGCCGGCGAGCACGAGCGGGCGCTGGGCGCGTGGCACGCAGAGTGGGACGCGGTCTCGAGGGCGCTCGCGCTCACGGGCGGCGCTGCGGCGGCCGTGGCCGAGTTGCTGGAGGGCCTGGAGATCGACGCGAAACGGATGCGCGCGAACCTGGACGAAGCGGTGCTCTCCGAGCGCGCCGTCTTCGAGCTCGGGATCGAGCGCGACGCGCTCGGCGGCCGGCCGTTGCGTGACGTCCTGGCCGAGCGCCTGAGCGCAGACGAGGTGGAGGCTGCGCTCGATCCGTCCGGCTACCTCGGCTCCGCCGGCCTGTTCGTCGACCGCGCGCTCGCGTACGCGGAGGAGAGCTCGTGAAGCTCGACCACCGGCTCGACGGGCCTGAGGACGGGCCGTTGCTCGTGCTCTCCAACTCGCTCGGGACGACGATGCGCCTCTGGGAACCGCAGTTGGACGCGTTCACGGCCGGCTTCCGCGTGCTGCGCCATGACCACCCTGGCCACGGACAATCATCGGTGCCCGGAACCTCCGTCTCCGTTGAAGAGATCGCAGCTGCGGTTCTCGAGCTGACCGACGGCGAGCGCTTCTCCTTCTGTGGCCTTTCGCTGGGCGGGATGGTCGGCATGTGCCTCGCCGCGACCGTGCCGGAGCGGATCGAGACGCTGACGCTCTGCTGCACCGGAGCGAAGCTGGGGACGCGAGAGGACTGGCTCGAGCGCGCGGCGACCGTGCGCGCCAAGGGGACAGGGGCACTCGTCGAACGCCTACGCGAGCGCTGGTTCACGCCGAGCTTCCGGGACACTGCGACTGCGCAGAGCTACCTGGATGACCTGCTCACGATCGACCCGGAGGGCTACGCCCGCTGCTGCGAGGCGATCGGCGCCTTCGACTTCCGCGAGCGCTTGGACGAGATCGAGGCGCCCACGCTCGTGATTGTCGGCGAGGAGGATCCGGTGACACCGACCGAGGTGGTCGAGACGCTGAGCGAGGGCATCCCGAGAGCCGAGACAGTCGTCGTTCCACATGCGGCTCACCTGGCGAATGTGGAGCAACCCGAAGCGGTGACGGCTGCGGTCCTCCAGGAGGTCCGGTCCTGAGACGACGCTTGCGTCGTCTCCTTCAGGCCGGGCGGGCTTTGCCTGGCCGGCCGTCTGAGCTGACCGGTCGAAACGCTCTCCGTCAGGAGGTTGATCGATGAGCGACGAAACCTACGAGCGGGGCATGAGGATCCGGCGCGAGGTGCTCGGCGACGAGCACGTCGATCGCGCGGTCGAGCGGACAACTGACCTGACGCGCGATTTCCAGGACTTCATCACCCGCTACGCCTGGGGCGAGATCTGGGCGCGCGAGGGCCTCGACCGCAAGACGCGCAGCTGCATCACGCTGACCGCGCTCGTCGCGCTCGGCCGCTTCGACGAGCTCGGCATGCACATCCGCGCTGCGCGCCGAAACGGCCTCACGCTCGACGAGATCAAGGAGGTCCTTCTCCAGACGGCCGTCTACTGCGGCGTCCCGGCGGCCAACAGCGCGTTCGCGGTCTTCCAGGAGGTCGCGGGCTCCGGCGACGAGGAGTGAAGACGCTGCGCACCCAGGTCGGCATCGTCGGCGCCGGCCCGGCAGGCCTGACGCTCGCGCGGCTGCTCGAGCGCGCCGGAATTGACTCGGTCGTGCTCGAGAGCCGCAGCCGCGACTACGTCGAGCACCGGGTCCGCGCAGGCGTGCTCGAGCAGCGAACGGTCGAGCTCCTGACCGAGGCGGGGGTCGGCGGCCGCCTCCACGAGGAGGGGATCGTCCACCACGGGATCGAGCTCCAGTTCGACGGCGAGCGGCACCGGATCCCGCTCAGCGAGCTCGCAGGCGGCCGCACGATCGTGATCTACGGACAGACCGAGGTCGTCAAGGACCTGATCGCGGCGCGGATCGAGAGCGAGCTGCCGCTCCTCTTCGAGGCCGACGACGTCAGCGTGCACGAGCTCGACACCGAGAACCCGCGCATCAGGTTCGCCCACGACGGCGAGCGGCTCGAGCTCGAGTGCGATGTGATCGCCGGCTGCGACGGCTACCACGGCGTCTGCCGCCCGAGCATCCCCGACGGCGTGCTCGATTCGTTCTCGCGCGACTACCCCTTCGGCTGGCTCGGCATCCTCGCCGAGGTCGCGCCGTCGAACGACGAGCTCGTCTACGCGCACAACGAGAGCGGCTTCGCGCTCCTGAGCCTGCGCTCTCCCACCTTGAGCCGCCTCTACCTCCAGTGCGAGCCGGACGAGGACGTCGACAAGTGGTCGGACGAGCAGATCTGGGCCGAGCTGCAGACCCGCCTCGGCGTCGAAGGCTGGACGCTCGAGGAAGGGCCGATCCTCGAGAAGGGCGTCACCGGCATGCGCAGCTTCGTCGTCGAGCCCATGCAGTTCGGCCGCCTCTTCCTGGCCGGCGACGCCGCGCACATCGTCCCGCCGACAGGTGCCAAGGGGCTGAACCTCGCGATCGCCGACATCCGCGTTCTGGCCGAGGCGCTGGTCAGCTGGTACGAGACGGGCAACGCGACGCTGCTCCAGCTCTACTCCGACACGTGCCTGCGCCGCGTCTGGCGGGCCGAGCACTTCTCCTGGTGGATGACGTCGATGCTGCACCGCATCCCCGGCGGAGATGCCTTCGACCTGAAGCTCCAGCTCTCGCAGCTCCGCTACGTGGCGACGTCGCGCGACGCAGCCGCGAGCCTCGCCGAGAACTACGTCGGGCTCGAGCTCGAATGAGGTCGAGGACGCTCCTCATCCTGTTTGCCGCGCTGGCCGTCGCAGGCTGTGGGAAGAAGACCGGCACGACCACGGTGACGACCGAGGCTCCGGCCTCGGCGCCGTCGGGCTCGAGCGTGGCCGGGGCGGCGGCGCTGCAGCAGACCTTCGTCAACGTGTACAGGCGCGTCTCGCCGTGGGTCGTGCAGATCCAAACCTCCGAGGGTCTCGGCTCCGGGGTCGTCTTCGACGCCGACGGCGACATCGTCACCAACAACCACGTCGTCGGCAGCTCGAAGACCTTCACGGTCACGACCTCGGGCGGCAAGCGCCTCCAGGGGAAGCTCGTCGGCACGTTCCCGGCGGACGACCTCGCGGTGATCAAGGTCGAGAGCCTCGGACTCAACCCGGCCGAGTTCGCGAACTCGGCGAAGTTGCGCGTGGGCGACATCGCGATGGCGATCGGCAACCCGCTCGGGCTCAGCTCGAGCGTCACGCAGGGAATCGTCAGCGCGCTCCACCGGACGTCGTCCGAGGGGAACGGCGTCACCCTGCCGAACACGATCCAGACGAGCGCCCCGATCAACCCGGGCAACTCGGGCGGCGCGCTCGTCGACATCTCCGGGCGCGTGATCGGGATCCCGACGCTGGCGGCCTCCGATCCGCAACTCGGCGGAGCGGCCGCCGGGATCGGGTTCGCGATCCCGAGCAACGTCGTCACCGACATCGCCGGCCAGATCGTGAAGCACGGGCACGTCGTGAACTCGCGCCGCGCGTACCTCGGAGTCACGATCGGCGACACCGGGCAGGGCGTCTACGTCAGCTCGGTCTCCAACGGCTCGCCGGCCGCGAAGGCCGGGGTGAAGACCGGCGACGTGATCACGGCGGTCAACGGCACCGAGACGCCGACCGCGGACGACCTCGGCACCGTGCTCGCCGGCCTGAACCCGGGCCAGACCGTGAAGGTGGCACTCACGCACCAGGACGGCTCCAAGTCGACCGCCGAGGTCACGCTCGGCCAGTTCCCGGGGAGCTAGCTCAGCCGCCTCCGCCGCCGAGCGGAGGCGATGCCTTGAACGTCGCCTCGAGTCCGCGGACGAAGGCGGCCTTCTCGCCCTTCGAGAGCCTGGCCCCGGAGTGGTTCGGCATCACCGTGTAGTAGGACGGCGGCATCGAGCCGCTCTGGACGGATTCCACGATGTCCGAGACGCCGGTGTCCTGCTGACGGTTCCACTCCGAGAAGTTGAGCGAGGAGCGACCGCCCTTGACGTGGCTCTCGACCCACCAAGAGACCGGCGCGACGTTCGTGTACCACGGCCACTTCGTCTGGTTGCTGTGGCAGTCGAAGCAGGCGTCGACCGCGAAGGCACGCGTCTGTGGCGAGTCCCAGGCCGGCTCCTTGAGCACGGGCGGATTCGTGTGATCGCGCCCGTAAGGAACGGCCTGGATGAGCACGAAGAGCGCGGCGAGCGCGCCCAGCGCATAGAGGAGCAGCCGCTTCCAGGAGCGTCGTCGACCATGGGCCATGAGGCCGACGATGACCGCGCAGGGAAGCGCGGGCATCCGCGACAGACCTGACCACGGTTCGGCGAACTACGGAGAGAACCTGACACCGCGTCTCCAAGCCGAGAACTATGTCGGGTTCGAGCTCGAGTAAGGTCGCCCGGGAGGTACGGAGTGGAGTTGCGTCCAGTCGGCTCGAATGGGGTCTCGATTTCTCGCGTCGGCCTCGGCGGCTATGAGCTCGGACCTGAGCCAGACGAGAAGCCCGATGCCGATCAGGCGACACGCGTGATAGAGACGGCAATCGAGGCAGGCGTCAACTGGCTCGACACGTCTGAGAACTACCTCGAGACTCGGAACGAGTCCGTGATCGGGGCCGCGCTGACATGCGTGCCTCGTGACTTCTTCGTCGCGTCCAAGGTGGCCCCGGGCGCGGCCATCACCGGCGGCGGGAGCGGCTTCCGCCGCGAGCAGGTGCGTCAGGCCTGCCGTGAAAGTCTCCAGCGGCTCGGCCGCGAGCAGATCGATTTGTACTTCCTGCACTGGCCGGACGACACCGCGGTGCCGCTCGAGGAGACCTGGGGCGCGATGGCAGAGCTCGTTGACGATGGGCTCGTGCGCACGATCGGGATGTCGAACTACGAGCTCGAGGACGTCGAGCGATGCCATGCGCAACGGGCAGTCGACGTCGTCCAGGTAGGGCTCAGCCTGATCGACTATCTCGAAGACCGGCCATACATCGCCAGATGCAGCGAGCTGGGAATCGCGGTCACGATCTACGAGCCGCTCGCGAGCGGGATCCTGAGCGACAAGACTCCGGAGCAGGTGCTTGCGACCTGGACCGGCCCTTGGCTCGAAGCGTCCTTCTACAAGCGCTTGCTGAAGCCGGGCAAGGCCGAGAGGAGCTTCGCGGTCGCGAACGGTCTGCGCCCGATCGCCGAGAGGTTGGGCGCCACGGTTGCCCAGGTCGCGATCGCCTGGGTCCTCCACCAGCCGGGCGTCACGGCTGCCATCGCAGGCAGCCGGAACGGCGGCCACACGCGCGAGAACGCCGAGGCCGCGGAGCTGGATCTGGCGGGCTCGCTCGAGGACCTCGAGCAGCTCCTCGAGCTCGGGCCCTCGTTCGCGGGGCAGTAGCTCGACTCGCGTCCGCTAGCGCCGGGTGAGGTTCTGCAGGACGAAGAGGAGGTTCGCCGGCCGCTCCGCCAGGCGGCGCATCAGATACGGGTACCAGGCGGGGCCGAACGGCGTGGCGACCAGGACGTCGTAGCCGCGCGCGACCAGGTCGAGCTGGAGTTGCGGCCGGACGCCGTAGAGCATCTGGAACTCGAAGCGCTCTCGCGCGATGCTCTCGCGCTCGGCGAAGCGAATCGTGTGCTCGATCAGACGCTCGTCGTGCGTTGCGACGGCGACGTGCGCCGCGCCGCGCAGCGCCTCTTCGAGCAGGCGGACGTAGGCGGCGTCGACCTCCTCCTTGCGCGGGTACGCGAGCTCGGGTGGCTCGAGGTAGGCGCCCTTGACGAGGCGGACGTTCGGGTCGAGCGGCAGCAGCTCCGCGAGGTCGTGAGGCGTGCGGTAGAGGTACGACTGGAGGACGCAGCCGACGTTGTCGCGGGTCTCGCGAAGGCGGCGGTAGATGCGCAACGTGGGCTCGAGGACGTCCGAGCGCTCCATGTCGATACGGACGAAGTTGCCGTGACCGGCCGCGTGGTCGACCACCCGTGCGACGTTCTCGAACGCGACGTCCTCGCCGAGGCCGAGCCCGAGGTGCGTCAGCTTGAGCGCCACGTTCGCGCGCAGCCCCTCGGCGGCGATCCGGTCGAAGACCTCCTCGTAGGCGGCCACGACAGCGGCGGCGCCCAGCTCGTCGGTCGTGTCCTCGCCGAGCAGCGTCGTGTTCGCGCGCAGCCCCTGGTCGTTCAACCGCCGCAGGACGACGACGCACTCGTCCAGCGTCTCGCCCGCGACGAACCGCGCGGCGCCGAGCCGCATGCCGTGCTTCTCGACGATCCCGGTGACGAGCCCATTCGTGGCGGCGCCGAGGATCGCGCGTTTCAGCAGGCCGGACACGGCCGCCATCTTCTACTGTTCGCAGTGATGGAGACACAGCGAGTCGAGGGCGTGGACGTGCGCGCCGAGCGCGAGCGCTACGTGCCGCGCGGGATGGCGACGACCGACTTCGTCGTTACCCGCGCCGAGGGCGCCTCCGTCTGGGACGCCGAGGGCCGCGAGTTCCTCGACTTCGCGGGCGGAATCGCCTGCCAGAACCTGGGCCACAGCCCGGAGACGGTCGTCCGTGCAGTCCACGAGCAGGTCGACCACTTCCTGCACCAGTGCTTCATGGTGGGGATGTACGAGCCGTACGTGGGGGTCTGCCGTCGGCTCGACGAGCTCTGGCCCGGCGAGGCGGCAACGAAGACGCTGCTCGTCAACTCGGGCGCCGAGGCGGTCGAGAACGCGGTCAAGATCTCACGCGTCGCGACCGGCCGGCCCGCGGTGATCGCCTTCGACCGCGCCTTCCACGGCCGCACGAACCTGACGATGGCGATGACCGCCAAGCTCCTCTACAAGCAGGGCTTCGGGCCGCTTGCGCCGGAGATCTACCGCGCTCCCGCCCCGTATCCGTACCGCGGCGTGACGACCGAGGACGCGCTCGCCGGGCTCGAGCTGCTCTTCAAGCAGGACGTCAACCCGCAGACGGTAGCGTGCGTCGTGCTCGAGACCGTGCAGGGCGAGGGCGGGTTCATCCCGATGCCGGCCGAGTTCGTGCAGGCCCTCAAGGAGATCTGCGAGAAGCACGGCATCCTCTACGTGGCCGACGAGGTGCAGTCCGGCTGCGGCAGGACGGGGCCGGTCTGGGCGATCGAGCACCTCGGCGTCGAGCCCGACCTGATGGTCTCGGGGAAGACGCTCGGCGGCGGGCTGCCGCTCGCGGCCGTCACCGGCCGGGCCGAGGTGATGGACGCGCCTCATCCGGGCGGGCTCGGCGGCACCTTCGGAGGCAACCCTGTCTCGGCTGCTGCGGCCTGCGTCGTGCTCGACGCGCTGGGGACTCGGGAGTTCCGCGAGCGCGCCGAGGAGATCGGACGCCTTGTGCGGGCCCGCCTCGACCGGATCGCGGGCGAGCACCCGCAGATCGGCGAGGTTCGCGGGCTCGGGTCGATGCTGGCGATCGAGTTCGCGACTCCCTCGGGCGACGAGGCGAAGCAGCTGACCGCAGCGGCGTACGAGCAGGGGCTGCTCCTTATCGCCTGCGGTCTCTACGGCAACGTGATCCGGCTGCTGCCGCCGCTCACCGCGACGGACGACGAGCTCGACCGCGGGCTCACGATCCTCGAGAACTCACTCTCTTAACAAGCCTCACTGAGTTGAGGGCTGGCCGCGCCGGCCCCGACTGTCGAAGCCCTTAGAGACGGGCTCGGCTCCGGGCCCGTCGCCATGCGGCCATGGAGATCCAGCTACGCCTCAGCGACCAGCAGGCGACCAACGACCTGCTCGACTTCTTCCAGCGACGGGAGATGTCTGCCCGACGCGTGGGGAAGGACGGCCTCGCCGTGGAGCTTCCCGAGTCGCTCCAGGCACGTCAGGCGCGAATGGAGATCGAGCTTCTACTCCGCGTTTGGCAGCTGATGAACCCGAACATCCGCGTCGACGTGGTCTAGGACAGCTTCCTACGCTGAGGCGGCGAGCAAGGCCTCGCACTCGTTCACGTAACGCGTAGAACCCATCGAGCGGTAGAGCTCGAGCGCTTGGTGCAGTTGCCCGTTCGCCTCCGGCCGGGCGCCCTCGCCCATCAGCTGCTCTGCCGCTCGGAGGCGCGCTTCCGCCTCGTCCGGTCTCGAGCTGATGCGCTGCAGGATCTCGGCTGCGGCTGCGAAGTCGCCCTGCACATAGGCTCGAGCCGCGTCGGTCCACGGGGTCTCGGGGTTGCCGGCGAGCGCGTCGACCAGCTCGTGGCCGAGATCGAGTCGCAGGGCGGTCGCTGCGAACGTGGCGAGCTTGATGACTGCGAACTGCATTCCGACCCCACGGCTCAGGGACTCGATGAGCTCGCGGGCGAGGATGAGTGCGCGGCCGCGTTCGGACGCGAGGGAGAACACGTTTGCGCCGGTCGCGAGCGCATAGAAGAGTGCCTGTACGTCGGCCGCAATCCGGCCGAGCTCGAGTGCCTTCTCGACATCGCGGATGGCCCCGGCCTGGTCGCCTCGCCCCAGACGGATCTCGGCCCGGATCGAGTAGGCCTGGTAGGCGACGTAGTGCGGAGATCCAGCCTCGACTGGAGCAAGGAACTCGTCGATTCTCCGCGAGGCCTCGTCCCAGTCGCCGCGGCGGTAGTACTCCTCGGTCATCACACCCTGGTACCAGCGGAGGTCGAAGGCGGAGCCGATCTGCTCGGCGACCCGCAAGGCTTTCAGGCGCGAGTCGAACGCGGCCTCCAGCTCGCCGAGGAACACCCGGGCGACGGCCAGGTTGTTGTATGTGCGCGAAAGCGAGCCCAAGGCCCCGGCGGCCGTGGCGATCTCGATACCACGCTGCAGATCGTCGAGCCCACCGCGGTCGCCGAGGCATACGCGCGAAACGCCCAGCGGGCTCAGTGCGCTGACGATGCCCTCTTCCCAGTCGAGCCTCTCGGCCTGGGCGAGCGCCTGTGACGCGAGCTCGATCGAGAGCTCCTCGTCGCCGCCCAGGCTCGCCAGGGTCGACCGGCGCGAGAGGACCCACGCGGTCGAGCGACCCGGCGGCGTTTCTGCGAGCAACTCGGCAGCGCGCCGGGAGTGCTCGTCGGCGAGGTCGCGCCGGCCCTGGAACCAGAAGCGCTGTCCAATGAGCATCTCGGCCTCGCCGGCCTTCGCGTCGTCTCCGGCCGCGAGCAGGGCGTCTCTAGCCTGCTCGAGGCGTTCGGGATCGCCTGGATCGAGCATTGAGACAGGAGCCGCCCGGCGGAAGAGGAGCTGGGCCCGCTCCGGATCGTCCTCCGGCCAGAGCTGGAGTGCGGCCTCGTAGAAACGCTCGGCGGCCTCGAGCGCGAAGAGCGACGCGGCGCGGTCGCCTGCATCGCGCAGCGCGTGGCGTGCCGAATCGGCGAGCGCCGAGGCCTCGATCCCTGCCGCGTCTGCGAGCTCGAGCGCCTGCAGGTAGTGATGAGCAAGCATCTCGGCCTGGTCATCCGGCCGTCCGAGCGAAACGATCCAGGCGGCTGCGCGCTCGTGCTTGTGCGAGCGGGCCGCGCGGGGAATCTGGCCGTAGGCGATGTCGCGGATCAGAAGGTGGCGGAACGCGTACTCGCTCTCGCCGGCGACCGAGGAGTTGCGCGCGCGCTGCACGAACTCCTTGCGCTCGAGGCCGAAGAGCCGCTCCTCAGCCTCGGGTCCGGTGCTGCCGTCGAGCGCTGTGAGCGCGCCGACCCAGAAGACCTTCCCGACGACGGCGGCGTCCTGCAGCAGCCGCTTCTCGTCCTCCGAGAGCGCGTCGAGCCGGGCGGCGATGATCCCCTGGATGGTCTCGGGCAACTCGAGCAGGTCACCCCGCTCGCCCAGCATCCGCGCGTACTGCTCGGCGTAGAGAGGGTTGCCCTCGGCTCTGGACAGGAGCGCCTCCTGCGTCTGCGCATCGAGCAACGGCCGCTCCAGCAGCTCCTGCACGAGGCGGGCGGTCTCGTCGTCCGAGAGCGGTGACAGCGAGATTGCGAGCGCGTTCGGCTTGCCGCCGCCCCAGCCCGGCCTGCGTTCGAGGAGCTCTGGGCGTGCCGTTGCGAGAACGAGCAAGGGAACTCCGCTCACGCGCTCCACGAGCTGGTCGACGAACTCGAGCAGGGCGTCGTCGGCCCAGTGCAGGTCCTCGAACACGAGCACGAGCGGCAACTCCTCGGCCAGAGCCTCGAGGAAGCGGCGCCAGGCGGCCACGCCTTCCGCGGACCCGGCCGGCTCCTCTTCGGCGACTCCGGCGAGCGGACGCAGGTGTCGCTCGAGCCACTGGCGTTCGGTGGGATCGGAGCCGAGCTCGGCGACCGCGCTGCGCAAGCTTCTCCTCGGCCTGGGCGGCGCTGTCGTTCTCGAGGATCCCTGCCTGCGCCTTGACGATCTCGGCCAGCGCCCAGAAGGTGACCCCCTCGCCGTAGGGAAGCGAGCGGCCCTGGCGCCAGCGGACGAACTCGGCTTCCTGATCCACGGTCTCGAAGAGCTCCCGCACGAGCCGGCTCTTGCCGATTCCCGGGCACCCCGACGAGCGTCACCAGCTGCGGCGAGCGTTCCTCGCGCACGCGCCCAAGGGTCGAGACCAGGAGCTCGAGCTCGCGACCGCGGCCGACAAGAGGCGTGTCCGCCCGGCGGGAGACGTCGACGCCCAGGCGCGATCGCGCCTCCAGCGCCTCCCAGGCGGGGATCGGCTCGCTCTTGCCCTTCCCCGCGACCGGTTCCACCTCGCGGTAATCAATGGCCTGGGCGGTGGCGCGGTAGGTCTGCTCGCCGACCAGGATCCCGTTCACGGGCGCTGCTGCCTGTAGGCGTGCGGCCGTGTTGATCACATCGCCGGCGGCCATTCCCTCGCCCTCGCTCGGCCGCGCGCCGAGGGTGACGAGCGCCTCGCCGGTGTTGACCGCGATTCGCACCTGCAGCTCGTCGCCCTGCTCGCTGATCCAGTCGCGGATGTCGAGCGCAGCGCGAACGGCCCGCTCGGGATCGTCCTCGTGCGCGAGCGGCGCGCCGAACAGCGCCACCACGGCGTCGCCGATGAACTTCTCGACCGTGCCCCCGAAGCGCTCGAGCTCGGAGCGGAGGTGGGCGTGGTAGGGGTCGAGCAGCGCGCGCACGTCCTCGGGGTCGAGCTGCTCCGCCCGCGCCGTGAAGCCGACCAGGTCGGCGAAGAGGACGCTCACGACCTTTCGCTCCTCGCGAGCCTGCTGCGGAGCTTCTGCGCTCAGGGCAACGCCGCAGAACGGACAGAAGGGAAACTCCCCCGCAAGCTCCTCGCCGCAGCTCGGGCAGATCACGTTGCCGAGTCTAGAGCGACCCGCTTACAGGGACGGCGCCTAGTCCCGGCGTTCTTCGAGGTACTTCTTCAGGCCCAGGTACGGAAGGATGAAGGCCGCCAGCACCATGGAGCCCCAGACGATCACGGTCGACTGCGATCCAGGTGCCGATTCCGCTGATGTTCAGGCCGTCCGAGATCAGGTCGGTGACGATCAGCGCCGCCAGCGTGGCGATCAGCGCCACCGCACCGCTGCCCGCCGAGTTCGACCTCCGGAACTGGCTCGCGAGGAACGGCGTGAACAGCACGTAGACGAGCGTGAAGATGACCACCGCGTCGATGAACCCAGACGCGTTGATGTCGAAGTCGCCGAAAACGAGCGAAGCGACGATCAGCCCGACGGCGGCCGCAACCAGCGCGATGAATGCCCTGACGATCAGCCGAATCACGCGCGCACCCTAACGCAGTTTCAGAGCTCGAGCGTCTCGCCGTCGTCCGGCACGAGCGCCTCGGGGACGGCGGCCCGCACGTCCGCGCGCGAGTCGAGGCAGTGGTTGATCGCCTCGAGGTGCACGACCACCACCGTGGGCACTCGGGAGACGACCTCGCGGATGTCGTCGGTCGTCATCACGATCGGGTCGCCTTCGAGGAACCGCGCCCCGCTGCCGTTGACCACCGCCACGCGGGGGCTGTGGCAGGCGATCGCCTCCTCGACCTCCGCGCACCAGATCGTGTCGCCGGCGATGTAGAGGTCGCCGATCACGAAGCCGCTCACCGGTGCGAGCGCGCGTGCGATCTCACCGGTCCCGTGCTGTCCGCCGGTTCGCGTGATCCGGAGGCCGTCCCAGTCGGCGGTCGTGTCGACCGGCCGTACGAGCAGGCCGTGCTCGGCGAGCGAAGCCTCGTCCTCGGGCTGGCAGAAGACGGGCACGTCCCTCGGCAGCAGCCGGGCGGCCGTCTCGTCGAAGTGATCCTCGTGCAGGTGGGTGATGACCACCGCGTCGAGGTCGCGGACGACGTCCTCGGCCGGCATCGGCAGCGGAACGAGCGGGTTTGGAACCTGGTTGGGCGTGTCCTCGATCGGCGGGCCGGTGCCCGCGTCGTCGAGCATCGGGTCGACGAGAAAGCGGCGGCCTTCGAGCTCGACGATGAGCGTGGCGTGTCTGACGAGTGTCAGTTGCACGCCGCAATGCTGTCAGGCTGACGCGGTGCACGAGTTCGACTACGTGCTGGTCGGCGCAGGCTCCGCCGGTTGCGTGCTCGCGAGCCGGCTGACCGAGGATCCGGCGGTCAGCGTGCTCCTGCTCGAGGCCGGTGGGGAAGCTCGGAGGCGGGAGATCCGGGTGCCTGCCGCGTTCTCGCGCCTCTACGGGACCGAGGTCGACTGGGGCTACCGGACCGAGCCGCAGCCGGGTCTCGCCGACCGGCGGATCTACTTCCCTCGCGGCAAGGTTGTCGGCGGCTCGTCGTCCATCAACGCCCAGATCGCCGTTCGCGGCCGGCGCGCCGACTACGACGGCTGGCCTCCCGGGCTGGACGTGGGACGAGGTGCTTCCGTACTTCGAGCGGAGCGCCGCCGAGCCCTTCGTGATCACGGAGCTCCGCGATCCGAGCCCGCTCAGCCAGGCGTTCCTCGCGGCCGCCGGCGAGGTCGGCCTGCCCCGTGCGAGCGACCTCAACGCCGCCGAGCCGGAGGGCGTGGGGCTGAGCCCGGTCAACCAGCGCCGGGGCCGTCGCTGGAGCGTCGCCGACGGGTACCTCGGCCCGGCGCGCTCTCGCGGCAATCTGACGGTGCTCACCGGCACGCAGGCGACGCGGATCGTGCTCGAGTCCGGCCGAGCGCGGGGCGTCGACTTCCTGCAACGGGAGCCGCCCGGAACATGCGCGCGCGACCAGAGAGGTGATCGTGTGCGCGGGTGCGATCAACTCGCCTCAGCTGCTGCTCCTGTCGGGAATCGGACCCGCCGGCGGGCTCGCAGCGGTCGGCGTCGACCCGCTGCACGACCTTCCGGGCGTGGGCCGGAACCTTCAGGACCATCTCGCCGCCGGCCTCCTCGTCGCCTCGACCGGCGCGAAGACGCTCTACTCGGCCGAATCGCCGCTGAACCTCGCCCGCTTCCTGCTCTTCGGCCGCGGCCCGCTCACGTCCAACGTCGCCGAGGCGGTCGCGCTCGTCCGGTCGCGGCCCGAGCTCTCCGCCCCGGACCTCGAGCTGCTCTTCGCTCCGGTGCTCTTCACCGACGAAGGGCTCACGAGACCGCAGGAGGACGGCTTCACGGTCGCGGCGATCGCGCTGCAGCCCGCAAGCGCCGGCAGGGTGGCGCTTCGCTCGGCCGACCCGCTCGACCCGCCGCTGATCGACCCGGGCTACCTGTCCGATCCCGGCGGCGAAGACCTCCGCGTCCTCGTCCACGGAACACGACTGGCGAGGCAGCTCGTCGCGACAGACGCGCTCGGCGGCTACGTGCGAGAGGAGCTCGCGCCCGGAGCCGACGTGCAGAGCGACGACGAGCTGGCCGAGCAGGTGCGGGGGAGAGCCCAGACGCTGTACCACCCGGTCGGCACGTGCCGTATGGGCACGGACGAGGCGGCGGTCGTCGATCCCGAGCTTCGCGTTCGCGACCTCGAGGGGCTGCGGGTCGTGGACGCGTCGGTGATCCCGCGGATCCCGCGCGGGCACACGAACTGGCCGACGGTGATGATCGCCGAGAAGGCCGTCGACCTGATCCGCGCCGCCGCCGCTACTTGAGGCGCGCGTGCGCTCGGGCGCTGCGCAGGTCGGTGTGCGCGATGCCGTTGCTCCCGAGCGCGCTGGCTGTCCAGATCGCGACGACGGTGTAGCGGCCGGCGGCGAGGCGCTTCGGAAGTGTCCAGGCGACCGTCCCTCCGCGCCGCGAAAGTTGGGCGGGCGTGAGCGGAACGGTCGTCCGCGCGACGACGTGCCTACCGCGTGCGACCACGAACGAGACGCCTGCGGTCGTCCACGCAAGCCGCCCGCGGTGTGTCACGCGAGCGGTGACCGTCAGCTTGCCCTTGGCCGCCTTTGCCCTGAGCTTGACCGCACCGAGCAGCGCCGTCCGGGCCGTCCGCAGATGGAGCACCGAGCGGCGCGTGCGCCCACCGTGCTTGCGCTCGACGGTCACGGTGCCGAGATGGGCCCAGTCGCGCACGCGGATCGTGACGTGCTCGCCCGCGACCAGGCGGAACCCCACCAGCCGCCCGGCCGTCGGGAGCACCGAGCCGCCGCCGGCAGCGAGCGTCAGCGTGCGCGTCGCGGCTCCGCCCGTGTGGCCGAGCTCGATCGTGCCGTCCTTCGTGATCCGCGTCGAGTCCGAGGAGCTCTTCGCGCCGTGACCTTCGAGCGCCACCGCCAGGACTCGAGAACCGGTGCGTACGGCGAGCGTGAGCGCCTCGGAGCCGGACGCGCCCGGAGCGAACGCGGCCTCGTGCTTCGAGCCTGCGACCTGGAGCCGATCCTGTACGGACGCCGAGGCGGCCCGCCGCTGGAATCCCCCGCCCGCGCCGATGGTCGCGGCCGCGGCGAAACCGTGTCCGAGCGCGGTGAGCCGTCCCGGGCTGTTCCCTTGCCGGTCGGCCGTGATCCCGTAGTCGCCGCCGACCGGGACGTAGCCGATCGGGTTTGGGCCCTCGGCCGCGTCGTTCGGCGGGATCGCGGCGCCGTTCGGGATCCTGTTCGGGCCGGACTCGGTCTCGCCGTCGGTCCCGACGAGATGCCGGCCCTGGGCGTCCGTCACCTGGGTCAGTTGCGAGCCCGTCGAAGCGAGCACGATCAGGCTCGGAAGCGAGCCGAGGCCGGGAAGCTTCGGCTGCTGGTCGTAGGTCGGCCCCTCCGGCTGGACCCAGAGCGTCTTGCCGTCCAGCACGCCGTGCCAGTTCGTCGTCCCATCCTTCTCCTGGAGGAACGGGTAGATCCACTCGTCGGCTATCGGGTCGGCGTTGGGGTCGATCGTGATTGCGCTCATCGTCTGCCGGTTGAAGTGGTCGTTCGTGTCCGTCTTCTCGTTCGGGATGAACTGGACATTCGGGTCGACGACGTCGATCTTGTACGCGCCGCCGCCGAGGTCCTCGAGGTCGTAGACGAGCAGCGCGTGGCCTGCGCCATCGTCCGAGATCTGGATGATCGGGGCGCGTCCTCCCGCCGGCATGTTCGGGTACGCCTTGAGCTCGGTCTCGATCTGCTGGCGGAGGGCGGCCGCTTTCTGTGAAGGCGTCCCGCCGAAGACGCTCCCGAGCACGCCCGCGTGCGCCGAGAGGAGGTTGTCGTCCCACTGCTGGATGTGGTTGAGCTCGATCGTGTCGACGAGAGCCTGCGACTTGTCGAGCCCGTTGGGGAACGCCGCGTTGAACGGCGAGTAGCCGGAATACGGCGCTCCGCCCATGAACTGGCCCACGGTCCGCGAGAAGCCGTAGCAGAGCCCGAGCTTGCCACGGCCCTCGAGCGCGACCTTGATGATCGCGGCGATCGGGTCCGGGGCAGGCGTCACGATCGGACAGTGACCCAGGCCGAACGAGAGGCCCTCGCACGGGTCGATCTTGAAGTGCATCGCGTCGTAGCCGAACACCTGCTCGAACTGGCCGAAGCTGAAGTTGTGGTCGGCGCCGTAGTTCTTGAAGTTGAGGCTCCAGCGGGCGCGCACGTTCTGTGCGGGCAGGATCTTGTTCGGGTCGATCACCGCTCCGCCGCCGCCCGGGATCACCTTGAGCGGGCCGTCGATGCCGGTTCGCGGTATGTCGACCGTCAGCGAGCGGCCGTCGGAGCCGATCGAGACCGGCGTCGCCACGGCACTGCCGAACTGGACCTTCGTGCCGGGACAGAACCCGCGGCCCTGCAGGTCGAGGCGCGTCTGCGGGCGCATGAACCCGCCCGGGATGTAGGCGGACGGGAAGTACGACGTGCCCGAGAGCAGCACCTTCGAGACCTCGCCCGCGACGATCTGGATGTGTCCGTCCGGCGAGGGCGTCTGCGTGGCGTATCCCGAGGCGTAAGCGTTCACCGTGACCTTGCCGGGCGCGGTCGGCTGCGTGCCGGCGTCGGGCTTGATCGTGAGCGTCATGTTGCTCGAGCCGTTGTGGGGATCGAGCGTCGCCTGCGCGTGGTTGCCGTCCTGGAGCGAGCCGGGCGAGGTCGCGACGATCTTGGCCGGTGTCTGGGTGAAGACATCGGTCACGACCTGGTCCGAGAAGAGGCTGTCGGAGGCAATGTGCACCCCGAGTAACTGCGGCGTGCACGGGGCGGCCGTGTACTCGCCGACGGGGGAGACGATGAACGCCGGTAACACCTCTACCGGGATGTTCTTGGTCGCCGTCTTTTGGTTCACGGTGCCCTTGTCGACGTAGCCCGTGACGGCGACGGTTGTGTTGCCGGTCAGGGCCGACTTGTCGACGCTGATCCTGAGCTTCGGGCTCGCGCTGGTTGTCGGATTCGCCTGCAAGAACGACCCGGTGATGCCTGCGGGCGGATAGACCTCCAGCAGGACCGGGCTCTGGGACGGGTCCGGGTTGTTGAACCAGGTGATCGGGATGGTGACGTCGACGTACTGGCCGAGCGCGACGCGCTCCGAGGCCGGCTGGGCGCCGAGCACGAAGCTGCTGTCGGGTGGAGAGGAGGGCGGGTTGTACTGCAGATCGTCGATCAGCAGGTACGAGCCGCCGGCTGCGAGGGTGACCCCGGTCGGCGAGTCGGGGTTCGGCTCAGGGTCCTTGCTGCCGAGCTCGACGGCGACGTAGGCGATGTCGCCGGCGTTGGAGTGGAGCGGGACGGCCTTGAAGGTGTCGAACTTGCTGAGCAACGTCTGCTGCTGCGCGAGGACATTGCCGTTCGCGTCGAATGCCGTCGACCAGATCTCCCAGCAGATCGGATCATTGGGGCAGGGGTTCGGGTGGAGGGTCTCGCCGACCTCGAAGAGGATGTCGTTGGTTGTGTAGCCCATCGCGAAGTACGCGGCCGAGTAGTGACCCGTGTCGCCGCCGGCGCAGCCGTCCAGCTTCAGCGACTGGCTCCCAGAGTACGCGGGGTCGCTCGCGTCCACACTTGGCGGGCCGCAGTCCCCCAGACCCGCTTTCAGGCTGGTGCCCCGTATGAACAGCGGCCCGGCGGGCGGGCTCAGCCGCGTGTTGACGACCTGATTCGCGGTCAGCGACTCGAAGTCGATCGTGACCGGCGTGGCCGAAGCCGAGCCGACCGCAAGGAAGAGCACGGAAAGCGCGACGGCGACCGAGACGAGCGCGCGCGGGGCGCGCGCTGTCCGGTCCTGTTCGCGGGATCGCCGTCGCACGGCTCTCACCATCGTGCACGTAGCTTGAGACGGACCCGCTTCGTTTACAAGGGCTCTACGCTGGCGTCAAGACTCCAGCGGCGGTTGGGACGATCTGGACCTCGATCTGAACCGGGACGTCGAGCGCGAGGCTCACGATGCACAGCTCCTTCGCGCGGTGTGCCGCAACCTCGGCGTCGTGGACGTGCCTCGCAGGCACCTCGGCGTGGACGTCGATCTCGATCGAGACAAAGCCGACGCGGCCGTCGGTCCGCCGCTCGACGTGTCCCGTCCCTTCGACGCTGAGGACGTCGAAGATCACGGGGACGCGCTCGGCGATCGCCACGAGCGTGACCGCGTAGCACGATGCCAGCGAGCCGACGAGCAGCTCCTCAGGGCTCCAAACGCCCTCGATCCCACCCTTGAACCCGGGCGGCGTCGCCACCTCGAGGTCTGGCTTGCCGGCGGCCGTCAGATCGGTCAGGCGGCCTTCCTTCCAGCGGGCAGTCACGGGGAACCGGTGTGACTTGACGATGGTCATTGCTGATCCTTTCCTCGGTTCCTCTTTACGCATCCAGCGTCGCGTAAGCGGACGGCGAGGCCATCGGGGCGTGGCCGGATCCGCCTGCGGAGTTTCCGCAACGGGGATCGGGGGGCGGCCGGATGTCCACGACGCGCCCGGCCCCGAGTATGCGTCCATGCAGCGAAGCTATGGAGTCGTCTGGCGTGAAGGCTCGGGGCCGCTCGCGGCCGGGAAGCTCGAGCTCCTTGCCCACGGATTGCGCCTCGACGGGCTCGAGAGCTCGTACGAGATCGCGTACGAGGACCTCGTGGCCGTTCGTGTGGGCCGGACGACGAGCGAGCGGGTCGACGGCCGTCCTTCGGTCGTCCTCGTCCGGGTGCACGGCGATCCCGTTACGATCGCGACCGTGGCGCAGCCGAGCCTCGTAGGAGAGATCGCGGAGCGGCTGGCCGCCATGCAGCTCGACGCGGCGCCCCCGCGGCGGCTTGCGGTGGTCGTGCCGTTGAAGCCGAACGCATACGACTCCGTTCGCGACCTGCTCGCCGAGGGCCCTCCGTTCGATCCCGAGCAGATCCCGGGGCTCGACCGGCACGAGGTCTTTCTCTCCCACGACGAGGCGGTCTTCGTGTTCGACTCCGGCGCCGGGGCGGACGCCCTCACGCTGCTCGCGGAGCCCGACTTCCTCCGCGCGGCGATCACCTGGCGCGAGCACATCGCCGGGGCGCCGCGGGTCGCCGAGGACGTCTACTCCTGGAAGCGGATCGAGGAGATCGCGGAGCTCGTCGTACCTGCCGACGCCCGGCCCCGGCGACAGCGAGGGCGGCGACATTTTCTAGGTCCGAGGCGTCGCTTGCGATGCCGTCATCAGGACGCGCGGGCTTGCTCGTGCGTCCGTCTGAACTGACCGACCGAGCCGATCGAGCTCATTCAGAGCGGCTTGACCCGCGCTCGAAGATGACGAGCACGCTCAGCCGCTCGTAGCCGACGAAGCGGTGCTCCGCGCCGGCCGGGACGAACACCGCGTGCCCCTCGCGCAGCTCGACTCGCTCGTCCTCGACCTCGAGCACGCCTGAGCCCTCGAGCACGACGTAGACCTCGTCGTCCTCGTGCGGCTGCTGCCGGTCGGCCTCGGGCGCGACGAGCACGTAGACGCCGAGCTCGACGCTGGGCGAGCGGTGCACGATCTCGTAGCCGCCGCTGCCCGCGGCGAGCCGCTCCTGGACGCCCGCGATATCGAACGCGTGAGCGACGGGAAGGGCGGCCGGATCGGAGCGCTCGTCGTCCACACCGGGCAGCATGCCACCGCTCTGGGCCTTGCGAGCTTGCTAGCGCAGAATCCGGAGCGCGAGCTCCGGGTCGCAGCCGGCTCCGAGCAGATACCGCGCCTGACCGAGATCCGCGCGCGAGAACGCGAGCTCGGTGGCCCGGGGGGCGCTGAACCCCAGCTGGCGGAACTGCTCCTCGCGCCAGAGGTAGACCTTGTCGTCCGAATCGTCCCCTTCGAAAACCGGCCAATCCGAGAGAGCGGGAGTCGCTTCCATACCGCCTAGAACGACGAGCCGCTCGAAATGTTGACGGTCCGGGCGGATTCCTTACAGGATCTTGATCTTCTCAGCCCGTCAGCTCGCGAGTTACCACGTCTTCGGCGAGCGCTTCGGCTCTGCTTTGCCGACCCGGATACGGGCGTCCACGACCACGCAGCGGTCGGGCAGCGCGATCACGGGGTTGAGGTCGAGCTCGGCGACCTCGGGGAGATCCTCGGCGAGCAGCGAGAGCCGGTGGACGAGGTCGACGAGCGCCTCGGCCTTCGCAGGGGAGGCGCCTCGGAAGCCGCGAACGAGCTGCCCTGCCTTCCCGCCGAGCACGAGCTCCTGCGCGTCGACGGTCGTGAGCGGAGCGAGCCGGAAGCCGGCGGCGCCGATCAGCTCCGCGAGCACGCCGCCTGGACCGAAGGCCACGAGCGGCCCGAAGACCGGATCCTGGACGACCCCGGCGAGGAGCTCGGCGCCGCCGCTGACGTACGCCTGGACGAGCACCGGTGCGCCGATGCGCTCCACGGCCGCGCGCACCTGCTCCTCGTCGCGGAGGTCGAGCGCGACGCCGCCGCGCTCGGTCTTGTGCACGCCGGCGGCAGTGGTCTTGACGACGACCGGGTAGCCGAGCTCGCGGGCGGCGTCGACCGCTTGGTCGGCGCTCGCGGCCACGCGCTCCTGCACGAGCGGAACGCCGTAGGCGTCGAGCAGCGCCCGGATCCGGTCCGGCTCGAGCCAGCCCTCGCCCGAGGAGAGCGCATCCTCGACGATGTGCCGCGCGGCCGTGCGGTCGACGCCTTCGAGCTTGGGCACGGTCCCGGCAGGCTGGCGCAGCCACTCCGAGCGTGACGCCGCGAGGCCCAGGGCGCGCGCTGCGGATTCCGGATAGTCGAAGGTCGCCACCGGGCAGTCGTCCTCGAGCAGGATGCGCGGCGTTCCCTCGGCGCTCATCACGACCGCGAGCACGGGTTTCTCCGACGCGGCCTCGCTCACGCTCTTCCGGATCGCGGCGGCGACCTCGTCGGCGCCGGCAACAACGGGCGGGACGAAGAGCACGATCAGGGCGTCGAGTCGCCTGTCCGCGAGGAGCGGCGGGATCACCTTCTCGTAGGTTGCGCCCGTCGATCCGCCGAGCATGTCGACCGGATTGGCAAGGCTCGCCTCTGCGGGCAGCACCTCGGCCAGCGCCGCGCGTGTCTCCTCGCCCGGCTCCGGTAGCTCGAGCCCGGCCGACTCGCAGGCGTCGGCGCAGAGAATCCCGAGGCCGCCCGCGTTGGTCAGCACCCCCACCCGGCGCCCGTCCGGGAGCGGCTGGCGTGACAGGAGCACGGCGGCGTCCACGAGCTCCTCGAGGGTTCGCGCGCGCAGCACGCCCGCCTGGTGGAAGAGCGCCTCGACGGCGGCGTCGGAGCTGGCAAGCGCGGCCGTGTGCGAGCTGGCCGCCTTCGCGCCCGCGCCGGTCGTCCCCGCCTTGAGCGCGAGAATCGGCTTGCGCCGCGCGACCCTGCGCGCGAGGCGGCTGAACTTGGCGGGGTTGCCGAACGACTCGAGGTAGAGCAGGACGACCTCGCTGGCCGGGTCGTCCTCCCACCACTCGAGCAGGTCGTTCGAGGAGACGTCGGCCTTGTTCCCGATCGAGACGAACGCGGAGAAGCCGAGCCGTCGTTCCGTCGCCTTCTCCAGCAGCGCCAGCCCGAGCGCCCCGCTCTGGGAGGAGAAAGCGATCGGCCCCGGTGGCAGCGGCCTCGGGCCGAAGGTGGCGTTGAGCCCGAGCGGCGGGATCGCGATCCCGAGGCAGTTCGGGCCGACGAGCCGGCCGCCGTGGGCTCGGACCAGCTCGAGGAGCCGCGCCTGCCGGTCCGCGCCCTCGGCTCCGATCTCCGCGAACCCGGACGAGATGACGCAGATCGCCTTGACTCCGAGTGAGAGCGCCTCCTCGGCGACGCCGAGCACGTGCTCACCGGGGAGGCAGATCACGACGAGGTCGACGACCTCGGGCAACTCTGCGAGCGAGCCGAAGCCGCGCACGCCGCCGACCGGCTCGCCGCCTCGGTTGACGGGGTAGGCGGCGCCCTCGAAGTCGGCGGCGAGCACGTTGCGGAACAGCTCGCCCCCGATCGATCCTCGCCGGTGCGAGGCGCCGACGACCGCGAGGGAGCGCGGGGCGAAGAACGGCCGTAGCGAGGCGGTCACGGCCAGGTGGTCGCGCTCGTCGACTCGGGCCTGGAACGTCTCGGTCACGGCGATCGGAAACCGAACCTCGATCTCGCCGTGCTCGAGCTCGCGGGCTACGTCGAAGCCGGCGTCCCGGAAGACCGCGAGCATCCCCGCGTTGTCGGGCAGCACTTCGGCGACGAAGCGCTCGACCCCCGTGGCTGCCGCACGCATGGCCAGCTGCTCGAGCAGGCGCGTGCCGATCCCGCGCCCCTGGAGCTCGTCCGCGACTGCGAACGCCACCTCGGCGCTCCGCTCGTCGCGAAGACGCATGAACTCTGCGACGGCGACGATCTCGTGAGCGACGACACCGACGAGCACGCCCCGGTCGTGCCAGTCCGGGTCGACGAAATGCTCGACGAGCGAGCGATCGACCTGGCGCACCCCGTGGAAACGCAGGTAGAAGCTGCGGTCGGAGAGGCCCGAGAAGAACGTCTCGAGCGCGTCCAGGTCGTCGTGGGTCGGCGCTTGTAGTCGCAGGGTCGAGCCGTCGCGGAGGATCACATCCACCGCGTCTGCGGGCATCCGGCCACGAGTCGGAGCGCTCATCGGCCCAAGTGTCCGCCATCGCGAGCGGCGACGCCAGCGGAAAGGCACGAAAGCCCGCGCGGAAAACCCGCAGCCCGGATCAGGCGCCCTTCGGATGCCGGCCCGGCGTCCGAGCCCGATTCTCTACGAAGACGAAGGGAGTACGGAATGGAGAAGAACGGACAGCAGCAGCCCTGCCTGGTCATTGCGACCGACGGCTCGCCGGGTGCCCACGAGGCTCTGGAGACCGGGCTCGCGCTCGCGCGTGAGTCGGGGGCGGTCGCGACGCTCGTATACGTCCGCCACGGTCCGTTTCGTGCTCTCGGCGATCCCTTGTATCAACGCTCGCTGAGCGAGGAGCTTCGGCGGGGAAGGTCCGCACTTGCGGAGGCGCAGGCACTGGCAGGCGAAGCGGGAGTCGACAGCGAGTCCGAGATTCTCGAAGGGCATCCCGCGGAGCGAGTGATCGAGCTTGCTCGCGCTCGGAACGCAGAGCTGATCGTCGTCGGCTCGCGCGGGCGCGGCGGGATCGCAGGGGCGCTGCTCGGCAGCGTCTCGACCGACATCGTGCACAAGGCCGACCGGCCGGTGCTGGTGGTCAAGCAGCGCTCTCGCGCGCGCAGCCACGCGGCCTGAGACCTGTGCCGTAAGGGGGCCGCTGAGCGGGTACGCTCGTGGCCGTGGTGGCGGCCAACTCGAGCGAGGAACGGCTTCGCGCTCTTGTCGAGGCCGGCGTGGCGATCACGTCCGAGCTCTCCCTCGACGCGCTGCTCCAGCGCCTGGTCGAGAAGGCCGCCGAGCTTACGGGCGCCCGCTACGGAGCGCTCGGCGTGATCGACCAGAGCGGCTCGGGCCTGGAGCTCTTCGTCACGACTGGCATCGACCCCGAGATGCTCGCTGCGATCGGCGACCCGCCACATGGCCGTGGAATACTCGGCGCGCTGATCGTGGAGGCAAAACCCCTCCGTCTCCACGACCTGACCAAGGACCCCCGCTCGGTCGGTTTCCCGGCCAACCATCCGCCGATGGGCTCGTTTCTCGGCGTGCCGATCGTGCTCCGCGGCGTCGCCTACGGGAACTTCTACTTGACCGAGAAGGCCGGGGAGGATTTCACGGCCGAGGACGAGGACCTCGTCGGCCTGCTCGCCGGCCAGGCGGCGGTTGCGATCGAAAACGCGCGCCTGTACGAGGCGGCGACGAGCTGGTCTCATCAGCTCGAGTCGCTGAACGAGGTCGGCAATGCGCTGGCGACTGAGACCGACCTGGACCGCCTGCTCGACCTCGTCGCGCGCCGGTTGCGCGAGCTGCTCGACGCTCGGATCGTGACGGTACTCCTACCCGCAGGCGCCAAGCAGCTACGGGTGGCAGCGGCCGCCGGAGAGAGGAGCGAGGAGCTGGTTGGCCGAACGCTGGAGCGCTCGGCCTCGAAGAGCGGCAGGGTTCTCGAGCGAGGCACGAGCGAGCGAGTCGATTCCGTTCTCGACGATCCCGACGTGAACGCCGAGCTCACGCGGCTGATCGGGGCGCGCACCGGCCTCTGGGTTCCCCTCGTCGTCCGCCGGCAGTCGATCGGAGTGATCGAAGCTCACGACAAGCTTGGCCCGGAGCCGCGCTTCTCCGACACGGACCTGCGGCTGGCCGAGACGTTCGCGACCCGCGCTGCGGTCGCCGTCGACCTCTCGGAGCGGATCGCCCGGGACGCGCTCCGGCGCGTGGTCGACGCGCAGGAGCTCGAGCGCCGCCGTCTCGCCCGCGAGCTCCACGACGAGACGGGCCAGGCGCTGACCTCGATCCTCCTCGGCCTGAAGACGCTGGAGGAGACGCTCGAGGCGGACGAGGCCCGCGCCGCGACCGCGGGGCTGAGAGAGCTCGTCGTCGCGACCCTGCAGGACGTACGCCGGCTGGCGGTCGAGCTCCGTCCGAGCGCCCTCGACGATTTCGGGCTGGTCGCGGCGCTCGAGCACCTGGCCTCGTCGTTCTCCGAGCAAACGGGGATCGCGATAGATCTCGGGGTGGCGCTCGGGACCGAGCGGCTCCCGGGCGAGGTCGAGACCGCGCTCTACCGGATCGTCCAGGAGTCGCTGACGAACGTCGTCAAGCACGCGCGCGCCCGGCACGTCAGCATTGCGCTGACGCGAATGGAAGGCTCGGTCACAGCAGTCGTCGAGGACGACGGACAAGGCTTCGACCCTGACGAGGCCCCGTCCGGGGGCTTCGGGCTGATCGGGATGCGCGAGCGGCTCGCGTTGCTCGGCGGTCGGCTGCGAATCGAGTCGAGCCCTGGCGCGGGAACGACGATCGCGGCGGATGTGCCGCTCTGATGGCCAAGGGGAAGACACGGATCCTGATCGTCGACGACCACGCCGTCGTCCGCGCCGGGCTGAAGCTCCTCGTCGACGCCGAGCAAGGGCTCGAGGCTGTCGGTGAGGCCGGGAGTGCGCGCGAGGCCGTCTTCGAGGCGCGCTCGCTGAAGCCGGACGTCGTCCTGCTGGACGTGGTCATGCCAGACCAGAGCGGGCTCGAGGTCGTGCCACAGCTTGTGCACGAGACCCCGGAGTTGAAGGTGCTCGTCCTCTCGATGCAGGACGACCCCCGCTACGTGCGCGAAGCGTTCTCGGCGGGTGCCAGCGGCTACGTGCTCAAGGAGGCGGCCGACTCCGAGCTCGTAGCGGCGATCAAGGAGGTCGCGCAAGGTGGGCGCTACGTCCACCCCGAGCTCGGCGCGCGGCTGGTGGCGGCCGAGACGGAAGAGCTCAGGCGCGCCGAAGAGGATCCGCTCTCCGACCGCGAGCGAGAGGTGCTGCGCCTACTCGCGCTCGGTCACACGAACCAGGAGATCGCCAAGCAGCTCTACATCTCGGTGCGCACGGCCGAGACGCACCGGGCGCACATCATGCAGAAGCTCCGCCTCGCCAGCCGCGCGGAGCTCGTCCGCTACGCACTCGACCAGGGTCTCCTCGAAGAGTGACGTGGGGCGCCGTCAGGGCGCGGGGGTGAGGCCGTGGCGGCGCATGACGGCCCCGATCGCAGCGAGATCGGGCGGGCCGCCTGCTGCGGCGTCGACGATGGCTGCGACCTCGCGGAAGAAGTCAGGCCCGAGGATGCCGGGCGTCACGACCGCGAGCCCCTTCGCGTCGTCGTCGTGGGTGTTGTCGAAGTGGTGGACGGCGCCGCGGGGGATGAAAAGCGCCTCACCGGGCCCGACGTCGGTCGGCGTGCCGTCGATCGTCCAGGTCAGGACGCCCTCGAGGCCGTAGATCGTCTCGTCGTAGGCGTCGTGGCTGTGCGCGGCTGCCACCTTCGCGCCGGCGGGGACGTCGAACTCGAAGACCGCGACCGACCCTTCCGACTCCTCACCCTCGACCAGGAAGCGGATCGCAACCTCCCCGACCCTGATCTCCTCGCTGGTGCCTGTTGCCATCGTGGCTTCCTCCTCGCGCCGAACGGTTCGCCGAGTGACTGTATGAGATCGGCTCGGGCAACGCCTCAACAGGGGAAGGCCGCGCCGGGCGGCGCGGCCTTTGCCGGGGGAGTGACGGGCCGCCCGAGGGCGGCCCGTCGTGTGCGACGGAGGAGTCCGTCTAGGCCTTCGCGGGGACCTCCGGGGGCCGCGCGGCGACCTCCTTGTCCTTGGCCTCGTGGCCGAATGCCGTCTTCGGGCTCTCCAGTGCGCCCATCAGGGCGAGGATCGCGAAGCCGATGCCGGCGAGCAGCAGGGCCACTCCGACCACGATCCCGAACACCGAGAGCCGTGACGCCATGTAGCTCGAGTTGAGCGCGGTCGTCAGCGCGGTGTAGGTGACCCAGATGTCACGCCGTCCGTTGTTCACGGGCTGCTGGGTCTTCGGGTCGGTCAGCGCGTACGTCGGGTCGCTCGTCGCGCCAAGGCCGTCGGTGAACTTCAGCGGCGTGCCGGGCTTGGCGATGCTGCGGCCCATCTGCGAGTACGTCAGGCCCGAGGTGGCGCCGAACGTGTGGATCCGCATGTACTTCGCGAAGCAGCGCGCCTGGGCGCCGTTCGTGACCTGCTTGTTGGCGATGGAGCACGTCGGAGTGTCGATCGGCGCCGGGGTGATCTTCCCGCCTGCCGCCTGCACCTTCGAAACGAGCGCCGACTGTGCGGTCTTGGCCGCCTTGACCTCGGCGGCGATGGCCGTCGGTGTCATGTCACCCGAGCCGGTGATCTGCTCCTGCTTGAGGCTGTCGTTGACCGTCGACTGGCCGCTGATGCCCATCACAATCGCTCCGATGCCGAACGCGATCAGGACGATGGCTGCCAGCACACCTCCGATCTCGAGAACCTTGCGCATCTCTTTCTCCTTCCGTCGCGGCCGAGTCCTGATTCGGCGTTCGGCCTTCTTCTCTGGCGGAGTGTGGGGTGGTTCGCCCGCCGATCCATCCGGGCGGACGCGGAACCACGGCGCGGGTATTCCCCGCAGGTCTTGCGGGATTTCCCTGAGGGAGCTCTCCTCCGCCGTCAGCGGGCGGCCGCGGCCGGGACGTGTGCGCCGCGGACGACCAGCACCGGCCGGCGTGCCTCGTGCAGCACGCCGCGCGAGACGCTGCCGAGCAGCGCGCTCGCAAGCGTCCCGTGGCCGCGGGAGCCGACGACGATCAGGTCGGCGTCGATCGAGTCCGCATAGGCGACGATCTCGTCGACCGGGTCGCCGAGCAGCAGCTCGGTCTTCGCCTCGACCCCGAGCTCGGCCGCCAGCGCGGCCGAATCCTCGAGCGAGCGCCGGTCTTCCGCGGTCAGCTCGTGCTCCTTCGCGGACGACATGCCGAAGCCCCCGGTCGGCAGCACGTCGACGGCCGGCGCAACGTGCACGAACACGGCGTCGGCTTTCTGCTCGGCTGCGAGGTCGAGTCCGAACTCGACCGCCTCGCGCGCGGAGGGCGAGCCGTCGGTTGCGATCACGATCGTCTTCATCGGGTCCTCCTCGTCGTGTTCGCGCCCATCGTCTGCAGGCACGCCGCCGAGGGCATCGGGCCGCTCGCCGATCTCCCGCGCGGCTTACTACGCATTCGGTAGTTGAGCGCAGGCGTGATCCGCGGCGCTCCCGATTGCTGTGATTGCTCTCACAGCGACGATCGGAGGCAGGATGGCTCAGCAGACGAACGGCCGCGCGGCATCGAGCTCCGACGAGCCCGGGCTCCCGTTGCACGAGCCTGTCGACCTGCTGCTGCGCCATCTACGGACGACTCCCGAAGGCCTCTCGAGCCGCGAAGCAGAGCGGCGCCTGCTGACTGAGGGCCCGAACGAGCTCGTGCGCCCGCAAGGCCGGCGGTGGCCGGGGGAGCTGGTTCGCCAGCTGACGCATCCGTTGGCGCTCCTTCTCTGGGTTGCGGCGCTGCTGGCGCTTGTCGCGGGGACGGCCGTGCTGGCGGCCGCGATCGTGGGCGTCATCCTTCTGAACGCGGCGTTTGCCTTCCTGCAGGAGCGGCAGGCCGAGCGCGCGGTCGAGGCCCTGGCTCGCTATCTGCCGCCGCAGGCGAGCGTCCTCCGCGACGGGCGGCGCACGGTGATCGAGGCGCGGCTGCTCGTGCCGGGCGACGTGCTCCTGCTCGCCGAGGGCGACCGCATCTCGGCGGACGCCCGTCTACTGCAAGGCGCGGTGGAGGTCGACGTATCGACGCTGACGGGTGAGTCGGTTCCGGTCTCGCGCTCGGCGGAGTTCGTCGACGCGCAGGCCCCGCCGCTCGAGGCGCGTGACCTCGTCTTCAGCGGCAGCGCCTGCACGGGTGGAGAGGCGCGGGCGGTCGTGGTCGCGACCGGGATGCGGACCGAGCTCGGGCGGATCGCGGCGCTGTCGCAGCGAGTCCGGCGCGAGGAGAGCCCGCTCGAGCACCAGGTCAAGCGGGTGGCGTGGCTGATCGCGGGTGTCTCGGTTGCCGCCGGCCTCGTCTTCTTCCCGCTCGGCGCGCTCGTGGCAGGGCTTCCCCCCGCCGACGCGCTCACGTTCGCAATCGGGCTGATCGTCGCGAACGTCCCCGAGGGCCTGCTGCCGACGATCACGCTCGCCCTGGCGGTCGGCGTCCGGGGGCTTGCCCGCTCGGGCGCTCTCGTGAAACGGCTGAGCGCGGTCGAGACGCTCGGCTCGACGACCGTCATCTGCACGGACAAGACCGGGACGCTGACGGAGAACCGCATGCAGGCGACGGCGGTCTGGACGGACGCAGGCGAATTTGATCTGAGCCAGACGCCGCCTGGCGAGCCGCCGGTAGAGCGGCTCGCGCAGGCGCTGGCGGCGTGCAACAACGCCGAGCTCGGCCCCGATGCGGGCGATCCCACCGAGCTCGCGCTGCTCCAGGCCGCGAGGCTGCTCGGCGCCGACGTGACGCTCGCCGCGCGCGAGGCCGGACGGAGAAAGGAGTTCCACTTCGATGCCGGGCGGAGATTGATGTCGACGATCGACGAGCGTCCCGACGGCCTCTACGTCCACGTGAAGGGCGCACCGGAGGAGGCGCTCGAACGTTGCGAGCTCATTCTCGGCGCCGACGGAACTGAACGCCCGCTGTCGGCGGCCGAGCGCGAGTCGATCGTCGGTCTCAGCGAACGCTGGGCCGGGGAGGGGCTACGGATCCTCGCGGCGGCCACGGTGCGCCTGCCGGCTGGAGCGCCGCCGCCGGAAGACCGCGAGGAGGTCGAGCGCGGCCTCGTCTTCCTCGGGCTCGTCGCCCTGTTCGACCCGCCGCGCCCGGAGGTGGCCGAGGCCGTCGTGCGCTGCTACGGGGCGGGCATCCGCATCGTCGTGATCACGGGAGACGCGGGCCCGACGGCCGTCGCCATCGCGCGCAAGATCGGGATCGTCGGAGACGGCGTCCGGCTGGTCGCCGGCCGTGAGCTCGACCGTCTGAGCGACGCAGCCCTCGGCGAGCTGCTCCGCACCGAGCCCGCGCTCGTGTTCGCGCGCAGCTCACCCGAGGCGAAGCTCCGGATCGCCGACGCGCTGCGCGACCAGGGCGAGGTCGTTGCGATGACCGGCGACGGCGTCAACGACGCGCCCGCGCTGCGGCGGGCCGACATCGGCGTCGCGATGGGCCAGAGCGGGACCGAGGTTGCGCGCCAGGCGGCGACGATGGTGCTCACGGACGACAACTTCGCGACGATCGTGACCGCGGTGCAGGCAGGACGTCGCGTCTACGACAACGTCCGCAAGTTCATCCTCTACATCTTCGCCCACGCCACGCCCGAGGTCGTCCCGTTTCTCGTCTTCGCCCTCTCGGGCGGCGCGGTGCCGCTCCCGCTGACCGTCCTCCAGATCCTGGCGATCGACCTCGGGACCGAGACGCTGCCGGCGCTTGCGCTCGGCCAGGAGCCTGCCGAACCGGGCCTCATGGACCGACCGCCGCGAAGCCCGCGCGAGGGAGTGATCAGCGGCGAGTTGCTCGTGCGCGCCTGGGGCTTCCTGGGCGGGATCTCGGCCGGGCTCGTGCTCGGCGGCTTCTTCTTCGTCCTCCTGCGAGCCGGCTGGTCGCCCGGCGATTCGGTCGCCGTCGGCAGCTCGCTCCATCACGTCTACCTCCAGGCGACCACGATGACCTTCGCCGGGATCGTCGCCTGCCAGGTCGGGACCGCCTTCGCGGCGCGCACCTCGACCGCGTCGCTCCGCTCGGTCGGCGTCTGGTCGAACCGGGCGCTGCTCTGGGGAATCGCCTTCGAGCTGGTGTTCACCGCGGCGCTCCTGTACGTGCCGCCTCTACAGGCCGTCTTCGGGACTAGGGCGCTGCCGCCGTCCGATCTGGTCCTCCTGATGGGGTTTCCGGTGATCGTCTGGGGCGCAGACGAGCTCCGTCGTCTGAACCGACGGCGTATGGGACGGGGATAGGCGCGGAACCAACGCGTCGCCGAGGCGACAGCGCCGGTGCATGCGGGGAGGGCGGCTTCTCTCGCGCCGACTGATCTTCTCGCGTCGTGCGTTCCGCTCTTCTCGGCGCCGAGGTCACGGCTCTGCAAGGCTTCGGGCGGTCAAAGCGAGCGACGAATGGTTGAGAAAGCCTCTGGTGCAATCCGAGCTCGCCACGGAGTTGTCGGGCCCATCGGCGGGTTCCTCGAGCGTTTCCGTGGCCTCGGCGGGGTTCCCGCCGCAGCCGGCGGAGAGGCTGCGGCGGAGCTGGCGCCGGTCTTTGCCGCGCTCGATCGTCTCGAAGGGGAGGCCGCCGAGATACACCGACGCGCGGAGCTCGAAGCAGCGCGCCGCGCGCAAGAAAGCGAGGAGCAAGCGCAGCACATTCTCTCCGAGGCGCGCGGGCGAGCCGACTCCGAGCGCGACGACGCTCTGAAGGCCGGCCGCAGGGTCACCGACGCCGAGGTCGTCTCGATCCTCCAGCAAGCGGAGCTCGACGCTCAGCAGATCAGAAGGTCCGGAGAGCAACGACTGCCGGCGCTCGTCGCGGACGTGCTGGGTCGCGTGCTCGAGGCAGGCTCGTGAGTGCCGCCTGGGTCGCCGGCAGCGTGCGGGCACGTCTGCTGCTCGAGCGCCGCGCAGGCGTCGAGACGGTGAGAGAGCTGGCCGGTGCGGGGTCGCTCAGCGAGGCTGTGGTGGGTCTGTCCGGCACCGCATACGCGCCGGTCGCGAAGTCTCCTCAGGCGACTCTCGAGGAGGCGCAGCGGGTCGCGGCCGGCTGCACGGCGCTGCAGCTCCGCATCCTGGCGGCGTGGCTGCCGCCGGAGGCCAAACGTCTCTTCCGCTCTCTCGCCGCCTGGTTCGAGCTCGTGAACATCGAGGATCGGCTGGCCTACCTCGCAGGCAGCGGACTCCGTCCGGCGTTCGAGCTCGGCGTGCTCTCTACTGTCTGGGATGCCGCCGCGTCGGCCCAGAGTGCGGACGAGCTCCGGAGGTTGCTGCAGCATTCGAGCTGGGGCGACCCCGGCAGCGACGACCCACAGGACATTCACCTGGCGCTTCGGCTTGCCTGGGCGCGACGAGTGGCGGCCCAGGCGCCCGAGGTCCGGACCTGGGCAGACGGGGCAACCGCGATCCTGATCGCGGGGGAGATGCTGATCGCCGATCGTCCCCGAGGTCTCGGCCAGGCTGGGCAGGCCGACCTTGGAGGGGCATCGGTCGGCGCGCACACGATCGCCGATCTGCGGGCGCAGCTTCCGCCGCACGCCGCCTGGGCGCTTGCCGGCATCGATGTGCCGACCGAGCTCTGGCGCGCGGAGCTCGCCTGGTGGCGGACAGTGGAGTCCGAGGCGGAGGCGATGAAGTGTTCCCGACTCGAAGGAAGAGAGGTCGTGATCGGGGCGGTTGCCCTTCTTGGCCTCGACGCGATGCGCGTCGCAACCGCGCTGGCTGTCGCCGCTCAGGGAGGGAACGAGGTCGCGCGGGAGGTGCTCGATGGCCTCTGCTGAGCCCGTTCGGGCCGGCAGGATGAGTCGTGTCGCGGTCGTGTCGCCGCGCACGCGCGCCCGCGAAGTCCTGGTCGAGCTCGCGCGGGCCGGATGCGTGGAGCTGGTGGGGAGTCTGCCTCCGCCCGAGGGCGAGGAAGCCGAGGCGCTGCTGCGGTTGAAGGCTGTCGTGACCGAGAGCAAGGAGCAACCAGCGCTCCTGCTCTCGCCTCCCGAGGTTTCGGCGCTCGAGCGGCGCGAGGAGGTCGGGCTCCTTGCCGGCGAGACCGAGCTCAAACGGCGCACCCGGCTCGCGGTCGAGCACGGCAGCTTCTCCGCCTGGGTGGGCTGGGCCCCGACGGCGAGGCTCGACGAGCTGGGCGAGCGGCTGGCCGAGGCCGGCTCCGGAGTCGTCGAGCTGCCGCGCCCGGCCTGGGTCGATCCACCCACGCTCTTCCGGCCGACCGCAGTGGAGCGCCCGTTTCGTCCCCTCGTCCGCACCTACGGAACGCCTCGCTACTGGGATATCGATCCGACCGCGTTTGCGGCGGCGTCCTTTGTAGTGATGTTCGGGATGATGTTCGGTGACGTGGGTCACGGCCTCGTGCTCGCGTTGCTCGGCCTCTGGCTTCGTCGCCGCCGTGAGGGGCGGTTTGCCGAGGTTCGCGATCTCTGGCTGATCGTGTTCGCCTGCGGACTCGCGGGAACGTGCTTCGGGCTGCTCTACGGCGAGGCCTTCGGACCGACGCACCTCGTGCCGAGTCTCTGGCTCGATCCGGTTGACCGGCCCATTCCGCTGTTTCTCGTCGCTCTCGCCCTCGGGGGCCTGCTGCTCACGGTGAGCTACTTGCTCGGAATCGTGAACCGCTGGAGAGAGAGCGGCCTCGCCGTGGCTCTGCTCGATCAGTCAGGAATCGCTGGCCTGATGATCTTCGTGGGCGGCGGCATTTTCACGGGTGGTCTCTACTGGCACCTGCTGCCCGCCGAGATTCTCGGTGGCGTGATCGCCATGGCGGGCATCGTGCTCCTCGGGACGGGGCTCGCGCTCCAGGTGGCGGGGGGTGCGTCAGCCGTCGTTCAGGTCGGCATCGAGCTGTTCGACGCGGTCACCCGGATCGTGTCGAACTTCATCTCGTTCGCGAGGCTCGCGGCCTTCGGGCTCATGCACGCTGCCCTGGGCGCGGTGGTGTTCGCGGCCGCCTCGGCCCTCTGGGGCGGATTGGCCGGCGGAATCGCCGCCGTAGCGGTCTTCGCGCTCGGGAACGTCGTGGCGTTCGCGCTCGAGGCTCTGGTCACGGGCGTCCAGGCGCTTCGCCTCGAGTACTACGAGCTCTTCTCCCGGATCTTCTCGGGTGAGGGGCACGCGTTCGCCCCCTGGAGCATGCCCGTGTTACCGATCGAGGAGGAGAGATGATCGACTCAATCCTGTGGGCCCTTCCGGCCGTCGCGCTGGTGTTCGTCGTCACGACCGCGGCCTTGCGCAGGGCGCCTGCACGCGGCTTTCGCAGGCTGCTCGCTCTCAACGGCGTGATCATGCTGGCGGCGCTCGGCGTCGCATGCCTTCTGCTCTTCGGGGGGGTCGACTCTGCGCAGGCTGCTTCGAACGCGAGCCAGTCGAACTCGTGGGCGGCCCTCCTGGGCGCCGGCATCGCCGTTGCGGGCTCCACGATCGGCGCGGGATTCGCGGTCGCCTACACTGGAGCGGCCGCGCTCGCCGCAGTGAGCGAGAAGCCGGAGATGTTCGGCCGATCGCTCGTCTTCGTCGGCCTGTCCGAAGGAATCGCCATCTACGGACTCGTGGTCTCGATCATCCTGATCGGCAGGGCGTGAGCCGGATCGCCGCTATCGGTGACCGCGAGGAGCTCGCCGGCTACGCGCTCTCGGGCGTCGACGTCAAGCACGCGACGGATCCGGACCAGGTGCGGGAGGCGTGGCTCGGGATCGGCAGCGACGTCGGGCTCGTACTGCTGACTCCGGAGGCGCGGCAGGCGCTTCCGGATCCGCTCGACGGTCGAGACCTGCTCGTGACGGTGCTGCCCGCATGAATCTCGAGTCGCTGCGAATCGCGCTTCGGGTAGAGGCGGAGACCGAGGTGGCAAGGCGACGCGCGCAGGTCGACGAAGCGTGCGAGCGTCGCCTCGCCGAGGCGCAGGCAACGGCCCGCGAAGTGACCGAGCAGGGTCGGCTCGAGGGTGTCCAGGCTGCGACGAGGGAGTCGCTCCGTCGACGGGCGGCTGCGAACCGGCGGGCGCGCGAGTTGCGGCTCGCCGCCGAACGCGCGCTGATCGACGAGCTTCGACTGCGCGCCCGACAGGCGGCACTGCAGCTGCGGGAAGATCCCCGTTACGGGGATCTACTCGAGCGGGTGTCGCAGGTAGCCAGATCCCAGCTCGGGGCCGACACGGAGGTCGTGGTCGACCCTCCGGACATCGGTGGCGTCCTGGCGCGTGCCGGCAGCACGTCTGTCGACTACACGCTTCCTGCCCTCGTCGATCGTGCGATCGCCGAGCTCGACGGGCAGTTAGAGACGCTCTGGCGATGACGGCGGGCCGCGTCCGCCGTGTCAACGGTCCGGTTCTCGAGGTCGAAGGGCTTCGAACCGGGATGCTCGATCTCGTTCAGGTCGGCTCCGCCAAGCTCCCCGGCGAGGTCATAGCACTCGATGCCGAGGCGGCCACCGTGCAGGTGTACGCGTACACGGGAGGCATCCGGCCCGGAGACGAGGTCGTCACGACGGGCCATCCACTCAGGGCCGAGCTCGGCCCCGGGCTTCTCGGCGGTGTCTACGACGGCATGCTCCGACGTCTGTCCGGAGCCGAGCAGATGCTCAGCTCGGACGAGCGGCCGAGCACGCTCGACCAGGAGAAGCAGTGGCCCTTCCGGTCGGATCTCGCCGTCGGACAGCAAGTGGCATCCGGAGACGTTCTCGGGCACGTACAGGAGAGCGAGGCGATCACGTTTCACGTGCTCGTGCCCGACGGAGTCGCCGGTGCGATCGAATGGATCGCACCGTACGGCGATTACACGGTCTCGACGCCGATCGCGCGCGTCGAGGGAGTTCCGGTCGCGCTGGCGCACCAGTGGCCGGTGCGGCGACCGCGTCCGGTACGAGAGCGCCTGCGCAGCGACGTCCCTCTGTACACCGGGCAGCGTGCGCTCGACCTCTTCTTCCCGATTGCCCGAGGGGGGAGCGCATCGGTGCCCGGAGGCTTCGGGACCGGCAAGACCGTCCTGCTCCAGCAGATTGCCAAGTGGTGCGACGCGGACGTGATCGTCTACGTCGGGTGCGGGGAGCGAGGCAACGAGATGGCTGACGTGCTCGAGGAGATGGCTGCGCTCGAGGACCCGCGCACCGGCCGGCCACTGCTCGATCGAACCGTCTTGATCGCCAACACGTCGAACATGCCGGTGCTCGCACGCGAGGCCAGCATCTACACCGGGGTCACGGTTGCTGAGTTCTATCGCGACATGGGTTACGACACGGTCGTGATCGCAGACTCCACGTCACGGTGGGCCGAGGCGTTGCGGGAGGTTGCCTCCCGGACCGGCGAGCTACCCGCCGAGGAGGGGTACCCGGCCAGTCTTGCCTCGGCCCTCGCCGCCTTCTACGAGCGTGCAGGCCGCGTTCGCGTTCACTCCAACGCCGACGCGTCGGTCACCATCCTCGGTGCGGTCTCTCCGCCTGGGGGCGACATGACCGAGCCCGTGAGCGCGCACACGCGCCGGTTCGTCCGGTGTATCTGGTCGCTCGACACGGACCTCGCGTATGCGCGCCACTACCCGGCTGTGAGCTGGCGCGACTCCTCCTCGCGCGACGCCGAGCTGATCGCCGAATGGAACGTCGCGAACGATCAGCCGGACTGGGGACGTCGGCGCGAGCATGCGCTTCGGCTGCTCGCAGAGGCCGATCATCTCGAGTCGATCGCGCAGCTGGTCGGAGTCACCTCGCTTCCGGACCGCGAGCGCGTCGTGCTCCGAAGCGGACAGTTGTTGCGTGAGGCAGTTCTGCAGCAGAGCAGCCTCAGCGTCAACGATGCGTACTGTGCGCCCGCGAAGCAGCGGGCCCTGCTCGAGCTCGTGTTCGCCGTCGAGGAGCAGTGTCTGAAGCTCGTCGACGGCGGAATCCCGATCGGACGTATCGAAGAGTTCGACCTCTCGCCCGCGGTGTACGCACGCGACGCCACGCTGCCGGAGGGAGTCGGAGAGGTCGAGGCGATCGGCAAGCACCTTGTTGCAAGACTCGGTCAGCTGACGTGAGCTCCCGGGCGCCGATCGAGTACGCCTCGGTAGCGCAGATCAAAGGACCGCTGCTCTGCATCGAGGACGTGGACGGGGTCGGATGGGACGAAGTCGTCGAGATTCGGCTCGACTCCGGCGAGGTCCGCCATGGCGTCGTGCTCGAGGTCGATCGCCGGCTCGCGGTCATCCAGGTTTTTGAGGGCACGAGCGGCCTCGCGCTGGACGCGGTTCGCGTCTCGTTCGGCGGAGGCCCGATGCGGATCCCGGTCGGGGAAGGCTGGCTCGGCCGGGTCTGCAGCGGCAGAGGTGAGCCGCTCGACGGAGGCCCGCCCGTGCTCGGCGCCGACTTGCGGCAGATTGGCGGTTGGCCGATCAATCCCGCCGCGCGAGCTACTCCCCGCGATCCGATCCTCACCGGCGTGTCTGTCCTGGACGGGTTGGCGACGCTCGTGCGCGGGCAGAAGCTGCCCATCTTCTCGGTCGGCGGGCTCCCGCACCTGGAGCTCGCCGCGCAGATCGCGGCCCAGGCGACAGTGGCGGACGAGCCGTTCGCCGTCGTGTTCGCCGCGATGGGGGTGACGAACGCCGATGCCGCCGCGATGCGCGAGCGGCTCGAGGCGCGAGCCACCGCGGAGGATCTCGTGCTCTTCCTCAACACCGCAGACGATCCACTGGTCGAGCGGATCACGACGCCGCGGCTTGCCCTCACCGTCGCCGAGCACCTTGCCTTCGAGCGCGGTCGCCATGTCCTCGTGGTCATGGCCGACATGACGAGCTATGCGGAGGCCGTACGTGAGGTCGCCTCGTCTCGCGGCGAGATTCCGAGCAGGCGCGGCTATCCCGGCTATCTCTACAGCGACCTGGCAAGTCTCTACGAGCGCGCCGGCCGGCTCCACGGCCGTGAGGGGTCGCTCACCCAGCTGCCGGTGTTGACGATGCCCGGGGAGGACATCACGCATCCAGTTCCAGATCTGACTGGCTACATCACCGAAGGGCAGATCGTCCTGTCGCACGAGCTGCACGTTCGCGGCGTCTACCCGCCGTTCGACCCGCTCCGCTCTCTTTCCCGGTTGATGCGACTCGGGGCGGGCGAGGGGAAGACTCGCTCGGACCATCTCGAGATCGCTGCGCAGCTCTATGCGCTCGTCGCGCAGGCGCGGCGCATCTCCGATCTCGCCGAGGTCGTGGGCGCAGACGCGCTCAGCGGACGCGAGCGCCGCTACCTGGGCTTCGCGGAGGCGTTCGAGACCGGGTTCGTGCACCAAGGCCGAGACGAGCTCAGAACGCTCGAGGAAACGCTCGAACGCGCCTGGCGCGTCGCATCCATGCTTCCGCCGCAGGAGCTCACGATGCTGTCGGAGTCGGCACTTGCTTCGTACTACAGCGGCAACCGCGATGGCGATACGGATCCCACCGGGTAGAGCGGGGCGCCTCTGGCTCCTGCGCCGGCTCGACGTGGCACGGCGCGGCGCCGACGTACTCGACCAGAAGCGCCGGACGCTCCTCCGCGAGCAGGAACGCATGGCGGAGCGCCTCGCCACGGCAACGCTCGAGTGGGAGCGGCAGGCCGCCGTTGCAGCGGAGTGGAACACGCGGGCGCTCACCATTGCCGGTCCGCGGCGTCTCCTGGTCTCCGCGCTCCGGCGCGACCGCGCGGAGGTCTCGGTCGAATGGCTGAACATGCTGGGCGTCGTCGTTCCGGTGAGCGCAACGGTTCAACTCGCTGCGAGCCCCGATTTCGTGGCCCTGGGTGGCGGCTCCAGCGTCGCGCTCGCCGCTCGCGCTCACGAGCGGGCGCTCGCGGCAGCGGCGGTGCACGCGGCTGCGCGGGCGGCCTATCTAGCGATCACCGCCGAGCTCGCAGCGACGACGAGGCGTCTACGGGCGATCGAGCAACGCTGGATTCCGGATCACGAGGCCGCGCTCGGGCGGCTGGAGCTGCGGCTCGAGGAAGTCGAGCTCGAGGACCTCGCTCGGGCCCGCTGGGCGCAAGAGCGGCAAATCGGTACTTCTCCGTAACCGGCTCACGGTCGCCCGCGATGAGGCAGCGAGCCCCCGGCGGGCCGACTGCGCAGCCTCGCGCCCGTGTTGTGGATGTCGATGGCGTCATCGCGCTGACCTCGATCGTGGTCCGGACCACCCTCGGCCTCGTCGTCGCGCGCTATCAGCGACCTAGCAGCAGCGCCTGGAGCGCGGACATCAGCACGAGCGAGCCGCCGAGCCAGCGGACGAGGGAGCCCGTGTCGAGCTCCGCGCGCGCGTCCGGGAGCAGCTCGGCGAGGACGAGCCAGACCATCGCGCCTCCCGCGAAGCCCAGCCCAACCGGGAGGAAGGGGCCGAACTCCTCCACGAAGAGGTACGCGAGCGGCGCGACGAGAGGCTGGGGCAGGCTCGAGAAGATGCTCCAGCCCGCGGCCGAGAGGACGGGCGTCCCTCGCGGCACGAGCACGAGGCTGATCGCGAGGCCCTCCGGGATGTTGTGGATCGCGATCGCGATCGTGATCACGATCCCGAGCTCGATCCCGCCGCCGTAGGAGACGCCGACGCCGACGCCCTCTGCGAACGAGTGCAGCGTCATCACGGTCACGATCAGGATCGCCTTCTTCGCGTCGTGGGCCTCGAGGTGGCCGAAGTGGACGTCGTCGCGGCCGGCGAGGATCTTGCGCGTCGCGGCGATGAAGACGGCGCCGACCGCGGCGCCCGCGAGGACGCGGCCGATGCCGCGGATCAGACCCTCGATCACCAGGGCGCCGCTGGCGGAAAGCATGATCCCCGCCGCGATCGCGTTCGAGACCCCGAGCCAGCGGCGGCTCATGTCGCGAACGAAGACGAACGGCACCGCGCCCAGCCCGGTCGCCAGGGCCGTCGCGAGGGCCGCGAAGGTGACGGCGATAACTCCGGCGCTCACGAACGGCGACCGCTTCGACGGCCGGACCGGCCCAGGCCTGCCGTGACTTACGCGGTAGCCGGCTAGCCGGTGACCGGGTTGAGCTGGAGCTCGAACTGCGCCGCGGTCCCCGGGTTCGTGTACTTCTGCCCGCCCGTGAGGTTCGAGAGCGTCGGGTACGGGTAGTAGGTCGGCATGCCGTTGGCCTCGTAGGGCAGTGTGATCGTGTTGCAGATGACCGGGCCGCTGTCCCTGAACATCTGGTGGATCAGGCAGTCGCCCTTCGAGTACAGGACGCCCTGGAAGCCGGAGGCGTAGTACCCGTTCGGGCAGGAGGTCGTACCGGTCGGGCTGCAAGTCGTGCCGCCCTGATCGTACTCGGCCTGGCCGGTGTACATCGAGAGCAGGACGAGCATGTTCTGGGACGGATCCCAGTTGCTCATGTCGCCGTAGCAGCTCGAAGCCAGGTCGGTTCCCGAGCCGCCGGCGCAGACGAGCGCGTCGATCTCGGCGGCGCCGCCCGCGAAGATGTCCCCGCGCCCGTGGTAGTGGATGACCTGGCCGTCGTTGTCGAAGCGGAAGTTCCCGTCGATGAAGACGGTGCCGTAGATCGTCATGTCGTGGGTCGTGTGGTTCCACGAGATCTCGCCGACGCGGAGGCCGTTCTCGATCACCTTGCACGTGTAGTCGGAGTTGAGCGGGGCCATCTCGCCGTTGACCGGGATGCTGTCGTTCGGGACGGTCGTCGAGCCCGCGTCGTTGTCGAAGGTCGGAGGTGTACCGGTCGAGGTCGTGCACGGGTACTTCGGGCCCGGCTTCGCGTGCGCCCACCAGTAGTTGAAGTCGATCTGGGGCATGGTCTGGTTCTTGGCCGAAGCCGAGATGTTGGACGCGTAGACCTTGTCGGCGTTGGTGCACGGCGTGTGGGCCGCGTTGGCGTTGTACTTGCACGTCCCGTTGACGTTCGCCTCGGAGATCGGTGTCCCGGAGGTGCCGATGCCGTTCGTGTCGTTCGTGTACGTGACCGTGATCGTGATGTAGTCGACGTTCGCAGTGGTTGCGGTGGTGCCGGCCTTGGCGGTGAACTTGAGGCCGAAGTTCGCGTTGTTGATGTCTGCCGCGGTCCAGGTGGTGCCCCAGAGATCCGAGGTCGTCCCGTAGTTCTGGGTCACGTTGCTCGTGGTCCAGTTCCCCGCGATCGCCTTGTTCGACCCGGTCGCGACGCCTGCCTTCTGCAGCTGGACGGTCTGGATCCTGGATCGTGTTCGCGGCGGTCGCCTTGCGGATCACGCTGACCTGAATGCCGTGGATGATCGCGCTCGACGGGACGGCGAAGCCGAACCCGGTCGCGGAGAGCGTCGCGCCCGTGGAGTTGGCGGAGATCGCGTTGGTCGCGTAGACGCTGTTGCTCGTGAAGACGTTCGTCGAGTTCGTCCAGCCGGACGCGGCGGTCGGAACGCGCGCCGCCGGTGTCGTGTCGGGCCCGGTGATGATGACGTTGCCGCCGACGTCGACGGTGGTGGTCGAGCCCGTGATCGTGGCGCCGTTGTCGAGACAGAGGTCGCCGCGGGTCGAGACGGGCGCGGGCCAGTTGACGGAGTCGATCGTCAGGCACGGAGTCGTGGCGTCCTGGTAGAAGCGGCTCCAGGCGATTCCGGTCGAGCTCTGGTTGAGCCCGAGGATCTGGACGGTGCGCTTGAGCGTTCGCTTGACCGTGGGTCGCCACTCCGCTCGGGCTACGCACCGAGCCGATCGAGGTGATCGTCCAGAGGTAGTTCGCGTCGATCGTGCCGGAATAGGTCGCCGATCCGCCCTCGAAGCTGACGGTCTTCTGGGCCAGAAGCGTCCCCGTGCGGGGGTCGAGCGCGTTCTCGAGGACCGAGAGCGCGTCGTTCATCCCGGCCTCGGCGAACGCGTATGCCTTCTGGTCGGCGCTGCTGCGCGAGGAGGAGCGTGCGTTCGCGCTCGAGAAGTAGACGATCGTCGTGCCGGAGATCAGGAGCACGCTCATGATCCCGAGCGCCATCGCCAGCGCGATGCCGCGTTCCTCGCCGAGCCGCCGACGAAGCCGATGTCGCACCCGCCCACACGCGCACGCAAATGAAGTGAATCGCCGCATTCCTCAGGCGTATCGGCCTGACGCGAGAGGCGGCTACGTAGCTCGGACGAGTGACGGCCGCCTATGAGCGACTGGTCGAGAGCCGCCTCAGCACGGCGGCCATGTCTCGTCCTCGAAACGGGTAGAGGAAGAGCGCGCGCTCGTTGCCGGCCGAGTCGACGACGTAGGAGGCCTCGGTGTGCGAGACGTCGTGCACCGTGACGCCCGCGATCACCTTTCCTCCTCGCGAGCACGCCGATCTTGTAGTCCTTCCACACCGGCGCGAGCTGCATCTGGCGTCCGGCCGCCCAGTGCCACTCGGGCACGAGGCGCCACTCCTTGCTGTCCTGCGCGGAGGATCTCGCGGGAGTCCGCCCAGGGGTTCACGCTGACGGCGATGATCACGGGCCGCCGCCCTGCGGGGCTCGCAGCGACTGCAGCGTTCAGCTCCTTGGCCTCGAGCGGGCAGAGGCTCCGGCAAACGGGGTCGATGAACGTGACGATGACCGGCGTCCCGCGGAAACGGCTGAGCGCGATCGCGCCGCCCCGCTCGTCGACGAGCCGGAAGTCCGGGGCGCGCTTGGCCCCGGCCGCCCAGGTCGCGACAGGTCGGCCCGGTAGCGGGCTCTCCGAGTTCGCGCCCCGGCCAGACTTGCCGACCAGCGCCACGCCTCCCCCGAGTGCAACTCCGAGGACGAGCGCGGCCAGGATCCATACCCAGATCGAGTAGACCGGCCGCTTCGTCGTGCGCCGTTGCGGGGCTGCGCTTGGTTGGGTCACCGACATGAGTGGTACGCGGACCGAGCATAGCGGCGCTCGGCACGGAGATTCTCAGGAAGCTCTTAGCAGGATCTCAGGGGGTTCTTATCCAGGCCCGCGAGCATGTGGCCGCATGACCACAACGACAGTCATCATCCTCAACGGCATCCTCGCGGTCTGGCTACTCGGGACTCTCGCGCTCGTCATGTACACGGGCCACCGTGCTGCCGGCTCCAAGGCAGTCGAGCAGCACGTTCCCCGGGTCGCAGAGACCTCGAGCTCGATCGCGCCGCGTAGCGCCTAGGCCGGTCTGAGCCGGCGCCCGCCGGTTTCGGTGGCGCGACAGATGTCCGACGGCGACTCGCGATCTGTGGGATAGTCACGCCGACCGATCAATGGAGATCTCGCTGATCGAGGTGCGCCGTCGCGTCGGGGGTATGGGCAGGCACGAGCGCAGCGTGCCCGCAGAACGAGGGGTGCGGCCGGCGATGATCTGGAAGGTCGGCGGGGTGGTTCTCGGCGTGGCAGTCGCCGGAGTCCTGATCGGCTTCTACGTGGCGAACTGGCTTCTGAGCGGGCCGCCCACCTACGACGCGCAGACGAGCCGCACGAGCGCGAACATCACGATCCAGACCGTCGCGGCGGTCGGATCACAGCTCTCGCCGAATCCCGACTGGGTCTCGTACCTGATCCGGAATCCGTCCTCGGGAGCATGGGAGCGGAGCACGATCTGGAACGTTCCCGCGAACGCGCTCGTCCACGTCAAGATCCTCCAGTTCGACGGCAACAGCGGTCTTCGCAATCCTTTCCTCGCGCGTCCTGTGGGTCTCGTCGGGATCGCCGACCCTCGACGGCAAGCCCTTCGAAGAGATCAACCCGACGACGCCTCGCACACGTTTGCGATCCCGCAGCTCGGGGTGCTCGTCCCGCTCGAGGGCGTTGCGGACGACGCCAAGAACCAGTGTGGCTACGCGCCGTGTGACCCGACGACGATGGCCCACCGAACGATCACGTTCACCTTCCGGACCGGGAAGAAGGGCAAGTACCGCTGGCAGTGCTTCGTCCCCTGCGCGGCCGGATTCCAGTTCGGGTTCGGCGGGCCGATGCAGACGATCGGCTACATGGACGGGTTCGTAAACGTCGTCTAGCGGGATGACGGTCGCCGCAACACACCCAGCCGGGGACATCAATCACGGACGCCGCGTCTTCGTGCTCTGGCTGGTGCTGAGCGTGATCTTGACGCCGATCGCGGCACTCGTGATCGGGCCACTGATCCCACCCGGCAACGGGAGCGTGCAGGCGGAGGGACAGGTCTTCGACAACCAAGTCCTGATCGCGGTCTCGACGCCGATCATCGTCTTCGTCCTCGTGATGCTCGGCTACACGCTGATCGTCTTCCGGCAGCGCGACGCCGCCCTCGCGGGGTCCCCCGTCAGAGGCGACTCCCGCCTTCAGCTCTTCTGGATCGTGATCACCTCGGTGACCGTGCTGGCCCTCGCGGCCTTCGGCACCTACGAGCTGGTGAAGGACGGAGCGGGCGGCGGCCAGGGCCCGAGCGCGACGTTCCTTCCGTCGAATCACAACCAGGCGATGGACGTCCAGGTGATCGGCCAGCAGTGGGAGTTCACCTACCGGTACCCGACGTACGGCGGGCTCGAGACACCTCACCTCTACCTGCCTGCCGACACCCTGATCAGGCTGCACGTGACCTCGCTTGACGTGATCCACTCGTTCTGGGCGGTCAATCTCGGGGTCAAGGCCGACGCGAACCCGGGGACGGACAACATCGTCTACGTCCAGACCAAGAAGCCGCTGACGATCAACATCCGCTGCTCCGAGCTGTGCGGCCTCTGGCACGGCTACATGTTCGACCAGCAGGGCCGGGTCGTTCCGCCGTCGGTCTTCGCAAGCTGGATCACGCAACAGAAGGCGCTGTACGGGCCGATCATGAAGTACCTGCCTCCGTACTCGACGACCTACGCACCCGAGCCGCAGCTGAGGGCCGGATGAGCCAGGGTGCGGCACAAACCTCGGCGCGGCCGCTGTGGCGCCGGCTGATCGGCTTCAACCTCCTGGCGGCGGTCGTGCTGGGTGTGGGGGGCTGGTACCTCGGCTGGTGGATCGGACACCAGGCCACCGCCGCGAGCGTCTCGTACTTCGGCGACACCGATCAGAACGACATCTCGGTGTTCCTCGGCTACACCCTCGGTGTGGTCGGGTTCCTGATCGGGCTCGGCTTCCTGCAGTACCCGCTCGCGCGACTGCGCGGCTACCCGCCCTCGCTGCGCGAGAAGGAGACCGAGGGCATCGGGCGCTACTTCGGCCTCTGCACCGACCACAAGGTCGTGGGCATCCAGTACTTCTTCGGCATCGGGGTCTTCTTCGCCATCGGGGGCCTGAACGCGATGCTCATCCGCTTCGAGCTCCTGCGGCCCACGCCCGTCTTCAACTCGGGCAACTACCTGACGCTCGTCGGGCCTGCACGGGACGATGATGATGGGGATCATGACGAGCGCGATCCTCGGGCCGTTCGCGAACTACTTCGTCCCGATCATGATCGGCGCGCGCCGGATGGCATTTCCGCGGATCGAGTCGCTCACGTTCTGGCTGCTGATGGCTGCGGGCACGATCCTGCTCACGACGGTCTTCTTCGGCGGCTTCCCGACGGGCTGGACCGGGTACGAGCCACTCAACGACCAGGCGAACTACGGCATGGACGCGTACATCATGTTCTTCGCGTTCGTCGGCGTCTCGATGTGCCTGCTCGGCCTGAACATGCTCGCGACCATCGTGACCATGCGCGCGCCGGGGATGACCTGGTCGCGTCTGCCGATCTTCGTCTGGGGCGTCGCGTCGACGTCGATCCTCAACGTCCTCGCCGCCCCGGTGCTGATCGCGGCGCTCGCGATGGGACTGCTCGACCGCACCGCCCAGACGACCTTCTACATCGAGAGCGGGGGCGGAAGTCAGTACCTCTACGAGAACCTGTTCTGGTTCTTCGGGCACCCGGAGGTCTACATCCTCGCGCTGCCCGGGTTCGCGGTCCTCCTCGAGATCCTGCCGGTGTTCTCGCGAAAGCCGCTGTGGGGCTACCGCCTGGCCGTGGCCGGGATGCTCGGGGTCACGCTCCTGAGTTTCCTCGTCTGGCAGCACCACCTGTTCATGAGTGGCATCAACAGCAACCTCAGGCCGTTCTACATGCTCTCGACCGAGCTGATCTCGATCCCGACCGGCTTCACCTTCCTCTGCGGGTTGATGACCCTCTGGCGCGGGAGCATTCGCTTCACCGTGCCCATGCTCTTCGCGCTCGCGTGGTTCTTCAACTTCCTGATCGGGGGTCTCTCGGGAATCTTCAACTCAGATACTCCGAGCGACACGACCGAGCACGGAAGCTTCTTCGTCATGGCTCACTTCCACTACACGATCATGGGCGGCCTCATCTTCACCTTCTTCGCCGCGATCTACTTCTGGCTCCCGAAGATGACCGGCCTGGAGCTGAACGAACGTCTCGGGAAGATCCACTTCTGGAGCATGTTCATCGCCTTCAACTCGACGTTCCTGCCGCTGTTCGTGGTCGGTTTCAAGGGCATGCCGCGGCGCGTGGTCACGTATGACTCGAGCCTGCAATTCCTCAACGACTGGGCCTCGGTCTCGGCCTTCGTGCTCGGCGCCTCCATGCTCGTGTTCATCGCCAACCTCGTCTATTCGCTGCTGTTCGCGCGCGTGCGGGCCGAGCGAAACCCGTGGGACTCGCTGTCGATCGAGTGGCAGCTGCCCTCGCCCGTGCCCGTGCAGAACTTCGACCAGATCCCGACGTTCGACAGCGACCCCTACGGATACGGTGACGGAGCCGTTCCGGTCGCGCGACCCGCCGGTGCCCCGGCCACGGGGAGCTGACCATGGGCCAGGTCGAATGGGTTCGCGAGGGATCGAAGTACGAGATCGTCGAGGCCGAGGACCCGCAGATCCTCTCGCGCAACCTCGAGTCTGCCGCGCACCTGCTCGCGAGCGCTGCCGCGATGTTCTTTCTCGCGTTCGTCTTTGCCTACTTCTACCTCCGGTCGCTGAACAGCAACGATCTCTGGCGGCCGAAGGGCGTCGACCCGTCGCTGACGGTTGGAACGCTCGCGACCGCTGCCTGGGTGCTCGGCGCAGCGGTACTCTGGCTCGGTCTCCGCGACCGTCGCGCCGACCGTCGCTCACAGTGGCGGGTCAAGGGCGCGGTGGCGCTGGCACTTGGACTGGCAGGCGTCGTGCTCCAGATCGTCGCCTGGTTCACAGTCGGTTTCGGTCCGACGGAAGGCGGCTACGCGAGCGTCTATTTCGGCTGGACGGGGTTCCTCGTCCTCTTTGGCCTCGGCGCCTTGTACTGGCTCGAGACGACGCTTGCTGCGTCGATCCGCTACCGGAAGACTCTGGCGAGCTCGCCCGAGTCGGGAGAGGCCTCCGGCGACCCCTACCGGACGACGGACGACATCGAGGATCCTCTCTCGCTGGTCCTCCCGAGCCTCGAGGCGGTCTCGTTCTTCTGGATCTACTTCGCCGTGCTTGTCGCAATCGCCTGGGTCATCCTCTACCTCCTCTAGGAGGATCTGCGGATGCCGAGCCTGACGAGTCCCGCTGCCTGGCCGATACAGGCGCCGTTCTTCCTCGTGCTCGTCGCGGCAGTTCTCTACTCGCTGGGCGGAGCGAACGACGGCACCGGCGTCGCGACGTGCGGCAGCGCCGCCTTCGCGACGCGTCGTTCTACACGGGACTGCTCACGATCGTCGTGGCTTTGGACACGCCTCTCGACCCGCTCTCCGACACACTCTTCGCCGCTCACATGACGCAGCACCTGCTGCTACTGATGGTTGCGCCACCGCTGATCGTCTACTCGGCGCCATGGTTGCAGCTCTGGCGGGGGTTGTCGCTGGACTTTCGCCGGACCGTCGCCAAGAGCATTGCGCGCGGTCGCTGGAGCACCCCGGTGAAGGCGCTCGCCAGACTGCTTTCCCGGCCTCTTCCTGCCTGGATCGTCTTCAACGTCCTGCTGGTCGCGTGGCACGTTCCGGTGCTCTACGACGCGACGCTTTCACACGCGGCGGTTCACGATCTCGAGCACGCGACCTTCCTGCTGGGCGGAATGCTGTTCTGGCTGCAGGTGATCGACTCGCCTCCCGTGCGCGCTCGCCTCGCCTACGGCGCTCGCGCCGTCTACCTGACCGCGGCTCTCCTCGTGAGCTGGGTGCTGGCGATCGTATTGGCCCTCGCCTCCACGCCTCTCTACGACGCCTACTCAGACCTCGTCCACCGACCGGGCGAGACTCTCCGCTCTCGCGGACCAGCAGATCGCCGGCGGCGTCATGTGGGTTCCGGGGTCGGTTCCGTTCACGATCGCCATCATCTGGGCCCTCTACCGCTGGCTCGAGCCGACTCCCGACCCCGCTCTCCTGAGCCGGCGTAACGGGCACCGGCTCGGAGCCGCCGGCGGCCACTGACCTCGAGCGAGAGGAGTATCCATGGAACACGTCCCGATCGCCTCCTTCCAAACGGCGGCAGTCCTCACCTGGGCACTGCCGATCGCGCTCCTCGCGGTTGTCGGCATCTACTGGGCGGTCGTGTTCCGGCGCCGGGGGTTCGACGAGGAGGTCTAGGGCCCGGGCCGCGCGGTGATCGACGGCCGGCCGTCCGGAGGTCACCACCAGAACGGCGAACATGCGCGCCTCGGCCTGTCCGGGAACGAGGCTGGTGATTCGGTATGAGCCCGTGCGCGCGGCGGTGAACGAGAACTCGGCTTTGCCCCCAGGCGGGAGGCCCTGGAGCGGATTCGGCACCGAGGCTCCGCGGAAAGGCGAGCGTCGCGCTTCGTGCGCCCGGGACGACGGCGCAGGAGATTCGACGAGAGCCGCGGTTCTCGCACCGCACCGTCACCCGCCAGCCCCGGGGCACCGACGCGAGGAGCTCGCCGCGCCCGTAGCCGTCGAAGTTGAAGCCGTTGTTGGACGAGCCGAGCGCTCCCAGCATCGTGAGCCGCACCCGTCTCGCGGGCCGTGTTCCAGCTGGAGAAAGCGACCGGGGTCCGGCCGGGTTGTCTGCGGAGGAGTCGGGGACGTCTCTGGCGCGCCTGCCGACTCCCGGTGTTGCGACGAGCAACCGACCCCGATCGCGAGAACGGCCAGCAGTGCGGCGAGCTGGCGTTGTCGGACGCACGATCTGCCCCGTCGCGGCTAGGACGTTGTGGGCCGCACGGCGCCGACGTAGCCGTTCAGGTACGACGGCTCGGCTCAGCGACGAGATCTTCACGACGTCGCCGGTGTGCGGCGCCTGGATGAAGCGGCCGCCGCCGATGTACATCCCCTCGTGCTGCGGGCCCGCGCTGGCTCGGCTCGAAGAAGACGAGGTCGCCCGGCTCGAGCTCGGAGGGCGGGACGCGCGTGCCCTCGTACCACTGGGAGCCGGTGTAGTGCGTGAGATGGATCCCGAGCTGCGCGTAGACGTACATCGTGAAGCCCGAGCAGTCGAAGCCGGTGATCGGGGCGGCGCCGCCCCAGCGGTAGGGGATGCCGAGGTAGCGCTCGGCGATCGCGACCGCTCGCAGGCCGGTGCTCCCGTTGGACGGCACGCCGAGCAGCTCGGGCCAGACGACGTCCTGGATGGGCACCGCGCTGTGTCCCGAGACTCCGAGCGCGAGCCAGGAGAGCCGCGCCTGCCGGTGGTGCGTCGCCGGCTGGGCCGCGCGCGCCAGCCCGACGAGCACCTGCGTCCCCGGATCGAGGCCGAGCGCGGCGTCGCCGGCGACCAGGCGCAGGCCGACGAGCCCGCTCCCCTCGCCGGGAACGACCGCTTCCTGGAGGACGACGAGGTAGCTCCCGGGGCCGAGCGGGACGAGCGCGTTCGGCCGCGCGGCGACCGCGTGGCCGTTCACCCGGAGCCCCTGGACGCGCGCGCCGCGCAGGCCGTGAGCCGGGACGAAGACCCGCTCCGCGTAGACGGCGCCGCCCGCGAGCGACACTCCTCGCAGCGAGACGCCGCGGGTGGTCCGGCTGGCGTAGTCGTAGCGGAGCGTCCAGCCGGCGTCGTAGGCGCTTCCGTAGGTGCCCGGGCCGCCGTTGCCGACGAGGTTCCCGTGGCCGTCCCTCACCTCCGCGATCCCGGCCTGGGCGACCGGCGCGACGCCGAGCAACGCCGCGACCGCGACCCCGATGACCAGCCCCCGTCGAATCACCCCGTGGATGGTTGCACACGGCTCTTCAGCCCGTACGGCTAGGAGCACACGTCCGGTTGGCAGGCATAATGGATCCAGAATGGGTGGGTTTACTAGACGAAAGGGCGGAAATCCGGACTGGACTGGTCGACTTCGGATCCGAGATATGCCACGATCAGGAGGTGACGCGCTTGCTGTCGAGACGGAAGAGCCGGGATCGCACCGCCGAGCGGAAGCACACCGGCGCACGGGCTTCGAGCTCCACCGCCATGCGCTCGGCGCGCGCCAGCTACGTCGTCACGGCCGCCGAGTCGGCTCCGTGCACGTGCCCGGAGTTCTGCGAGCGCGACCACGAGAACGACTAGACGCCCATGACCACCGCAGCCGGAGCCGACGTCGCAGGCGTGCACGACCTGCGCCAGGAGCGGATCCTCACCGTCCGAGGCGCTCGCGTTCGTCGCCGACCTCGAGCGCCGCTTCGGGCCGCGGAGGCTCGAGCTGCTCCTCGCCCGCGCGGAGCGCCAGCAGCGGCTCGCGGCCGGCGAGCTTCCGGACTTCCTGCCGGAGACGCGCGAGGTGCGCGAGGCCGACTGGGCGATCGAGCCGGTTCCTGCCGACCTGCTCGACCGCCGCGTCGAGATCACGGGCCCGACCGACCGGAAGATGGTCATCAACGCGCTCAACTCGGGCGCGCGGATGTTCATGGCCGACTTCGAGGACGCGAACTCGCCGACCTGGCACAACATGGTCGAGGGCCAGGCGAACCTCGTCGACGCGATCGACCGGACGATCGAGTTCGAGAGCCCGGACGGCAAGAGCTACCGGCTGAACGACGAGGTCGCGACGCTGCTCGTCCGCCCGCGCGGCTGGCACCTCGTCGAGCGCCATTTCCAGGTCGACGGCCAGGCCGTCTCGGCGAGCCTGTTCGACTTCGGCCTCTACCTCTTCCACAACGGGAAGCGGCTGCTCGAGCGCGGGACCGGCCCGTACCTCTACCTGCCGAAGCTCGAGAGCCACCTCGAGGCGCGGCTCTGGAACGACGTCTTCACGCACACCGAGGAGGCGCTCGACCTCCCGCACGGGTCGATCAAGGCGACCGTGCTGATCGAGACCGTCCTCGCCGCGTTCGAGATGGACGAGATCCTCTGGGAGCTGCGAGAGCACGCGGCCGGCCTCAACGCGGGGCGCTGGGACTACATGTTCAGCGTGATCAAGAAGTTCCGCGACCGGCCCGAGTTCGTCCTGCCCGACCGGAACAGCGTGACGATGACCGCGCCGTTCATGCGCGCGTACGCGGAGCTGCTCGTCAAGACGTGTCACCGCCGCGGAGCGCACGCGATGGGCGGGATGGCGGCGTTCATCCCGAGCCGGAAGGACCCGGAGCTGAACGCGCGCGCGCTCGCGAAGGTGCACGAGGACAAGCAGCGCGAGGCGGGCGACGGCTTCGACGGCACCTGGGTCGCGCACCCCGATCTCGTCCCGGTCGCGCTGGAGGAGTTCGACCACGTCCTCGGCGACCGCCCGAACCAGCTCGAGCGGCAGCGCGACGACGTCGCGACCTCGGCCGCCGACCTCCTGAACGTCGCGGCGACCGAGGGCGAGGTCACCGAGGAGGGCCTCCGCAACGACGTCAGCGTCGCGATCCAGTACCTGTCGTCGTGGCTGCGCGGCACCGGCGCGGCGGCGATCTACAACCTGATGGAGGACGCGGCGACCGCGGAGATCGCGCGCTCGCAGGTCTGGCAGTGGCTGCGCAACGGCCGCTTCGACCGCGCCTACGTCCGCACGGTCATCGACGAGGAGCTCGAGCGGCTCCGGGAGCAGTTCGGCGACGAGATGTACGAACGCAGCCGCGCCGGCGAGGCGCGGGAGATCTTCGAGCAGGTGGCGCTCGGCGACGAGTTCGTCGAGTTCCTGACCCTGCCGGCCTACGACTACCTCGACGAGAGAGGGACACGGATGGTTGACGGCGAACGGCTCGGCGAACGGGCGCTGGGAGGGGATCGAGCGGCCCTACTCGCGCGGAGGACGTGCTCCGGCTGCGCGGCACGGTCCAGGTCGAGCACACGCTCGCCCGGCTCGGGGCGGAGCGGCTCTGGACGCTTCTCCACACCGAGGACTACGTGCCCGCGCTCGGCGCGCTCACCGGCGGCCAGGCCGTGCAGATGGTCAAGGCCGGCCTCAAGGCGATCTACCTGAGCGGCTGGCAGGTCGCCGCCGACGCCAACCTCGGGGGCCACACGTACCCCGACCAGAGCCTCTATCCCGCCAACAGCGGGCCGGCGCTCGTCCGCCGGCTCAACAACGCTTTGCTCCGGGCCGACGAGATCCACGCCGCCGAGGGGGACACCGGAACGTACTGGCTCGCACCGATCGTCGCCGACGCCGAGGCCGGCTTCGGCGGCCCGCTCAACGCCTTCGAGCTGATGAAGGCGATGATCGAGGCCGGCGCGGCGGCCGTGCACTTCGAGGACCAGCTCTCGTCCGAGAAGAAGTGCGGCCACCTCGGCGGCAAGGTGCTCGTGCCGACGAGCCAGTTCCTCCGGACCCTCGCGGCGGCGAGGCTCGCCGCGGACGTCTGCGGCGTGCCGACGATCCTCGTCGCGCGCACCGACGCGCTCAGCGCGAGGCTGCTGACGAGCGACGCCGATCCCGCGGACGAGCCGTTCCTCACCGGCGAGCGCACTCCCGAGGGCTTCTTCGTCGTGCGTGACGGCCTCGAGCCGGCGATCGCGCGAGGCCTTGCGACCGCGCCGTACGCCGACCTCGTCTGGTTCGAGACGTCGACGCCCGACATGGGCGAGGCGCGCGAGTTCGCGCAGGCGATCCACGAGGAGTTCCCGGGGAAGATGCTCGCGTACAACTGCTCGCCGTCCTTCAACTGGCGCGCGCAGCTCGACGACGACGCGATCGCCCGCTTCCAGGAGGAGCTCGGCGAGCTCGGGTACCGGTTCCAGTTCGTCACGCTGGCCGGCTTCCACTCGCTCAACGCGGGCATGTTCGAGCTCGCGCACGGCTACGCGCGCGAGGGGATGAGCGCCTACGTGCGCCTGCAGGAGGGCGAGTTCGCGCTCGAGGAGCACGGCTACACGGCGACGCGGCACCAGCGCGAGGCCGGCGCCGGCTACTTCGACGCCGTCGCGCAGGCGATCAGCGGTGGCGAGAGCTCGACGCTCGCGCTCGAAGGGATCCACGGAGGCCGCCCAATTTCGGAGCTGAGCCCCAGGCGAGGAGCCGGCGGCACCAAGGCCGACGAGATCGCGCTCGCGCTCGAGGACGAGATCATCTCCGGCGGGCTGCCGCCCGGCGCGGTCCTGCGCCAGGAACAGCTCTCGGAGCGCTTCGGCGTCAGCCGCACGCCGATCCGCGAGGCGCTCCGCCGCCTCGCCGCGACCGGTCTCGTCTCGTTCACGCCGAACCGCGGCGTCCGCGTGCGGACGATCTCGCTCGACGAGCTGCAGCAGGCGTTCATGGTCCGCGCCGAGCTCGAGGCGCTCGTGACCGGTCTCGCGACGCCGAACATGACCGCGGCCCGGCTCGCCGAGCTGGCCGCGGCCGAGGCGCGCTTCGAGGAGCTGACGGACGCAGCTGCTCGACCGCAGGCGGAGCGAGAGCGAGCGGACGCGGGTCACCGTCGACTGGGTGCGCGCGAACTACCGCTTCCACGACGTCATCTACGAGGCGGCCGACGTCCCGCTCGTCGAACAGGTCGCGAAGAGCGCGCGGCGGACGTTCCTGAGCCGCTGGCGTCCGGGCGGGCCGGAGATCGACGACCTCTACCGGCAGAACGTGCACCAGCACCGCGCGATCCTCGAAGCCCTCGTCGCCGGCAGCGCCGACGGAGCCCGGGCACTCGCCCACGAGCACGTGCTCCACTCCCGCCGCCTGCTCGAGGTGATCCTCGAGCACCGCGGCCCGCAGGGTCGCGCCCCAGGCCGCAGGCGCCTAGGCGCGGGAAAGCCGCAGCCGTAGTCCGCGCCACCCGATGGATCGCCGTCTGGAGGATCCAGCCTCTGCCGATCGAAATGAGGACGCAGTGAGCAACCGGTTGTTCGCCGTCGGCGCTATCGTCGTCGTCCTGCTCGTGGCGGTGGCCGGCCTGATCGGCTGGGGCGCGGGCCACTACACGAAGAAGACGAAGACGGTCGGAGCGGCAACGACGGCCTCGGCGGCGCCAGCGTCGACCCGAAGGTGGCCGCGGGCGCGCACGTCTTCGTCCAGTTCGCCTGCGCCCAGTGCCACGGCGACAACGGGCAGGGCGGCGTCTCGCCGGACGTGCCCGAGCTGAAGACCGTGGGCAAGGCGCTGACATTCGCGCAGCTGACGCAGATCATCAACCACGGTCTCGGCGAGTCTGCGAACCCGACGAAGCCGTACATGCCGGTCTGGGGCGCGGTCATCTCCAAGCGGCAGGTGGAGCAGCTCGTCGCCTACATCCACGCGGGCCTGCCGAGCGTTCCCGACGCGACGCCGCCGCGGTGCCGCAGGGCCAGGGGCTCGAGGTCGCGGGCGCGGCGCTCTACGTGCGCGACGGCTGCATCAACTGCCACGGCCCGAACGGCCTCGGCGGCGTGCCGAACCCGCTCTCGGAGGACAAGGCGATCCCGCCGCTCACGGGCGCCGACTTCCGCTCGGAGTTCAACACCGACAAGAAGATCACGGACATGATCCGCAGCGGCAGCGTGATCGGCAAGGCCCCGATCGTGAGCATGCCGCACTGGGGCGGGATCCTCACCGCCTATCAGCTGAAGGCGCTCGTCGCCTACCTGAAGACGCTCAAGTGAGCTAGCAGATTCGCGGGAGCGGGTCGCCGACGAGCATGTCGACGATCCGGGTGCCGCCGAACGCCGTGTCGAGCAGCACGAGCCCCTCCGGCTCGGCCCTGATCTCGCCCACGATCGCCGCCTCGGCGCCGAGCTCGTGCGCGCAGGCGCGAGAGCGCGTCGTCGGCCGCCTCGGGCGCGACCACCGCGACGAGCTTCCCCTCGTTGGCGACGTAGAGCGGGTCGATGCCGAGGATCTCGCACGCGCCGACGACGGTCGGCCGCAGCGGGAGCGCCGCCTCGTCGAGCGCCACCGCGAGCTGTGCATCCTGCGCCAGCTCGTTGAGCGCGGTCGCGAGCCCGCCGCGGGTCGGGTCGCGCAGCCAGCGCACGGCCCCGCCGAGCTCGAGCAGCGACGCGGCGAGCTCGTGGACCGGCGCCGTGTCGCTCTCGAGCTCGACCTCGAGCGCGAGCTCGCCGCGGGCGATCATCACCGCCATGCCGTGGTCGCCGAGGGTGCCCGAGACGAGCACCCGGTCGCCGGGGCGGACGCGGTCGGCGCCGAGCTCGACCCCGTACGGCACGAGGCCGATCCCGGCCGTGTTCACGTAGAGCCCGTCCGCCTTGCCGCGCTCGACGACCTTCGTGTCGCCGGTCGCGACGACGGTTCCGGCGGCCTCGGCCGCGCGCGCCATCGAGGCGACGAGCCGCCGCAGCTCGGCGACCTCGAAGCCCTCCTCGACGACGAAGCCCGCCGAGAGCGCGACCGGCTGCGCGCCGGCGACGGCGAGGTCGTTCACGGTTCCGTTCACCGCGAGCTCGCCGATGTCGCCGCCCGGGAAGACGATCGGCTTGACGACGTACGAGTCGGTCGTGAACGCGAGCCGGAAGCCGTTCAGCTCGAGCAGCGCCGAGTCGCCGAGCGGCTCCAGCAGCGGGTTCCCCAGCTCCTCGAGGAAGAGGCCCTCGACGAGCGCGCGCGTCGCCTTTCCGCCGGAGCCGTGCGCGAGCGTGACGACCTCGTCCCGGAGCTTCGCCTTGCGCGGCCTCACGCCGGGACGGCGTCGTGCGGTCTGGCCAGGCGGCCGTAGTTGTAGTAGGCCGCGCAGGCGCCCTCGCTCGAGACCATGCAGGTCCCGATCGGCCGCTCCGGCGTGCACGCGGTGCCGAACACGCGGCACTCCCACGGCTTGATCGCGCCGATCAGCACCTCGCCGCACTGGCAGGCCTTCGGGTCCTCGACGCGGTTGCCTGGCAGCTCGAAGCGAGCCTCGGCGTCCCAGTCGGCGAGCTCGGGCCGCAGCTTCAGCGCGCTCCGCTCGATCCAGCCGAGGCCGCGCCACTCGAACGTCTCGCGCAGCTCCATCGTCTCCTCGAGCGCCGCGAGCGCCCGCGGGTTCCCGTCGCGCCGCACGACGCGCGTGTACTGGTTCTCGACCTCGCAGCGGCCCTCGCGAAGCTGGCGCAGCAGCATGACGACCGCCTGCAGGATGTCGATCGGCTCGAATGCGGTCACGACGACCGGCTTGCCGTACTCCTCGACGATGAAGTCGTACGGCCGCGTGCCGATCACCGTCGAGACGTGGCCCGGCGCGATGAACGCGTCGAGCCGCAGGCCCGGCGAGTCGAGGATCGCGCGCAGCGGCGGCCCGATCGTGACGTGGTTGCAGAAGGCCGAGAAGTTGCGCACGCCCTCGGCGCGGGCGCGCAGCAGTGTCAACGCCGTCGCCGGCGCCGTCGTCTCGAACCCGATCGCGAAGAAGACGACCTCGCGGTCGGGGTTCTGCCCGCGCGAGCTCGAGCGCGTCGAGCGGCGAGTAGACCATGCGCACGTCGGCGCCGCGCGCCTTCGCCTCGAGCAGCGAGCCGCGGGCGCCGGGGACGCGCATCATGTCGCCGAAGGTCGTGAAGGTCACCTCGGGCCGCTCGGCGAGCGCGATCGCGTCGTCGACCCGACCCATCGGGATCACGCAGACGGGGCAGCCGGGGCCGTGGACGAAGTCGACCTCGGGCGGGACGAGGTGCTCGACTCCGTGCTTGTAGATCGCGTGCGTGTGCCCGCCGCAGACCTCCATGATCTTCACCTCGTGACCCGGCTCTACCAGCGCCTCGATCTCGTGCGCCAGCTTCTGCGCCAGCTCGCCCGAGCGGAACTCGTCGACGTACTTCACGGCAGCTTCTCCAGGGCGATCCCCGCGTGGCAGAGCAGCACGTCGCCGGGCTCGACCGGCTCGACGAGCTCGATCCCGACCCGCTCGCGTCCGCCGTCGACCTCGACGGTCGCGTTCGCGCCCGTCCACGGCCACGACCGTCGCCGCGACCGCCTCGTCGGAGCAGGTGAGGCAGTGCTCGCGGTCGACGCTCATGCCTGCGCGCTCTCCCGGATCTCGCGGACCTCCTGCTCGTACGCCTCGCCCATCTGCTCGAGCAGCTCCAGCGTCTCGCGGGCCTGCTCCTCGTCGATCCGCGAGAGGGCGAAGCCGACGTGAACGAGCACCCAGTCGTCCACGCGCGCCTCGGGGCAGAGCGCAACCGAGACGTTGCGGCGAACACCGGAGATCTCCGCCTTTGCGATCCCCGCTTCCGCATCCACCAACTCGACGATCTGAGCCGGGATCCCTAGGCACATGACGTGCTCCTCCTCGCCGCGACGGCTGCCTGACCGTAGCTTATGCCGCCGTCGTTCGGAGGAACGAGGCGATGCGTGAGGACGCGAAAGCCGAGCGCCTCGAGCCGGGCCCGAGTCGAGTCGAGCAGACGCACGTTCTGGAAGCTGCCGCCGGAGAGCACGACCGTCCGCGGCTCGGCGGCCTCCGCGCAAGCCTCGGCTGCCCCGGCCGCGATCGTCTCGTGGAAGCGAGCCGCCACCACCTCGCGGGGCCGTCCCGCCTCGAGCTCCAAGTAACAGACTGTTACTAAGTCGGTCGCGTCGCCGAAGCGCCACGGGTAGGGATCGGCCGGTGCTTCGCCGGCCAGCTGCTCCAGCTCGACCGCGGCCTGGCCCTCGTACGAGACGCGCTCGCGGACGCCGAGCAGCGCGGCCACGGCGTCGAAGAGGCGCCCCATTCCGGAGGCGAGCGGCGGATCGAGCTTCAGGCTCTCGCGGACCTTCGCCCACGCGGGCCACGGGACGGGCAGCCCCGCCCGCTCGAGATGGACGGCTGCCATGCGCCACGGCTCGCGGATCGCCGCCTCGCCGCCGGGCAGTGGCACGGGCTCGAGGTGCGCGACGCGCTCGAAGTCCTCGAGGTCGCAGCGCAACAGCTCGCCGCCCCAGAGCGTCCCGTCGGTGCCGTACCCGGTGCCGTCGAAGACGAGCGCCAGCGCCGGCCCCTCCTCGCCGTGCTCGGCCAGACAGGCGGCGGCGTGCGCGTGGTGGTGCTGAACGCCGACGAGCTCGACGCCGGGCTGCTCGAGCGCCCACTTCGTCGCCAGGTACTCGGGGTGGAGGTCGAACGCGACCACCTCCGGCTCGAGCCCCAGCATGGCGAGATAGAGCGCCGAGGTCGTCGCGGAAGGCACGATAGGCCGCCTCCGAGTCGAGGTCGCCGAGGTGCGGCGAGAGGAAGGCCTCGTGGCCGCGTGCGACGCAGAACGTGCTCTTCAGCTCCGCCCCGGCGGCCACGAGCGGCGGCGCGCGGTCCGGCAGCGGCAGCGCCGCCGGAACGTGCCCGCGCGAGCGGCGCACCGGAAAGGCGGCGCGCACGACCGAGTCCTCGCAGCGCCGGTGGATCGGGCGGTCGTGGGTGAGGAACGCGTCGGCGATCCCACCGAGCCGCTCGCGCGCATCCTGGTCGTCGAACGAGATCGGCTCGTCCGAGCGGTTGCCGCTGGTGAGCACGAGCGGCCTGCCCAGGTCTGCGCAAAGCAGATGGTGGAGCGGCGAGTAGGGCAGCATCAAGCCGAGCCACGGTGTCCCGGGTGCGACCGATGGAGCGACGGCCGCCCCCCTGCGCCTGCGCACGAGCACGATCGGTCGCGCCGGAGAGCACAGCAGCTCGAGCTCGGCCGGCGAGAGCTCTGCCAGCTCCCCGGGCGCGTCGGTCAGGAGCGCGAAGGGCTTCTCCTCGCGGTGCTTGCGCCTCCGGAGCCGCGCGACCGCGTCCTCGTCGCCTGCGTCACAGGCGAGGTGGTAGCCGCCGATCCCCTTGACCGCGACGATCTGACCCGCGGCCAGCAACGCCACCGCCTCGTCTAGCGAGGGCGAGAGCCGTGGCCCGCACGCGGGGCAGCACGTCGGCTCGGCGTGGAAGCGCCGGTCCCCGGGATCCTCGTACTCCCGACGGCAGTCGGCGCAGAGCTCGAACCGCGACATGGTCGTGCGGGCCCGGTCGTAGGGCACGCTGCGGACGATCGTGAAGCGCGGCCCGCACTGCGTGCAGTTCAGGAACGGGTAGCGGTAGCGCCGGTCGGTGGGGTCGAAGAGCTCGCGCAGGCAGTCGTCGCAGGTCGCGATGTCCGGCGGGATCAGCGCCGTCGAGCCGGTCGGGTGGCTGGCGACGATCCGGAACGCGTCCTCGCCGCTCGGCGCCAGGGCCTCGACGACCACCTCGTCGACCCGCGCCAGGCCCGGCGCCTCGCTCCCTAGCGCGTCCGCGAAGCGGGCGAGAGCAGACCCGTCCCCTTCGGCCTCCACGACGACCCCGTCGCCGTCGTTGAGCACGAACCCGCGCAGCCCGTGACGAACCGCGAGCCCGTACACGAACGGCCTGAAGCCGACGCCCTGCACGACACCCCGAACTCGGAAGCGGCGGCGGGAGACGACGACGGCCATGTGCGCATGGCACTAGACCACATTCGGAATCGGAGAACCTACGGATGTAAGGTCACGCCGGGATTGCGAGGCTGATCGTTGATGTCCGCCGCCACAAGCGTGATCGAGCCCGGAGCGCTGGATGTGCTCGTGGGCGCGCTGCGCGGTCGCGGCTACCGAGTGCTCGGGCCGACCGTCCGCGATGGCGCGATCGTCTACGACGAGCTCGAGTCAGCCGCCGAGCTGCCGGTCGGCTGGACCGACGCGCAGGACGGAGGCCAGTACCGGCTCGAGCGCCGTGAGGACGAGGCGCGGTTCGGCTACGCGGTCGGTCCGCACTCGTGGAAGCAGTTCCTGCTGCCCCCGCGGATCCGGCTCTGGCAGGCAGAGCAGAACGGCGACGGCGACCTGGAGGTCGCAGGAGGAGCCGCTCGACGAGACGCCGCTCGCGTTCCTGGGCGTCCGCTCCTGCGAGCTGCACGCAATCGAGATCCAGGACAAGGTCTTCATGGGCGGCCGCGTCACCGACCGCGACTACGCGGCCCGGCGCGACGGCGCCTTTCTGATCGCAGTCAACTGCTTCGAGCCCGGGGGCACGTGCTTCTGCGTCTCGATGGGAACCGGCCCGAAGGCCGACCGCCTCTATGACCTGGCGCTGACGGAGATCCTCGACGGCGAGCACCGCTTCCTCGTCGAGGTCGGCAGCGAGCGCGGGGCGGAGGTCCTCGCCGAGCTGCCCCGCCGGGAGTCCGCGGCCCAGGACCTCGAGGCGGCAGGCGCCGCAGTCGAGGGCGCCGTGCACAAGATGGGCCGCCAGCTCGACGCGACCGATCTGCACGGCCTGCTCCGGCGGAATCTCGAGCATCCGCGCTGGGACGAGGTTGCCGAGCGCTGCCTGACCTGCGGGAACTGCACGATGGTCTGTCCGACCTGCTTCTGCACGAGCGTCGAGGACACGACCGACCTCGACGGGAAGGCCGAGCGCGTCCGTCTCTGGGATTCGTGCTACTCGGTCGACTACTCGTACATCCACGGTGGAGCGGTCCGGCCATCGGGACGCTCTCGCTACCGCCAGTGGCTCACGCACAAGTTCGGCACCTGGCACGACCAGTTCGACACCTCGGGCTGCGTCGGCTGCGGCCGTTGCATCACCTGGTGCCCGGTCGGGATCGACGTGACCGAGGAGCTGACCGCCATCCGCCTGACCGACGACGAGGAGGCGACCGATGGAGACCATTGACAGCCTGCTGCGCGGCGTGCCTGTCTTCGAGGGCCTTTCGCCCGAGGAGCTGACTCTGCTCGCCGGCTGCGGGAGCAACGTCCATTTCGACCAGGGAGCGGTGCTCTTCCGCGAGGGGGACGCAGCCGACACCTTCTACCTCATCCGGCACGGAAGCGTGGCGCTGGAGATGTTCGTTCCGGCCCGTGGGCCCGCGATCATCGAGACCCTGGAGGCGGGCGAGGTCGTCGGCTGGTCATGGCTCTTCCCGCCGTACCGCTGGCACTTCGACGCGCGGGCGCTGACGCCCATCCGCGCAACTGCCTTCGACGGCGCCTGCCTCCGCGGCAAGTGCGAGGACGATCCGAGACTCGGCTACGCGCTGATGGCCCGCTTCGCCCAGGTGCTGATCGAGCGGCTGCAATGGACGAGGCTCCGACTCCTGGATCTCTATGGCCACGACGGCAGCTGAGCTCCAGGGGCCGATGGCCCCACGCTCCTTCCGTGTGACCCGGCGGCGGCGCGAGACCGCGGATACCTGGACGCTGGAGCTCGAGCCGGCCGGGGGCGAGTCGCTGCAGCTCTCGCCGGGCCAGTTCACGATGCTGTACGCCTTCGGGATCGGCGAGGTGCCGATCTCGATCTCGGGCGACGTTCAGGGGCCGCTCGTGCACACGGTGCGTGCAGTCGGCTCCGTCACTCAGGCGATCTGCGGCGCCCGGCGCGGTGCCGTGCTGGGCGTGCGCGGGCCGTTCGGCAACTCCTGGCCGGTCGAGGCTGCGCTCGGCGGCGACGCGATCGTGATCGCCGGCGGGATCGGGCTGGCGCCGCTGCGCCCGGTGCTCTATGAGCTTCTCCGTCGCCGCCGCGAGCTCGGCGAGGCGGTGCTGCTCTACGGGAGCCGCAGGCCGGCCGAGCTGCTCTACCCGCGAGAGCTCGAGCGCTGGCGCAAGCGGCTCCAGGTCGACGTGACGGTGGACGCGGCGGACTCGAGCTGGGGCGGCAAGGTCGGCTTCGTCGCGAAGCTCGTCGCGAGCGCCCGCTTCGACCCGGCCGCGGCGACCGCCTTCATCTGCGGCCCCGAGATCATGATGCGCACCAGCGCCGAGGCGCTGCTCGAGCGCGGCGTCGCGCCCGAGCGGATCTACCTCTCGATGGAGCGCAACATGCAGTGCGGCGTCGGCCACTGCGGCCACTGCCAGCTCGGGCCGACGATGATCTGCCGTGACGGTCCGGTCTACCGCTACGACGAGCTCGTCCCGCTGATGGCGGTGCGCGAGCTATGAAGAAGCCGAAGCTCGCCGTCTGGAAGTTCGCGTCCTGCGACGGTTGCCAGCTCTCGCTGCTCGACTGCGAGGACGAGCTGCTCCAGCTCGCGGGCGAGGTCGAGATCGCCTACTTCCTCGAAGCACGCCGTGCAACCGTGAAGGGGCCCTACGACCTCTCGCTCGTCGAGGGCTCGGTCACGACCGAGCACGACGCCGAGCGGATCCAGCAGGTGAGGCGCGTCTCGAAGAAGCTCGTCACGATCGGCGCCTGCGCGACCGCGGGCGGGATCCAGGCGTTGCGCAACTTCGCCGACGTGAACGACTTCGTCTCGGCGGTGTACGCCTCGCCCGAGTACGTCTCGACCCTGGAGACCTCGACGCCGATCTCGGCGCACGTGCCGGTCGATTTCGAGCTGAACGGCTGTCCGATCAACAAGCGCCAGCTGCTCGAGGTGCTGACGGCCTTCCTCCACGGCCGCAGGCCGAGCATCAGCTCGACCAGTGTGTGCACCGAGTGCAAGCGGCGCGGGATCGTCTGCGTGATGGTCGCCCACGGGACTCCCTGCCTCGGCCCGGTCACGCACGCCGGCTGCGGTGCGCTCTGCCCCGCGTACGACCGAGGCTGCTACGGCTGCTTCGGGCCGATGGAGACGCCGAACACGGTCTCGCTGACGAAGCAGCTGCAGGTGCTCGGCCTGGGCGACCGCGGCGTCGAGCGGGTCTTTCGTACCTTCAACGTCGAGGCTTTCGAGAAGGAGCGCGCCGGTGGCCAGGCCTAGGACGAAGACGATCAAGACCGACTATCTCGCCCGCGTCGAGGGCGAGGGTGCAATGCTCGTCAAGATCGCCGACGGCCGGGTCGAGGAGGTCAAGCTCAACATCTACGAGCCTCCGCGCTTCTTCGAGGCCTTTCTCCGCGGACGCGCCTTCACCGAGGCGCCCGACATCACCGCCCGGATCTGCGGCATCTGCCCGGTCGCCTACCAGATGAGCGCCTGCCACGCGATGGAGTCGGCCTGCGGGATCGAGGTCGGGGGCCAGCTGCGAGCGCTTCGCCGGCTCCTCTACTGCGGTGAGTGGATCGAGAGCCACACGCTCCACGTCTACATGCTCCATCTGCCCGACTTCCTCGGCTACGAGAGCGCCATCGAGCTGGCGCGCGACAACCCGGATGCGGTCGCCCGCGCGCTGGAGCTGAAGAAGATCGGCAACGAGGTGATGACGGTCGTCGGCGGGCGCGAGGTGCACCCGATCAACGTGCGGGTCGGCGGCTGGTATCGGGCGCTGCGCAAACGGGAGTTGCAGCCGCTCGTCGAGAAGCTCGAGCGGGCCAGAGAGCTCGCGCTCGAGACCGTCCGTCTCACCGCCGGCCTCGACTTCCCCGACTACGAGCAGGACTACGAGCTCGTCGCGCTCGACGAGCCCGGCGAGTACCCGATCGACCTCGGCCGCATCGTCTCGAACCGCGGGCTCGACATCGACGTGGCCGACTACGACGACCACTTCGTCGAGGAGCACGTGCCGTGGTCGAACGCGCTCCACTCCCAGCTTCGCGAGCGTGGCTCGTACCTCTGCGGGCCGCTCGCCCGCTTCGCCCTCGGCGCCGACCGGCTCTCGCCGCTCGCGGCGGAGGCGGCCAAGGAGGCCGGGCTCGAGCCGGGCGAGCGAAACCCCTTCCGCAGCATCGTCGTGCGCGCGGTCGAGCTCGTCTACGCAGCAGACGAGGCGCTGCGGCTGATCGCCGAGTACGAAGAGCCCGACGCGCCGGCCGTCGAGGTCGAGCCGCGGGCCGGCGTCGGGCACGGCTGCACCGAGGCCCCGCGCGGGATCCTCTACCACCGGTACGAGCTCGACGAGGACGGAACGATCCTCGACGCGAAGATCGTCCCGCCGACCTCGCAGAACCAGCGCACGATCGAGGAGGACCTGCGCGGCGTGGTCGAGCGCTCGCTCGACGTTCCCGACGACGAGCTGGCGCTGCTCTGCGAGCAGACCATTCGCAACTACGACCCGTGCATCTCGTGCGCGACGCATTTCCTGACGCTGGAGGTCGAGCGGCGCTGAGGGTCGTTGGCATTGGCAACCCCTGGCGCAACGACGACGGGGCCGGGCTCGCGGTCGCGCGCCTGCTGGACGGAGCCCTTCCCGAGGGGGTCGAGGTGCTCGAGCGCGAGGGTGAGCCGACCGGGCTGATCGACTCCTGGGAGAGTGTCGACACGGTCTGGCTCGTCGACGCCGTCTCCTCGGGCGCGGAGCCGGGGACCGTCCACCGGCACGACGCAAGCGAGCAGGAGCTGCCGGCAGAGCTCTTCCGCACCTCGACACACCATCTCGGTCTC
>CAVVBZ010000014.1:0-59696 GCA_963746635.1 uncultured Actinomycetes bacterium | reverse complement strand
TAGACGAGCACGTGCACGCTCATCACGACGAACCAGACGAGAAAGCTGGCCTTGTGAAGGCCCAGGACGACGTCGCGGTGCCTGTGCGGCCCGAGCGCGAGAAGCGCCACGCCGGTACCCAGGACGGCAATCGTCGAGACGACGAGCAGCGGCGCGAGCAGACGCATCACGATGTGCGGCGGCCCCTTGGCAACGTACCCCCGGTCGCCCGTGTAGTAGCGCAGAAAGCGGTAGCCGGTACTTCCCAGCTTCAGCGCCACGGGTGGAATCAGCAGCAGCCCGACGACGACGTGCACCGACAGGAGCTGCCGGATCGAGAGGATCGTGAGCCCCTCCACCGCGAGCAGCACGAGCAGAACGGACCCGGTCACGGCCGTGAGGCGCTCGTTGCCGGCGGTCGAATCGTGGGTAGTGGATCGAGCGGACCCCGAATCTGTCTCGATGGGCACGATCCCATGGAACCGGCCCGAGATGAGGGCGCGATGAGAATGCTCATCCGGCCTCTCGCTCGGCGAGCACAATAGGCGGATGCGCGTGCTCGTGGTCGAGGACGAGAAGAAGCTGGCCGACCTGCTCGCCCGCGGGCTGCGAGAGGAAGGCCACGTGGCCGAGGTGGCCGGTCGCGGCGAAGACGCTCTCTGGATGGCGCGTGCCGTCTCGTACGACGCGATCGTGCTGGACGTCATGCTGCCGGGCCAGGACGGCTTCGCGACCTGTAAGGCCCTGCGCGAGGCCGGTGTCTGGTCGCCGGTCTTGTTCCTGACCGCACGCGATGCAGTCGAGAGCCGGATCGAGGGGCTGGACAGCGGCGCCGACGACTATCTCGTGAAGCCGTTCTCGTTCGCGGAGTTGCTCGCCCGGCTTCGAGCGCTCGTGCGCAGGGCTCCTCTGGAGCGACCGACCGTGCTCCAGGCCGGGGACCTGCGGCTCGACCCGGCTCGCACAGAGCGTGGCGTGGCGAGGTCGAGCTCGAGCTCTCCTCCAAGGAGTTCGCGCTGCTCGAGTCGTTCATGCGGCGACCCGGCCAGGCGCTCTCGCGGCTCCAGCTCCTCGAAAGTGCCTGGGACCTCGGCTACGAGAGCCGCTCGAACCTGGTCGACGTCTACGTTCGCTACCTGCGGCAGAAGATCGACCGGCCGTTCGGCCGGCATGCGCTCGAGACGGTGCACCGCGTCGGCTACCGGCTGCGCGAAGACGGCGGATGAGCAGGATCCCGATCCGCCTGCGCCTGACCCTCGCCTTCGCGCTCGTGATGGCGGTCGTGCTCGCCGCGATGGGCTTCTTCGTGTACGCGCGGGTCGGAAGTGCGCTGCTCGACTCGATGGACCAGAGCCTGCGCTCGCAGACGGTCGATGCCTCTCGCCTCGACCGGGGTCGGCTGGATCTCGACGCCGCTGCTGGCGGAGGCGTGGTTCAGGTGATCCACGCGGATGGACGCGTTGTCACTTCCGATCCGTCCGGGCTGCCGCGGCTGCTCGGTGCGGACGAGGTGCGGCGTGTGGCGGGCGGCGATCGGATTCTGCGCTCGGGGACGCTCCCGGGCCTACGCGAGCGCTGGCGCGTCCTCGCCGAGCCGACGACCCTGCGTGGTCAGCGCGCCGCCGTCGTCGTCGCGAAATCGTTCGCGGCGCGCAACGAGACGCTCGACCGCCTGCTCGAGGAGCTCGTGCTCGCAGGCCCGCTCGCGCTCGTGCTCGCGGCGCTTGCCGGCTACGGCCTGGCTGCGGCGGCGCTCCGGCCGGTCGAGGCGATGCGGGTCCGGGCCGAGGCGATCTCGGCTTCCACCCCGGGCGCGCGGTTGCCGGAGTCGACCACGCGCGACGAGATCTCGCGGCTGGCCGAGACGCTGAACGAGATGCTGGCCCGACTCGAGGCCGCGTTTGCCCACGAGCGGCGCTTTGTCGCGGACGCGAGCCACGAGCTGCGGACGCCGCTTGCGCTGCTGAAGACCGAGCTCGAAGTTGCGCTTCGCCGCCGCCGCTCTCGCGACGAGCTCGAGCAGGCTCTGCGGTCGGCATCGGAGGAGACCGACCGTCTGACGCGGCTTGCCGAGGATCTGCTGCTGATCGCGCGCTCGGACGCCGGAGGGTTGCCGATCCGGCGTGAGCGGGTCTCGGCTGCCGAGGTGCTCGACGTCGTGGCAGGGCGTTTCGCCAACGCGGCGGGTGCGCGAGGACGGGAGCTCGAGGTCGCCCCGGCTGACGGGCTGGCGCTCGACGCCGACCCTGTGCGGCTCGAACAGGCTCTGGGGAACCTCGTCGACAACGCGATTGCTCACGGGGGTGGACGCATCGGCCTCTCCGCCGAGCAGCACGGCGACGTCGTCGAGCTGCATGTCGAGGACGACGGGCCCGGCTTTCCGGCGGACTTCATCCTGGGCGCCTTCGACCGCTTCAGCCGTTCGGACGAGGCCCGCAGCGGCACCGGCAGCGGGCTCGGGCTCTCGATCGTCGAGCTGATCGCCGAGGCGCACGGAGGCACGGCAGGAGCCCGAAACCGGCGGAGCGGCGGGGCCGACGTCTGGATCGCCGTCGGCAGTGCGCCCAACTCTTAAGCTCTCCTCAGGTCGAACTCATCGGACTCTCATCTGCCTCCGGCAGGCTGGCCCGATGGAATCGCCCACGCAACCGAGCCTCGTGCCCGCGCGCGCGACGCAGGCGTCGCACGGCTGAGGCGTGCGACGCGCGTCACGATCTTCGGCGCGACGGCGCTCGCCGGTGCGTTCGCCGCTCTCGCAGCGCACTCGGCGCCAGGACACAAGGCGGCCACGACTGTCACGTCCGCGAGACGAACCGCGAAGCAGACGCAAGCCGCGATAAGCCCAAGGACGGCTACGCAGGCGCAGAGCGACGACCAAACGCAGGTCCAGAGCCAGGCTGCGACCCCGGCCGTCGCCCCGCAGCCCATCGCCCCGAGTACGTCGCCCCGGTGGCGGTAACCGGCGGGTCGTGATCGCCGAGCTTGCGTCCGTCTCGTTTCCTGCCCTGGGAACGACGGCTCTCCTGTGCGTGGCCGAGGCCGAGGGCGTGCCCGCCGCGCGACATGAGCTGGAGCGCGAGCTGGCCGAGCTCGACGAGGCGTGCAGCCGCTTCCGGAGCGACTCTGAGCTCGTTCGGCTGAATGCCGATGCGGGCACGGGGCCGGTTGCGGTGAGCCCGCTCCTGTTCGAGGCGATCGTGGTCGCGGTCTCGGCCGCTGCTTCAACCGGCGGCCTCGTCGATCCCACCGTCGGCCGGACGCTGCGGCTGGCCGGCTACGACCGTCGCTTCGCGAGCGTGACGCTCCGCGATGGCGCCTCGTTCCGCGCCAGGTTCGCGCCGGTCCCCGGCTGGCGGCGGATCGACCTCGACGTCGAGCGCCAAACGGTCCAGCTCGACCGGGACGTCGAGCTCGATCTCGGGGCCACAGCGAAGGCGCTTGCAGCCGATCGCAGCGCGCAGGCTGCATCGCGGGCCTCGGACACCGGCGTGCTCGTCAGCCTCGGGGGAGATGTCGCTGTCGCCGGTCCGGCGCCCGACGGCGGCTGGCCGGTACGAATTGCAGACGACCACGCCGCGGACCTCGAAGAGCCCGGCCCTACTGTCGCGATCGCGGCCGGTGGTCTCGCCACCTCGGGGACGACCGTCCGCCGCTGGCTCGCCGGAGACGTGGCGCTGCACCACATCATCGATCCGCGAACCGGCCGCCCGGCCCTCACGCCGCTGCGAACCGTGACCGTCGCGGCCGGCACGTGTGTGGAGGCAAACGTCGCGAGCACGGCCGCCGTCGTTCTTGGAGACGAGGCTCCCGGCTGGCTCGCCCGCCGCGGGCTTCCCGCCAGGCTCGTCCGGGAGTCCGGAGAGATCGAGTACGCGGGCGGCTGGCCGGAGGACGCGGCGTGACCTTGCTCGCCGCCAGTGGGCCGAGCGCCTACTGGTATCTGACGCGGGGAACGGGCGTGGTCGCGCTGGTGCTCCTGACGGCCGGAGTCGTCCTCGGGGTGCTCACCTCGACCCGATGGGCGGCTCCGCGCTGGCCGCGCTTCGTCGTCTCGGGCCTGCACCGCAACGTCACGCTGCTCGCCATCGCGTTCGTCTTTGCGCACGTGCTGACGACGATCCTCGACGGATACGCGCCGATCGGTCTGCGTGACGCGATCATCCCCTTCGTCTCGCGCTACCGGCCCGTTTGGGTCGGCTTCGGCGCGGTCGCGCTCGATCTGCTCCTCGCCGTAGTCGTGACCAGTCTCTTGCGTGCGCGCCTCGGCTATCGCTCCTGGAGATTCGTGCACTGGCTCGCGTATGCCTCCTGGCCGGTCGCCCTCGTCCACGCGTTCGGGACCGGCAGCGACGCGCGCAGGGGCTGGTTCGACCTGCTCGCGCTGGTGGCGGTCGGCGCCGTCGTGCTCGCCGTGATCTGGCGCGTCGTCGAGGCGCAGTCCGGCCGGGGTTCGGTCCGGCTCGCAGGCGGCCTTGCCGCCTTCGCCGTGCCTGTGGCGATCGGTGTCTGGGCCGCGGGCGGCCCGCTCCAGGCGGGCTGGGCCAGGCGCGCCGGGACGCCGTCGAGGCTCCTCGCAGCCTCGCCGGCCAGGACGACTGCGTCCGTCCGCGCAGCGCCCGCCTCGCTACCCGCGGCGCCCTTCGACGCCGCGCTCAGCGGCAGCTTCTCGGAGTCAGGCGCCGCCGCGGACGGACTCGTCACGGTCGGCCTGCGCGCGACTGCCGACAAGGGCGCGAGGGGGATCCTGCAGGTAACGCTGCGCGGAGTTCCGCTCCAGGGCGGAGGCGTTCAGATGACCGGTAGCAGCGTCACGTTCGGTCCTCGACAGGCGCCGCAGAACTACTCGGGCCAGATCGTCTCGCTCGGAAGCTCGCGGATCGTCGCTTCGGTCAGCGATGGGTCCGGCAACTCGCTCTACCTCACCGCCTCGCTCCGGCTCGACTCCTCGAGCCGAACGCTGACCGGATCGCTCCACGTCGCATGAGCTCGACGGCCACCTCGCTGCCGGTACTCGAGGCAGAGCTGCCGCGCCTGCTCGCCGGGCTGAGGCGGGACGGCTCGCCGCTCGGGCTCGACGCGCACATCGCCGTGCACGGGCGTCAGCCTTCGCCCGCTCACCTGATCGATCTCGTCAGTGCGAGCGGGCTCCGCGGTCGCGGCGGCGGCGGCTTTCCGGCCGGGCGCAAGCTGGCCGCAGTCGCCTCCGGCCGGCGAAGGCCGGTGGTCGTCGCGAATGGCGCCGAAGGTGAACCGGTCAGCTTCAAGGACAAGACGCTCCTGCGCCGCGTGCCCCATCTCGTCCTCGACGGAGTCGCGCTGGCCGCGGCCGCGATCGGCGCACGCGATGCATATGTGGCGGTGGACAGAAGCGCGGGCGAGGGGCGCGACGCGCTTTCATACGCGCTCGACGAGCGGCGCGCCCGCCGTCTCGACAAGGGTCTGAAGCTCCAGATCGTCGATGTCCCCTCGGGGTTCGTCAGCGGGGAGGAGACCGCGCTCGTAAACGTCATCAACGGCGGCCCGGCCAAGCCGACGTTCACTCCTCCGCGCCCGTTCGAGCGCGGCGTCCGCGGTGCGCCGACACTCGTGCAGAACGTCGAGACCCTGGCTCACATGGCGCTGATCGCCCGTCTCGGCTCCGAGTGGTTCCGAGCGCTCGGCACGGACGACGAGCCTGGCTCCGCGCTTTTCACGCTCTCGGGGGCTGTGGCGCGGCCCGGCGTCTACGAAGCCGCGCTCGGCACCCCCGTCCGGGCGCTCCTGGCGCAGGCAGGCGGCCTGCGCGGGCGACCAGGCGCCTTCCTCGTGGGCGGGTACTTCGGGAGCTGGGTCGCGGCGGCGACCGCTGAGAGCCTGTCGCTGCTCGACTCCGAGCTCGCCGGCGCGGGGGCCTCGCTTGGCGCCGGCGCGATCGTGGTGCTGCCCGAGGCCGCCTGCGGGCTGGACCAGGCTGCTCGCGTGGCGCGCTATCTGGCTCACGAGAGCGCCGGCCAGTGCGGCCCGTGCATCCACGGCCTCGCAGCCGTCGCGGGCGCGCTCGAAAGCCTTGCGGGCGGGGGCCGCGACACGCGTGCTCAGGCGCTCAGCTGGCTACAGCAGATCCGAGGGCGTGGCGCCTGCCGCCACCCCGACGGTGCCGTCCGCTTCGTCGAGAGCTCGCTCGAAGTGTTCGGCGACGAGGCCTCGCTCCACGTTCAGGGACAGTGCAGCGGCAGGCGCGGCGAGTTCCTGCCGACCGGGCGGAGGCGCCGGTGAGCCGCGCGCTCTCCGTCAACCCGATTGCATGCAACGGCAGTGGACTCTGCGCCGAGCTCCTTCCCGAGCGCATCCGGCTTGACGACTGGGGCTATCCGATCATCGAGCCAGGGCTACTCCCAGCGGAGCTCGAGGAGCACGCCGAGCGCGCGGTCGCCGCGTGTCCGACGATGGCACTCCTGGCGAAGAAGGCGGCGACCTCGGGGCGCTAGGCTCCATCCGTGGCCGAGACGAGCCTGGAGGGAATCAGCCTCGAGGAGCTGCAGCTCGCGGCGCGCAACCACGGGATGCCGCTCGAGGCGTTGCGCTACCCGGTCACGCCTGTCGGGCTGCACTACCTCCTGACCCACTACGACGTCCCGGCGGTCGAGCCGCAGGTTTGGCGGCTGACCGTCAGCGGCGAGCGCGAGCGCTCGCTCGGGCTGGCCGAGCTGAAGGAGCGTCCGGCGGTCGAGGTGGCCGTGACCATGGAGTGCGCCGGCAACGGCCGCGCGCGGCTCGACCCGCGTCCGGTCAGCCAGCCGTGGCTGCTCGAAGCGGTCGGGACTGCCCGCTGGAGGGGCGCGCCTCTGCGTCCGCTGCTCGACGAGGTGGGTATCCCGGAGGGCTCGGTCGAGGTGCTCTTCACCGGGCTCGACCGCGGGATCGAGGGCGGCGCCGAGCAGTCCTTCCAGCGCTCGCTGCCGCTCGAGGAGGCACTCCGCGACGAGGTGCTGCTCGCGTACGAGATGAACGGCGAGCCGCTGCCGCCGCAGCACGGGTTTCCGCTCCGCCTCGTCGTGCCGGGCTGGTACGGGATGACGAACGTCAAGTGGCTCGAGCGGATCGAGCTGATCGACCGGCCGTTCGGCGGCTACCAGCAAGCGCAGTCGTACCGCGTGCGCCAGAGCGAGGACGAGGAGGGCGAGCCGCTCTCGCGCATGCGGCCGCGCTCGCTGTTCGTCCCGCCCGGAATCCCGGAGTTCCTTACGCGTGACCGAACTGTCGCCGCCGGCGACGTCGTGCTCGAGGGCCGAGCGTGGTCGGGCTTCGCGCCGGTCGCGTCGGTGGAGGTCAGCGCCGACGCCGGCGCGAGCTGGACCGCCGCGGAGCTGGATCCGCCCGGAGCGAAGTGGGCCTGGCGAGGCTGGCGGTACGCCTGGCAGGCGGAACCGGGCAATTGCATCGTCTGTTCACGCGCGCGCGACGAGGCGGGCAACGAGCAGCCGCTCGACCCGCCCTGGAACCTCGGTGGCTACGCGAACAACGCCGTGCAGCGCGTCGCGGTGACCGTTACTGGTTGAGCGCGAGCGTCAAAGCAAGAGCCACGAATGCGAGCACCACGCCCGCGATGATCACGACCCCCCCGATGAGCACGACCCCTCCGTACAGAGAGCGCCGCATATCCCCTTCCTCCTTCCCCCGGAAGCCTGACCTTAGGCTCGCAGGGTCGAGGTGGCATCCCTCGACCGGGGGGTCTCAGGACGGCGAGCTCAGACCTTCGATCAGTTCGATCAGCTCTTCGCGCCGGTAGCTGTGGCGCCGGGCGAGGACGACGAGCTCCCTCGCATGCACGACGACTGCGTTTTGCGGTGGTGTCCCGCTGACGGTGACGCCGCGGCCGCGCTTGAAGTCGAGCAGGCCCTCGTCGCGAAGCTGCCGTAGCGCTCGCAGGACGGTGTTGCGGTTGACCTCGAGGATCGCCGCGAGGTCCCGGGCGGGCGGGAGGCGCTCCCCGGGTTTGGCCTCTCCGTCGGCGATCGCGCGCCTGACCTCGGCGGCGACCTGCTCGTGGAGCCCGGTCGGCTCCTCGCGGTTGAGCTTGACGTTGAACAATGGTGCCATTCATAATAGCTCCATCAACCGATGAGCGTACTCACACCCCCGAAGCCCCCGGTTCACGAAGACCCCGAGGCACTGATCGAGGAGGCTCGGCGGCGGGCTCGCAGACGAAGGCTCGCCTTCGTCGCGGCGGTCGTGGCTGGGCTCGCGATCGTCGGAACAGTCCTTGCGGTCGTCCTCATACGCGGCAGCGGGACAGGCGCGGCCGTACCGGAGGGCTTTCACCTCGTGAGGGCGCGTGGCCCGGTCGAGCACACGCGGACGGCCGAGTACCTTCCGTTCAGGCCGACGGTGATCGACCACGCCACGGGCAGGGAACACCGTGTTCCGTACGTCACCGAGGCGTGGTGGGACCGCAAGAGCGGCCTTGTCCGGGCCATCGTCAGCGTGGATGGACGCGTCGGGCTGGACGGCGTCGGCCAGACCTGCCAGCCGAAGCCGCGCGTCTGCTTCCCGCTTCCGCTCCCGTTCGACCTGGCCGCTAAAGACCTAAAGTGGCCGGTCGACCCGAAGTACTTCAGGGTGGCTGGAACGGGGACCTTCCACGGCCATCGCGTGAACTGGGTCGCGAACAAAGGAGGCGCGACCGTCCTGGACTCGCCGCGCGACCGTCTCGCGTACGACGCGGCGACGCACCGGCTTGTCGGCAGCCGTCGCTTCGTCGGTCCGAAAGGACGCGGCTTCTGGTTCGAGAGTGTCTTCACCGTCTTGCGGGACCTGCCTGCGTCGCGTGTCACCTTCGTCGTGCCCGTAGGCGGCGTCGCGGACATCCATTCGTACCCGCCGTCTCCCCAGCCGGACACGGTCCAGAAAGCGTCGAGCGTTCGCGCCGCCCGGAGCGCGCTCGGGACGGTTCCGCTCTGGCTCGGCTCGAGCTTCCGCGGCCACAAGCTCGAGGGAGTCGAGGTCGGGACTGAAGGCATGTTCACGGAGGGGTTCAGCGGCGCCGTGCTTCGGCGCGCCCCGTTCGTGACCTTCGACTACGGGAAGGTCAAGCTGCAGGAGTTCGGGAGCAAGCGGCCGTTCTGGTACGAGCAAGGCCCGCGGCCTGGACGGATCGTCTACGACGGCGGCCGTGCCGCCCTCACGCGAGACGGTCTGCTCCTTCTTGCGACCCTCGGCGAGGCGCCCACTGGTCCCGACCACAGAGTTGTGGCGCTCGCGGTGGCCAACGCGCTCCGTCCGGTTCCGGGCGGCTAGCACCGACGCGACCGGGGCGACGCTAGAGTCTCTCCGTGCGGCGACGCGGGGTCCTGCTCGTTGCCGGTGGCCTGGTGGCTGCCGGCGCCGTGCTCGGTGGGTACGTCTTCGTCGAGCAACGACAGCCGCATGACGTGCGCGGATCGCCGTCTGTCGAGTTCGTCCCGGCCGAGGCGCCCGGTACGACCGCCCGCCGCGCGCCTGCGCGAAACGATGTCCCGTGGCCCACCTACGGCCTCGATCCGGAGCGGACGCACTACAAAACGGTCTTGCGACTGCGACCGCCGTTCCGGAAGCTCTGGACCGTCTTCGCGGACTCGAGCTTCATCGAGTTCCCGCCCGTGATCGGCTACGGACGCCTCTACGTCGGAACCAACCACGGCCGCGTCCTGGCTATTGACGGAAACACGGGGCGCGTCGCCTGGAGCCGCGAGTACGGCCGCTGCATAGCCGCCTCGCCGGCGCTCGGGAACCATGTTGTCTACGTGGCCCTGATGGGCCCCGCACCGTGCAATCACGCTGATCGGCACGCCGTCGGGTTGCTCGTCGCGCTCGATGCCGAGAACGGGAAAGAGCTCTGGCGGTTTCGCGCCGGGGTGATCGAGTCCTCGCCGCTTCTGGTGGGCCGGACGGTCTACTTCGGCTCCTGGGATCACCGGGTCTATGCGCTGGATACTCGGACCCACAGGCCACGCTGGACATTCACCACTGGTGACGAGGTGAAGGGAGGGCTCGCCTTCGCACGTGGAACCGTCTACGCGGGCTCCTACGACGGGCATGTCTATGCGCTCGACGCGTACACGGGCAGGGTTCGCTGGTCCGGCGGTGCGGAGCGCGGGCTGCGCGGACGGGGTCGGTTCTACGCGACGCCTTCCGTCGCGTACGGCCGCGTCTTCGTGGGCGCGACCGACGGGATCGTGTACGCCTTCGGCGCACGTAGCGGCCGCCTGCTCTGGGCTCGGCGAACCGGGAGCTACGTCTACGGAGCAGCTGCCGTTGCCCGCCGGACCGTCTACGTCGGTTCCTACGACCACCGCTTCTACGCGCTCGACGCGGTGACTGGAGACGTCCGCTGGAGCTTCGACGCCGGCCACCCGATCTCAGGCGCGCCGACCGTGTTAGACGGGCTCGTCTACTTCTCGACCTGCGGCTCCTGCTCGTCGTACGAGTCGAGCGCCAATGCCCGCCGCACGTTCGCCCTCGACGCCCGCACCGGCCGACTCGTCTGGACGTTCCCCGACGGGGAGTACAGCCCACTCGTCGCAGACTCGCGGCGCGCCTATCTGACGGGTCTGACCAACGTCTACGCGCTCGAGCCGTCGAGCCGTCGAGCAGCCCGTTCTAGTTAGCCACGGTGATCGGGAAGACCGAGAGGCCGAGGTTGCCGCGCATGTCACTGGCCGCCACCTCGAGCCGGTAGCTGCCGTTGGCCAGGCTTGCCGACCTCCAGTTGTGCGCCAGGTAGAAGCAGTAGTAGCCGGGCCGACCCGGATGGTTCATCCGCGTCCCGTCGGCGTAGACGGTCGCAAACTCGGTGGGACGGAGAACCCCGCGCTGGAAGTCGCAGGCCACGCGCCAGCGGACCATCACGGTCGCTCCCTTGAGGACGCGCCAGCGGAGGAGCGCCGGGGTGACAGGCCAGGGCGTCGGGGTGACGTCCGCGGCGACGTCCGCGGCGTCGGCCACGAGGTTGACGGCGCCCCGAACCAGGACCGGGTCGATCCGGTGTCCATGAACGCGGATGGTCAGCTTCGTGACCATCGGAGTGGTGGAGTCCGCAAACGGTCCGATGCCGCCGGCCCGCAGGGGATTGACGTACCGGCCGGACAGCTGCTCGGAGAGGTGAACGTGGTTGAAGTTCGCACGAGTTCGACCGAGGAGGGTGTGCCGCCTCACCCGCTGGCCCGTCCTGACCACGGGAACGATGTGCCAGTACTCGAACGTGCGCATTCCCGAGTGGACGTAGACGGTCGAGCAATGGACACCGGCGGTTCCTGCCTCGATCGCGAAGACCGCCGCGCCCGGCGAGGCCGAGATGTCGATCCCGAAGTGGAAGGTGCGCGACGTGAGGTCCGTGGTGATGCGCGGGTCGTCGAGGTAGCCCCGAACCGGATGCGGTCGGTCGAACGGCTTCAGCGGCCAGTCGTACGTCCACCGTGCCAGCGGGTTCTTCGCGGGAGCCGAGATCGTCTGCGCGGGCAGCGCGAACGCGCCGGGGTCGCCGCCGTTCGGGCTCCAGGGCCACGACGCGGCGGGCGTCGCCTTCGCGTTGGCGACATGAGTGGCGGGGGCGATCTGCCCGGCGATTCCGCAGAGGGCGATCAGCACCAAGGAGGCCGCCAGGACGATGATCCGGAGCGGTTTCATCGTGTCACCTCCTTTCGTCTAGTCTGTGTATAGTCATAGTGTACTAGACAGTATATGAATAGTCAAGTATAAACTTCGTATAGCTAACCCGTGTTTAGCCGTAAGATGTATGCTTCGAAGTGCCATGACGGACAAGAAGGAACGTCTGGGCCAGAGGATCCGCGCCGCCCGGGCTGAGAAAGGTTGGAAGCAGAAGCACCTCGCAGCCCAGGTCGACGTGGAGCCGATCACGGTCTCGCGCTGGGAACGAGGTGCGACGTCGCCCGACCTCGAGGTGATCAGCCATGTCGCGGAGGCGACCGGGAAGCCGCTCAGTTATTTCGTCGGCGAGGAGAGCGAGCCGGGGACCGTGGCAAGTCCATCCGCCCTGGAAGCGGCGGCAGCGCGGATCGAGGCGGCGGCGCTACAGATCACGACCGAGGCCGACCGGATTGCGAGCTTGCTCGAGGAGCTACGCGCTGACCTGAACCGGCCGCGCTGAGATCCGCAGCATGAGCGCGTAGGCGGCAGCGGTCGGAGGCCGGTCGGCCGGCGACTTCGCGAGTGCCTGGAGAACGGCGAACGAGAGGGCGTGCGGGAGGTCGTCCCGATCCTGGCACGGGTCGGCGGGCTCCTCCTCGATGCTTGCGAGAGCCGCCTCTGCGACGCTCATGCCTCCGAACGGCGGGTGCCCCGCCATGCACTCGTAGGTCACGCAGCCGAGGGCGTAGATATCGGACGCCGGACCGGCCGGTTGCCCCCTGATCACCTCCGGAGCCAGGTAGTCGAGCGTGCCGACGACCCGGCCTGGCTTCGTCAGGACGCTGGCGGCCATGCCCTTGGCGAGGCCGAAGTCCGTCAAATAGGAGATCCCGGCCGCGTCGATCATGATGTTGGCGGGCTTGACGTCGCGGTGGACGAGGTCCTCACGATGGAGCGTGTCCAGCGCGGTGGCGACCTCCGCGACGGTTCTGAGCATGGGGGAGAGCGCGAGAGGCCCGTCGGCCTCGAGCACCTCGGCCAGGGTCCGGCCGACGACGTAGCGGGCGGCGATATACGGATGCCCGTCCACCTCTCCAGTGTCCACGACCGGAACGAGGTGACGGTGGGAGAGACCGGCGGCGATCCGGCCCTCGCGCGCGAACCGCCGCCGATACGTGTTGTCGCTCGAGAGCTCGTCGCGGAGGACCTTCAGCGCGACGACTTCGCCGTCCGGCTCCCGCACGGCCTTGAAGACGATTCCCATCCCGCCACCTCCGAGACGGCGCTCGAGACGGTAGGGCCCCAGGCGGCCGCCCTCCTGGAGGTCGACGGCGGCCTGCGCGCCGGACATTGGCCGAGCATAGAGACGATTTCTGCAATGTGCTAGAAGTGGCCATGCCGTCCGAACCGCGGATCGGAACGGTTTTCGCCGGATACCGGATCGAGGGCATCTGCGGTCGTGGCGGCATGAGCGTGGTGTATCGCGCGGAAAACCTGCGGCTCGGGAACGTGGTCGCCCTCAAGCTGCTCGCGCCGGAGCTGGCCGAGGACGAGGGCTTCCGCGAACGGTTCGTCCGCGAGTCGCGAACGGCCGCCTCGCTGCTGCACCCGCACATCATCCCGATCTACGACGCGGGCGACGCCGAGGGAGTTCTCTACATCGCGATGCGCTACGTCGACGGGCCGGACCTGAAGGCGCTGGCGAGAGAGGACGACCGGCTGACCCCCGCGCGAGTCCTTCGCATCGGGGCTCAGGTGGCCAGCGCGTTGGACGCGGCCCACGAGCGGGGCCTCATTCATCGGGACGTCAAGCCCGCCAACATCCTCCTCGAGGCCGGTCCCGCGGGAGAGGACCATGCCTACCTGGCCGATTTCGGGCTCACGAAGAACGTCGACTCGCACAGCGGCATCACGGGCACCGGCCAGTTCGTAGGGACGATCGACTACATGGCCCCGGAGCAGATCGAAGGTCGCCAGGTCGATTCGCAGGTCGACGTGTACGCCCTCGGCTGCGTCCTCTTCGAGTGTCTCGCAGGCGTGCCTCCGTACTCGCGGGAGACGGAGGTTGCGGTCCTCTGGGCCCACATGCGTGACGATCCACCCGCCTTGAGTGACGTGCGCCCGGAGTTTCCGGCCGCCGCGAATGACGTCCTTGCCTGGGCGCTGGCGAAGGACCCAGCGGACCGGCCAGAGAGCTGTGGCGCGCTCATCGACGCGCTCCGGGGTGCGCTCGGCGAGGCCGGTGCGATGCAGGCCGGCGTCTCGCCACCCTCGGCGGTGACAGTCCGTGGGGGCACGAGGCAGAAGGGAAGAGCCGGATGGGGACAGAGCCGCACCCTCGTGGCAGCTCTGGTTGGCCTGGCGCTCGGCGCGGGGGTTGCGTCCGCCGTCCTCCTCTCGAGCCGTAGTCCGTCGACGAGGCTCGTGACCACGGTGAGCCTCCGGACGAGCTTCTTGAAGCCGCTGATCCCGGTGCCCGTACGGCGGACGTGCCAGCGGGCCCCGAAGCTGACACCGGACTTCTACGAGAGCTTCGCCTGCCGGCCCGGCCACGGCATCGACACCGTGCAGTACAACCTCGTGCGCGGCGGCCCGCTGATGACCGCCGATTTCCTGAAGCGGCTCCGTACCGAGGGCATCCCGGTCTCCGGGGGCAAGTTCACGACCGTCGGTGACTGCAGCATCGGCGAGAACGCGGTTCAGTACTGGGTCCACCGAAACAAGAAAGGTGGGCATGAGCAGGCGACGCCCACGACTCCGTTCTCCGAGATCAGGGGAGTCGTTCTCTGCCACCACGACCAGAACCGCGGCTGGATCGAGTGGACCGACAACCGCCTGAACGTGTATTCGGTGGCGTCCGGGCCAAGTCCGGCGTTGCTCTACCAGTGGTGGGCCACGGAGGCCGGCCCGTTGAGCTAGCCCGGCGGGCGCAGAACGGCGAACTGGTCGGTGATCTCGAGCCGCCGCGAGCGGAAGCGATAGAGCGCGGCCGGGCGGCCGCCGGTCCGGCCTGACCCGCGGCGCTCGCCCGTCGGCTCGAGCACGCCTCGGCGCAGGAGCACGCGCTGAAGGTTCGTCGCCGAGACCTCATGCCCGAGTGCCGCGACGTACAGCTCCCGCAGCTCCGAGAGCGCGAAGACGGGCGGGGCGAGCGCGAAGCCGGCGTTCGTGTAGGACAGCTTGGCCCGGAGCCGGTCGCGGCCGGCGAGCGCGATCGCGCCGTGGTCGAACGCCAGCTCCGGCGGCCGTGAGACCGGGTGCCAGCGCGTGTCCTCCGGCACTGCCGGGTCGAGGTCGGCCGGCACGAGCCCGAGGTAGGCGGTGGCGAGCTCCCAGTCGAGCGGGTTCCGCGCCGGGTCGCTCAGCGTCTCGAGCTGCTCGAGGTGGGCGAGCTCCTGCACGTCGACCTTGACCGCGAGGTGCCGCCGGATCGAGCCCTCCAGCGTCTCGCCGGGGTCGAGATAGCCGCCCGGGAGGGACCAGGCGCCGAGGAACGGCTCGCGCGCCCGCTGCCAGAGCAGCACCTGCAGCACGCCCTCCCGTACCTGGAGGACGACCGCCAGCGTGACCTGGGCCGGCCGCCGGGTGGTAGACTCTGGCCGAGGTTTTCGCCCCACAGTCGTAAACCTAGCGGAAACGAACAGGAGGACTCAGAAATGCGCGCACTGATCATCGTCGACATGCTCAACGACTTCGTCGACGGAAAGCTCGCCAATCCGAAGGCGCAGGCAATCATCGGGCCGTTGCAGCGGCTTCTCGAGCACGCACGCGAGGAGGGGTGGGCGATCGTCTTCTCGAACGACGCGCACCATCCGGACGACCCCGAGCTGCGCGTCTGGGGCGAGCACGCGATGGCGGGCACGCCCGAGGCGGATGTGATCCCGCAGCTCGAGCCGCATGACGGCGAGATCGTCTCGCCGAAGCGCGCTTACGGCGCGTTCGAGTTCACCGGCCTCGACGAGCAGCTGAAGGCGCTCGACGTCGACGAGGTAGTGATCACCGGCCAGCACACGCACATCTGCGTGCGGCACTCCTCGTACGGGGCGCTGATCCACGGCTACAAGATCGCGATCCCACGCGACGCGGTCTGCGGCTTCGAGGGCGTCGACGAGGACGAGGCGCTCGAGTACCTGCACATGGCGTACGGAGCGACGATCACGTCGGTGGACGAGCTCGCACGCACGCCGGCCGCGGCGACACCCTAGGTCAGAGACTCACGATGACGACGGCGAACGTCGCCGTCCCGGCCGCGCGGGACGTCGAAGAGGTCCTGCGCAAGAGGGGGCTCGCGCCGTTCCACCGCAAGGCGGTCCTCGTCACGGGCATCGCCTGGACCTTCGTGGCGATGGAGATCCTGCTCGTCGGCTTCGTCGCGCCGATCTTCGCGGTCACCTGGAACCTGAGCGGGGCCATGCAAGGCCTCGTCAACAGCGCCGCCCTGGCCGGCTCCCTCTGCGGCTCGCTCGTGCTCGGGCGCACGGCCGACCGGATCGGCCGGCGCGCGATCTTCCAGTACTCGATCCTCTGGTACGCGCTCTGCACCGCGGCGACGGCGCTGGCCTGGGGGCCGTGGTCGGTGATGACGCTTCGCTTCCTGGCCGGGCTCGGTCTCGGCGGGATGCTCGTCGTGGACCCGTCGATCCTCGCCGAGTATCTGCCGCCTCAGCGGCGGGGACGCCTGCTCGTGTTCCTCGACTTCTGGTGGCCGGTCGGCCTGCTCTTCGCAACCGGCCTGTCGTTCGTGTTCCTCGGCCCGAGCTTCGACCGCTTCGGCGACTGGAGCTGGCGCTATCTGTTCCTCGCCGCGGCGTTCCCGGCGTTTCTGGCCTTCATCGTGCGGCGCACGCTGCCCGAGAGCCCGTACTTCCTCGCTCGCCACGGGCGCACTCGGGAGGCCGCCGAGGTCCTGGAAGAGATCACGGGCGGCCCGGTGGAGCCGGGTGAGCTGACCGCGCCCGCGGAGCCCGAGTCGTCGGCCCGGGAACTCGTCCGCCCGGTCCTGCGCAGCCGAGTGGTGGCGACCGCGCTCATCTGGATCGCGCTCAACGTCTCGTACTACGGCCTCTTCCTCTGGCTGCCGTTCGTGCTCGAGAGCGAGAAGAGCTTCCATGTCAACGTCTACCTCCTGCTCACGCTGAGCGCGCTCGCGCAGTTCCCGGGCTACGCGGCGGCGATCTGGCTCGTCGAGCGAATCGGCCGCAAGCCGACGCTCGCGGCGTTCCTGCTGCTCGGCGGGATCTCGGCGTATGCCTTCGCCGTGGCCGATTCCTCGGGCGTCTACATCACCGCGCTCTTCTTCGTCGGCTTCTTCAACCTCGGTGCCTGGGGCGCCGTCTACCCGTATACGGCCGAGCTGTTCCCGACGCGCCTGCGGTCGAGCGCCTTCGGCGTGATGGAGGGTGTCGGCAAGGCCGCGGCGATCGCCGGCCCGTACATCTTCGGCCACCTGAAGGACGCGACCGGGAGCACGACCTGGTCGCTGACCTTCGTCGCGATCGTGATGGCCGCGGGTGGGCTGGTCGCCGCAGTGTTCGGCCGCGAGACGAAGGGCGCCGCGCTGACCTAGGTGAGCTAGCCGCCGGCGACGGCCGCGACGAGCCGAATCTCGTCGCCGTCGCCGAGGGGTCCGTCGAGCCGGTCGATCTGCGTCCGGTTGACGTAGACGTTCACGAGCGGCCGCAGCCGGCCGTGCTCGTCGAAGATCAGGTCGGCGATCGGCAGCGCCTTCAGGGCCTGGTCCGGTGTCGACGCGTCGAGCTCGAAGCGCCCCTGACCGCCCGCCTCGGTCGCGAGCAGCGAGGGCAGGAGAACTACGACCACTCCGCAGCTTCGACGGACAGGATCTCAGGCAGGAAGCGTGCAGCCTCGACCCACGACTCGCCGCCGTCGGCCGTCGCGAAGACCGACCCGCTCTGCGTGCCGATATAGACGCCCAGCGGGTCGAGTTGGTCGAACGACATCCCCTCGCGCTTGACCGCGGCCCAGGCCTTCTGCGGAAGCCCTTGGGTCAGGAGGTCCCGACGAGGCGCCGGCGTCGCGCGTGCGGTAGATGCCGAGCCGGCCGTTCGGGGTGACGCGGTTCTCGGCGCCTTCCTCGGGGACGACGTAGGCCGCGTCCGGGTCGGACGGGTCGAGCGCGATCGGGAAGCCGAAGCCGCTCGGGAGGCCGTTGCCCTCGAGCCGCTCCCAGGTGTCGCCTCGGTCGTCCGAGCGGTAGACGCCGCAGTGGTTCTGCTGCCAGATCCGCTCCGGCCTGGCCGGGTGGACCAGCAGCTTGTGGACGCACTGGCCGACCTCCGGGAACGGGTCGTCGGGGAAGAAGTCCGCAGCGACGCCGGAGTTCTTCGGCTCCCAGGTCTCGCCGCCGTCGTCGCTGCGGAAGGCGCCTGCGGCCGAGATCGCGATGTAGAGCCGCTGCGGGTCGGACGGATCGACCTGGATCGAGTGGCAGCAGAGCCCGCCGGCGCCCGGGTTCCACTGCTCGCGGGTCGAGTGCTCGACCAGCGACTGCACCGCCGCCCACGAAGAGCCGCCGTCGTCGCTGCGGAAGAGCGCACCGGGCGTGCCGCCGAGCCAGAGCGTCTCGGGTTGGTCCTCGTGACCCGGCTCGACGTGCCATGACTTCTCCCACGTGAGGCCGCTGTCCTCGGGGAGGCCGATTCCCTCGGCGCGCTCCCAGGTCTGACCGAGATCCGTCGAGCGGTGGGTCGTGGCGCCGTAAACCATGTGGTTCGTGGCGGCGTGGAGCGTTCCGTCGCGAGGGTCGCGCATCGCGTGGAAGACCTCCCAGCCGACCAGCTGTGGCGCTTCCACCGACCAGTCGCTCCGGCTCTCGTCGCTCGTGAGGACGAACAGGCCCTTGCGTGTACCGACGAGAACGGCGACACCCATCGAGTCACTAGCCTACCGAGGTCATTCCGAACGCGACGCTGACTACTCCGGAGCGCGACTTCCTGGCCGAGCCGAACGTCGGCACGGTCACGACGCTGCGGCCGGACGGCTCTCCGCACTCGACCGTCGTGTGGGTGGACGTGGACGGGGGCGTGCTTCGTTCAACACGGCCGTTGGTCGTGCGAAGGATCGGTACCTACGCGCCGATCCCCGCGTTTCGATGCTCGTCATCGATTCCACGAATCCGTTCCGGTGGGTCGCGGTCGACGGAACGGTCGAGCTGTCCCTCGACGGTGCGACCGAGCAGATCGACTCGCTGGCGAAGAAGTACCTGGGCCGCGACACGTTCTCCCACGTGCCCGGCGAGACGAGGATCACGGTGCGGATCCACCCCGACCGCATCGAGTCGCACGGCCTGAATTGATGCTCACGCTTTGCGACGTCGGCCCCCGTGACGGGCTCCAGAACGAGGCCGAGACCTTCGAGCCCGCGGTTCGCGCCGACCTCGTCAACAGGCTTGCCGCAGCGGGGCTGTCGCGGGTCGAGGCGGTCAGCTTCGTCCGGGACGACCGCGTGCCGCAGATGGCGGGCGCGGAAGAGGTCGTCGCCGGGATCGAACGCCGCGATGGCACCGAGTACTCGGGCCTCGTCCTGAACGAGCAGGGCTACGAGCGCTTTGCCTCCGCGGGCCTCGACCGCGTCAACGTCACATTCGGCGCGACCGAGGAGTTCAACCAACACAACGGGAACGCGTCGATGGCCGAGGCGATCGAACGCGTCGAGCGAATTCTCGGCGCAGCCGAACGTCCGGCGACGGTGACGATCAGCGTCGCCTTCGGCTGCCCGTTCGAGGGGCGGGTCGATCCCGGGCGCGTAGCCGAGCTGGCCGGGCGGTTCGCGGCCTACGAAGGTCGTCCTCGCGGACACGATCGGCGTCGCGGTCCCGCGCGAGGTGAGCGACCTGATCGCGAAGACCAAGGCTGCTGGCTTCCACGGCCACAACACGCGCAACACGGGCTACGCGAACGCACTCGCAGCGCTAGAAGCCGGCGTCAAGGTGCTCGACTCCTCGGTCGGCGGGCTCGGCGGCTGTCCCTACGCGCCTCGCGCGAGCGGCAACATTGCGACGGAAGACCTGGTCTACCTGCTCGAGCGCGAGGGGATCGAGACAGGCGTCGACCTCGACGCGCTGGTTCGGATCTCGGAGTGGCTCGAGGCGGCGCTTGGCCGCAAGCTCGAGGGCCAGCTCTACCGCGCGGGTATCTGGCCGTAGACGGCCTGGCGGAAGGCGTCCACCGCGAGCGCGATCTCCTCGTCTCCGGTCTGCCAGTTGGAGACCGAGAGCCTGATCGCCTTGCGCCCGTCCCAGGTCGTTCCGCCCAGCCAGATGCGGCCCTTCTCCTGAACGGCGAGTAGCACCTCGTCGGTCCGCTCGTCGGACTCGAAGCGGAAGAGCACCTGGTTGAGGACGACCTCGTTCAGCACCTCGACCCCGGGGAGCTCGGCGATCTGCACGGCGAACGCGGAGGCCGCGTCGCAGGCGCGCTCGACGAGCTCGGCGAGCCCTTGCCGGCCCAGGGAGCGGAGCGCCGCGTAGATCGGAAACCCCCGCGCGCGGCGCGAGAACTCCGGCACCCAGTCGACCTGGTCGCGCACCCGGCGCTCGCCCTCGTCCTGGATCAGGTACGAGGCGGAGACCGTCATCGCCGCCCGGTGCGACTCGGGATGCGCGCAGAACACGATGCCGGAGTCGTAGGGCACGTTCAGCCACTTGTGGCCGTCGGTCGTCCACGAGTCGGCGCGCTCGATCCCCTCGACGAGGTGGCGGAAGCGAGGCGAGGCCGCGGCCCACAGGCCGAAGGCGCCGTCGACGTGGAGCCACGCGCCCGCGCCTTCGCATGCGTCGGCGATCTCGGGGAGCGGGTCGAACGCGCCCGTGTTCACCTCTCCGGCCTGGGCACAGACGATCGTCGGGCCGCCTCCGTCCTCGAGCGCAGCCGCGAGCGCGTCCGCGCGCAGCCGTCCCTGCTCGTCCGACTCGACCGTGGTCGGCGCCCCGAGCCCGAGCAGTCGCAGCGCGCGGACGACGGTCACGTGTCCCTTCTCGCCGACGAGCACCCGGACGGGAGGCGCACCCGTGAGCCCATCGCGGTTCACGTCCCAGCCGGCTGCGCTCAGCACGTGGAACCGCGCGGCGGCGAGCCCGGTCACGTTCGCCATCTGCGCCCCCGTGACGTAGCCGATCGACGAATCCGCCGGAAGCCCGAAGATCTCGATGAGCCATTCGTGCGCCACCTGCTCGGCCACCGAGGCAGACGGGCCGCCCACGTAGAGCCCCGCGTTCTGGTCCCACGCGGAGGTGAGCCAGTCCGCCGCGAGGGCGGCCGGCAGGGAGCCGCCGATCACGAAGCCGAAGTAGCGGCCGCTGCCGATTGCGACTGTGCCGGGCTCGGCCGCGGCCGAGAGCTCGGTCACGACCTGCGCGGGATCGAGCGGCTCCTCGGGGAACGGCCCGCCGAGAGCGTCGCGCAGCTGCTCCGGGGTCACGTCCGGGAACACCGGCCGCTCGGCGAGGGTCTCCACGTAGTCGGCCGCGAGCTCCGCCGCTAGCCGCAGCAGGTCACGTACCTCGCTCACGCACTGACCCTAGCTGTCGCTCGGGTGTGCCGCCCTGGCGTGGGCCAGCGTTCGGGTGACGGTTGCTTCTCCAAAATGGCAGGCGTAGTCTCGCGCCCAAGTCCTCTACCCAGGGAGGTCCTCATGACCACGACCAGCGTGCTCCCAGACGTCGGGATCGAGCTTCGGGAGGGTTACGCCGAAGTCGGCGACGTGAACTTGCATTACGTCGAGGCTGGCGATGGGCCGCTGCTCATTTTGCTGCACGGCTTCCCGGAGTTCTGGTTCGGTTGGCGACAGCAGATCGAGCCGCTCGCGGCCGCGGGTTTTCGTGTCGTTGCCCCCGACACGCGTGGCTACAACCTGTCATCGAAGCCAGAGGACTTCGAGGACTACGGCGTCGACCTGCTCGCCGCCGACATCCGCGGCCTCATCGGAGAACTCGGTGCGGAGTCCGCGCTGTTGGTAGGCCACGACTGGGGCGGATCCATCGCCTGGACCACTGCGATGAATCACCCCGAGGTGGTCGACCGACTCGCCATCCTCAACGCGGCCCATCCGCGGCGGCTCGCGGAGGGACTGCACCACCCGAACCAGCTGCGGAAGTCCTGGTACTTCTTCTTCTTCGCAACACCGGGACTGCCCGAGGAGATCGTGCCCGCCAGAGACTGGCACTTCTTCCGACACTTCCTGCATGACGCGAACCCGCCTTACACGCCAGAGGAAATCGAACGCTACGTCGAGGCGTGGTCGCAACCAGGTGCAGCGTCGGGGATGATCAACTACTACCGCGCCTCGGTACGACAGTCCCAGAAGGAAGCCGCAGGGAAGCTTCGCCCGATCTCGGCGCCGACACTGGTGATCTGGGGGGAGCGCGATTCCTACCTCGGCTCCGACCTCGCCGAGCCCGACCGCGACGACGTACCCAACCTCGACCGGGTGGAGCGCCTGCCCGACGCGTCGCACTGGGTGCATCACGACGAGGCTGAACGCGTCAACCAACTGCTTATCGACTTCTTCGCCGCCACCACGGCATAGCCACCAACGGCTCGGCATCAGGTAACCGCGCTCTGGCCTGGGCCAGCGCGCGGTTACCTCGCGACACCGTTCTGCCCTATCGACCCTTCCTACTCAGCGAGTAGAGGTCGACCCGGCGAACGAACGGGCCTGGAAGATTCTCGCGCTCGAGTGTCTCGCCGATCTTCTCGGCTACGCGGATCGAGCCGACGTTGTCCGGCGCGATCACCGAGACCAGCCGCGTCCGGCTGAGCTCGCCGAGCGCCCAGTCGCGGCAGGCGAGCGCCGCCTCGGTCGCGTAGCCCTGGTTCCAGTGCTCGCTTCCGAGCGTCCAGCCGAGCTCGGTCTCGGTCGGCCCTTCTGGCTCCTCGTGCATCGCGTTGACCCAGCGCTCGGCATCCCAGAGGAGGAACCCGACGCGCCCGAGCAGCTGCTCGTCGGCCGTGCGCACGACGCTGAACAGGCCGATCTCGTGTCGGTCCCAGTGGCGCAGCATGCGGTCGAGGCTCGCCGACACCTCGTCGCGGCTTCTCGCGCCCCCGCGGCCGAGGAAGCGCGTCACCTGCGGGTCGCCGAAGACCGTCGCGTATCCGTCGAGATCGGAACGCTCCGGCTTCCGCAGCAGGAGCCGCTCGGTCTCGAGTTGGGTCATCCGCGAGGCGTCGCTTGCGATGCCGACTTCAGGACGTGCGGGCTTTGACCGCGCGTCCGTCTGAACTGACCGGTCGATGCGATTGGGCTCACTCCGAAGACGTCTTCGGCATTGCGAAGAGCTGGGCGTTGCGCGGGCCGAAGACGATGTCGCGCTCGTGCTCGAAGCCGAGCTTGCGCGCCACGTTCTCGGAGGCGTCGTTGCCGTGGATGATGAGCGCGATCAGCCGTCTCGCGCCGAGCTTCTCGATCGCGAAGTCGCGCGCCGCGCCGGCCGCCTCGGTCGCGTAGCCCTGGCCCCAGTACGGCTTGCCGAGCGTGTAGCCGACCTCGAGCTCGGTCGGCCCGTCGCCGTTCGCTCTCTTCACCTGCCACGTCTCCGGGTTCCAGACGATCAGCCCGACGCGGCCGATGACCTCCTCGCCGTCCTTGCGCACGGTCGTGAACAGCCCGAAGCCGTCGGCCTCCCAGCCGTCCATCATGCGCTGCACCGACCGGGCCGTCTCCTCGGGGGTGAACGTGCGCCCGTCGCCGACGTAGCGCATCACGTCCGGGTCGGCGTACATCGGCGCCAGCGCGTCCGCATCTTCCGCCTCGGGCGGGCGCAGAACGAGCCGCTCGGTTTCGAGGGAGATCACGGTCGGCAGCCTATCCCGGCCTAGAAGGCGAGCTTGATAAGCAGAACGATCGCGACGACGGCTGCGACGGCCAGTACGAGCGTGACGAGTCCGCCCGCCGCGTGACGAGCCTGCTTCCCCGGCGAACCGCTGAGCGAAGCTTCGAGTTGCTCCTCGACGTACCGGTTGATCCGGTCCTCGAAGCGTTGCTCGAACGCCTCCTGCCGGCCCTCGCCGGTCGCCTTCAGGGGCGGGAACGCCTCCGTCGACTCATCCAGCGAGAGCTCGTAGACGTGCTCGTACTGGACGTCCTTCAGGTGCTGCTGGCCGAGGTCGCGGACGCTCACGCGCTCGGGCAGCTCGTTCCCGAGCAGTGCACGGGTCGTCTCCGAGAGCAGGATCTGACCGCCGTGGCCCGCCGAGCAGATGCGCGCCGCGCGCACCACGTCGAGCCCGACGTAGCCCTCGTCGCCGACCGTCGGCTCGCCGGTGTGGAGCCCCATCCGCACCTTGACCGTCGCGCCGCCGGGCCATTCGTGGCCCGCGAGCGCGCGCTGGCCGTCGACCGCCGCGCGCACCGCGTCTCGCGCGCGCGGGAACGAGTAGAAGAACGCGTCTCCCTGCGTGTCGACCTCGCTCCCCGACTGGGCCTGGAAGACCTCGCGCAGCAGCCGCCGGTGGTCGGCCACGACCTGCGCGTACGCGTCGCCGAGCTCCTGGAGCAGCCGCGTCGAGCCCTCGATGTCGGTGAAGAGGAACGTGACGGTGCCGCCGGGGAGACTCACGGCATTACCGTACAAAGCGTGAACCGTCTTGGGTCCGAGACGAGCCCGTACCTCCTTCAGCACGCGGGCAATCCAGTGGACTGGTACCCGTGGGGCGAAGAGGCTCTCGCGCGCGCGCGTGAACTGGACAAGCCGATCCTGCTCTCGATCGGATACGCGGCCTGCCATTGGTGCCACGTGATGGAGCACGAGTCCTTCGAGGATCCGGCGACCGCGGAGCTGATGAACGACCGCTTCGTCAGCATCAAGGTCGACCGCGAGGAGCGGCCGGACCTGGACGGGATCTACCTCGACGCCGTGGCCGCGATGACGGGCCAGGCCGGCTGGCCGCTGACCGTGTTCCTGACGCCCGAGGGCGAGCCGTTCCTCGGCGGCACGTACTTCCCGCCCGAAGCTCGCCACGGGCTGCCCGCGTTCACGGAGGTGCTCGTCTCGGTCTCCGACCTCTACCGCGAGCGGCGCGACGACGTTGCCCGGCGCGCGCGGGCGATGATCGAGGCGCTCGAGCAGGCCGCTGCGGCGGCGCCCTCGGCGGAGCCGCTGACCGAGTCGCTCCTGTTCGAAGCGGTGCGTCGGCTGGGCGAGCTGCTCGACCCGACCTGGGGCGGCTTCGGGCGCGCGCCGAAGTTCCCGCCGGCCTCGGCGCTCGAGCTGCTGTTGCGAAGAGCAGCACGGACGCGCGGGCAAAGCCCGCACGCCCTCCAACGGGCATCGCAAGACGATGCCCGGGGCGAGGTCGATCCGGCAGTGAGGACGCTCGACGCGATGGCGGCCGGTGGTATGTACGACCTCGTCGGCGGCGGCTTCCACCGCTACTCGGTGGACGAGCGCTGGCTCGTGCCGCACTTCGAGAAGATGCTCTACGACAACGCGCTGCTCGTCCCCGCCTACCTGCACGGCTGGCTCGTCACCGGCAAGCGAGCGCTACCGCGACGTGGCCGAGCGGACAATCGAGTACCTGCTGCGCGACCTCCGCCTCGCCGACGGCGGCTTCGCGTCCTCCCAGGACGCCGACACGGACGGCGTCGAAGGGCTCACGTACACCTGGGCCCCTGGAGAGGGCGCGCCCGAGGAGCTGTTCGAGCCGTTCGAGGACGGCCGCTTCGTCCTGCGAGGCGAGCTGGACGAGGAGCTTCGCGCCCGGCTCCTCGAGATCCGCGCGACGCGCCCACAGCCCGGGCTCGACGACAAGGCGATCGCCTCCTGGAACGGCCTCGCGCTCGCGGCGCTCGCCGAGGCGGGGCGGAGGCTGGCACGGCCCGACCTGGTCGACGAGGGCCGGGCGCTCGCGGAGTTCCTGCTCGGCCCGCTCTCGGACGGCGATGGCCGCCTGCATCGCAGCCGTCGCGCAGGGCGGTCGAGCGGGACGGGCTACCTCGACGACTACGCGAACGTCGCGCACGGGCTCTACGAGCTGCACGTGGCGACGCGGCGAGCTGCGCTGGCTCGAGGAGGCGCGGCGCCTCGCGCTGCTCGCGGTCGAGCTCTTCGGCGACGACGCGCACGGCGGCTTCTTCCTCGCGCCCGGCGGACGGTGAGCAGCTCGTCGCGCGGAAGAAGGACCTCTTCGACCACCCGGTCCCGTCCGGCAACTCGATGCTCGCGTACGTCCTGCTGCGCCTGGCCCGGATCTACGGCGACGACGAGCTCGAGCGGCGTGCGGTCGGCGTGCTGCGCCTCGTCGGCGAGGGCCTCGGGCGCGGGCCGACCGAGTTCGCCTGGGCGCTGAACGCGCTCGACCTCTACCTCTCGACGCCGAGGGAGATCGCGATCGTCGGCCCGGCCGAGAGCGATGTCGCCCGCGCGGCCCTGGAGCCGTTCGACCCGAACGCCGTCGTCGCCTTCGGCCCGGCGGCGAGGGCGTGCCGCTGCTCGACGGAAAGGACCTTGTCGCGGGCGAGCCGGCCGTCTACGTGTGCGAGCGCTTCGCCTGCAAGCGGCCCGTCACCGATCCCGCCGAGCTTCGCGTCTAGACCGCCGCGCGTTCCGTCCGTAGAGTCCCCCGCCGTGGCTCTGCTGCTCGTCGAGCACGTGACGCTCCGGTTCGGCGGGATCGTTGCCGTGGACGACGTCTCGTTCGACGTCGGCGAGGGCGAGATCGTCGGGTTGATCGGCCCGAACGGCGCGGGCAAGACCTCTGCTCTTCAACCTGATCACTCGCCTCTACAAGCCCGACGGCGGCGAGATCGAGTTCGACGGCCGGAGCCTCCTGCGCACGCCGCCCACCGGGTCGGTCGGGCGCGGGATCGCCCGCACGTTCCAGAACGTCGAGCTGTTCGAGTCGATGACCGTCCTCGAGCACGTGCTCGATGGGCCGCCACGCGCGGCGCGGCCGGGGCGCGCGCGAGCTGCTCGGCTACGCGGGCCTGACCCCGCTCGCGCACCGCCAGGCCGCGGAGCTCTCCTACGGGCTGCAGAAGCGGGTCGAGCTCGCCCGTGCGCTCGCCGTCCGGTCCGCGGCTGCTGCTCCTCGACGAGCCGGCCGGCGGGCTCAACCACGAGGAGGTCCAGGAGCTCGCGCGCGCTGCTCCGCCTCCTGCGCGCGGACTTCGAGCTGACGATCCTGCTCGTCGAGCACCACATGGGGCTCGTGATGGGCGTCGCCGACCGCGTGCACGTGCTCGACTTCGGCCGCCGCATCGCGAGCGGGACGCCGCGCCCAGGTGCAGAGCGACCCGGCCGTGATCGAGGCCTACCTGGGGACCGAGGATGGCTGAGCCCCTGCTCGTGCTGAAGGACGTCGAGGCGCGTTACGGCCCGGTCAAGGCGCTGCACGGGATCTCGCTGACCGTCGGCGAGGGCGAGATCGTCGCCGTGCTCGGGGCGAACGGCGCGGGCAAGACGACGACACTCCGCGCGATCTCGGGGATGGTCAAGCGCACCGGCGAGATCATCTTTGCGGGCGAGCGGATCTCGCGGCGCTCTCCGGAGTCGGTGACCCGGCTCGGGGTCGCCCACGTGCCCGAGGGACGCGGGACGCTCTCCGAGCTCTCGGTGCGCGAGAACCTGCGCCTGGGCGCGTACGTCCGCCGCGACCGGAGGGCGGTAGCCGAGGACGAGGAGCGCGTGCTCGCGCACTTCCCCTGGCTCGAGGACCGCCGCGACCAGGAGGCGGGCACCCTCAGCGGCGGCGAGCAGCAGATGCTCGCGCTCGCCCGCGCCCTGATGCTGCGCCCGCGGCTCGTCCTCCTCGACGAGCCGTCGCTCGGCCTCGCGCCGATCGTCGTCGACGAGATCTTCCGGATCGTCCGCGAGCTGAACGAGCGCGAGGGCCTGACGGTGCTCGTCGTCGAGCAGAACGCGAACATCGCGCTCGCGGCCTCGTCGCGCGCCTACGTGCTCGAGGTCGGCAAGGTCGCGCTCGAGGGCGAGAGCGACGAGCTCAGACAACACGAGTCAGTCAGACGCTCGTATCTCGGGTACTGATGCTGCTGGCCTTCGACTGGACCCAGCTCGCGCAGCAGACCGTGATCGGCCTGTCCACGGGCGGAACCTGGGCGCTGCTAGCCCTGGCGCTCGTGCTCATCTACCGCTCGACCGGAGTGATCAACTTCGCGCAGGGCGAGATGGCGATGTTCTCGATCTTCATCGCCTGGTCGCTCGTCGACCACGGCCTCTCGTTCTGGGCGGCGTTCTTCCTCACGATCGCGATCTCGTTCGTCGGGCGGGATCGCCGTCGAGCGGGTGGTGATCCGGCCCGTCGAGCGGGCGCCGGCGCTGACGGTCGCGATCGTCACGATCGGGCTCTTCTTCCTCGTCGACGGCGCCTCGCGCTGGATCTGGAGCTCGGAGACGAGGTCGCTCCCGAACGCGTTCTCGACGCGGCCGATCGACGTGGGGGGCGTCGCGTTCTCGATCCAGGACCTCGGCAACATCGCCGTCTCGCTCGGGGTCGTGGCGCTGCTCTGGCTGTTCTTCCGCTTCACGAAGCTCGGGCTCGCCCTGCGCGCGGCCGCGGTCAACCCGGACGAGAGCCGCCTGGTCGGCATCCGCGTGAGCTGGATGCTCGCGCTCGGCTGGGGGCTGGCCGCGGCGATGGGCGCGGTCTCGGGGATGCTGACGGCCCCCGCGCTCGGGAGCTTCGACCAGAACGTGATGCAGGCGGTGCTCCTCTACGCGATCGCCGGCGCCGTGCTCGGCGGCCTCGAGAGCCCGCTGGGCGCGGTCGTCGGGTCGCTCCTGCTCGGCGTGACGATCAACCTGACCGGCACCTATATCGGCTGGATCGGGACCGACCTGCGCACGCCGTTCGCGCTGGCCGTCATCCTCGCCGTCCTCCTCGTGAAGCCGACGGGCCTCTTCGGGCGAGCCGCGGTGAGGCGGGTCTGATGCGCCGCGCGCTCGGGATCGGGCTCTGGCTCCTGGCGGTGACGGCTGGGATCGCGTTCTTCGCCGTCCTTCCGCGCTACGTGAGCGACTTCCACTCGCGCGACCTGGCGCAGGCCGGCGTCTTCTTCATCGCGATCGTCGGCCTCAACCTGCTGACCGGCTACACGGGCCAGATCTCGCTCGGCCACGGCGCGCTGATGGCGATCGGCGGCTACACGACCGCGATCCTGATCGTGCACGAGCACTGGCGCGACGTCTGGACGATCCCGGTCGCGGGCCTCGTGGCGGGGTTCGTCGGCTTCCTGATCGGGATCCCCGCGCTGCGCCTCTCCGGCCTCTATCTCGCCATCGCGACCTTTGGCCTTGCGGTCGCGATGCCGTCGATCCTGAAGAAGTTCCCCGGGCTGACCGGCGGTAGCCAGGGGCTGCGCTTCCTCGAGTCGGCGCCGACGCAGGTGACCGGGTTGACCGGCACCGTGACGATCTTCGGGCACTCGATGACGCAGAACCACTTCCTCTACTACCTGACGTGGACGATCGGGCTGATCGGCCTTGCGATCGCGTGGCTGATCGTGCGCGGAGGCCTGGGCCGCACCTTCCGGGCCGTCCGCGACAGCGAGGTCGCGGCGGTCTCGTCGGGCGTGAACCTGGCCGTGTACAAGACGCTCGCCTTCGCGCTCAGCGGCGTCTACGCGGGGGTCGCCGGCTCGCTGCTCGCGATCCAGACGGAGATCGTCAACCCGCTCAGCTTCACGTTCCTGCTCTCGATCCTGATCCTCGTCGGCGCGGTAGTCGGCGGGCTCGGCTCGCTGGCCGGTCTCGTGCTCGGCGCGCTCTTCGTCCAGTACCTGCCGACGGTCTCGACGCACGTGTCGGGCCGGCCGGGAATGCCCGATTTCGTCTACGGCGCGGCCATCATCCTGGTCATGATCCTGCTCCCGAGCGGGGCGGGCGGTTTCATCCGCCGGCTGGCCAGGCCGCTAACAACCTGGCTATACACTCGTCCCTAGGGCAGAACATGAACAGGGTCTCGTATCTCGCCGTCGCGCTTCTCTGCGCACTCATGCTTGCCACTGTCGCCTCGGGCGCCGGCACGGCGACGCCTGGAGTGACCCCGACCGAGATCGTGATCGGCGGAACGATCCCGCTCTCCGGAGTCGCGGCCGCCTATCGAACGGTCGGCCTGGGAGCGGCGGCCTACTTCCGCTACGTCAACGCCCACGGCGGCGTCAACAAGCGGAAGATCAAGTACCTGATCAAGGACGACGCGTACGACCCGAGCAAGACGATGGAGAAGACGCGCGAGCTCGTCGAGCAGGATCACGTCTTCGCGATCTTCAACAGCCTCGGCACCGAGCACAACCTCGCCACGCGCCCCTACCTGAACGCGCTCAACGTGCCGCAGCTCTTCGTCGCCAGCGGGGCGACGACCTGGGGCAAGGACTACAAGCAGTGGCCGTGGACGATCGGCTACCAGCCGAACTACCGCGCCGAGGGCACGATCTACGGCCGCTACGTGGCGAAGACGAACCCGAAGGCGCGCATCGGCGTCCTCTACCAGAACGACGACTACGGCAAAGACCTGCTTACGGGGCTGACGCGCGGGCTCGGCAAGAAGGCGAAGCAGATCGTCTCGAAGCAGAGCTACGACGCGACCGATCCCAACGTCCAGTCGCAGATCGCGAAGCTGAAGGCCGCAAAGGCGAACACGGTGATGGTGTTCGCGACGCCCGTGTTCGCGATCCAGACGTTCGTCTACGCACACGGGCTCGGCTGGAAGCCGAAGGTCTACATGAACGCCGTCTCGAGCGCGTCCAACATCATGGGCCTCGCGACGTCGGCGACGAGCAGGAAGCAGACGGAGGGCGCGATCTCGATCGTCTTCCTCAAGGATCCGACCGATCCGCGCTGGGCGAAGGACAAGGGCATGAAGCTGTACCGCTCGATCATGAAGAAGTTCAAGGGCACAGGCCCCAAGGACGTCTACAACGTGTACGGGATGTCCGTCGCGCACACGTTCGTCGAGGCGCTCAAGAAGGCGGGCAAGAACCCGACGCGGGCGAGCATGATGAAGGCGGTCACGCACCTCAACGTCAAGAACGACCCGTTCCTGCTCCCGGGCGTGGTCGTGCACACCTCGGCGACCGACCACTTCCCGCTCGACCAGGCGCGGCTCGAGCGGTATCACAACGGCCGCTGGGCCTCGTTCGGCGGTCTGTTCAGGGTCCGCTGAACGAGTAGTCTCGCGCCGTGGAGGTGCGGGACCTGGTCGAGGCGCCCTGGGAGGAGCTCGCAAGCGAGGCCCGCCGGCTCCGTGAGGCCGGGCACGGGCGGCTCGTCACGTACTCGCCGAAGGTCTTCGTCCCGCTGACGAAGCTCTGCCGGGACGTCTGCCACTACTGCACGTTCGCGCATCCGCCTCGCCGCGGGGAGCGCGCCTACCTGAGCGAGGAAGAGGTGCTGGCGATCGCCCGCGCGGGTGCTGCCGCTGGCTGCCACGAGGCGCTCTTCACGCTCGGCGACAAGCCCGAGCTTCGCTACCGGGTCGCGCGCGAGGAGCTGCGCGAGCTCGGCTGCGAGACGACGCTCGAGTACCTCGCCCGGTGCGCGCGGCCTCGTGCTCGAGGAGACCGGCCTGCTGCCGCACGTGAACCCGGGCGTGATGACGCGACGAGGACGTGCGAGCGTTGCGCGAGGTGAGCGGCTCGCAGGGGCTGATGCTCGAGACGCTTGCGGATCGGCTCTCGCGGCGCGGCGGCCCGCACTTCGGCTCGCCCGACAAGCTGCCCGTCCGGCGGCTCGAGACGATCGAGGCGGCCGGCCGTGCCCGTGTGCCGTTCACGACCGGGATCCTGATCGGGATCGGCGAGACGCGCGAGGAGCGGATCGAGTCGCTGCTCGCGATCCGCGAGCTCGGCGAGCGCTACGGGCACGTCCAGGAGGTGATCGTCCAGAACTTCCGCGCGAAGCCCGGGCACGCGGATGGCCTCGGCGCCCGAGCCGCCGCTCGACGAGCTGCTCTGGACGTGCGCCGCCGCGCGCGTCCTGCTCGGGGCCGAATGGAACATCCAGGCGCCGCCGAACCTGAGCTACGACGACTTCCCGTCGCCTGCTCGAGGCCGGGATCGATGACTGGGGCGGCGTCTCGCCCGTCACCGTCGACCACGTCAACCCCGAGGCGCCGTGGCCTGAGCTGGAACGGCTGCAGGCGCGCGACCGAGGCGCACGGCCTGGAGCTCGCGCCCAGGCTCGCGATCTACCCGTCGTATGTCGCCGAGCTCGAGCGAGTGGGTCGACGAGCGCGTGGCCCCGCACGTGCGTCCGCTGCGCCGACGCCGACGGGCTCGCGCGCGAGGACCGTTGGTCCCCGGGTGCGACCGATCCTCCGCCGCGGCTCGAGCTGTCCGGCCGCGCTCGCGGCGCCGTCGCCTCCGCTCTGGCGAGCGACGAGCTCGACGAGGACGCGATCACGACGCTCTTCTCCGCGCGCGGCCGCGATCTCGCTGCGGTGATGCGCGCCGCCGACGAGCTGCGGCGCGAGGTCAACGGCGACACCGTCAGCTACGTCGTCACGCGCAACGTCAACTACACGAACGTCTGCTACTTCCGCTGCGGCTTCTGCGCCTTCTCGAAGGGCCGCCTCGCGGACGACCTGCGCGGGAAGCCGTACCTCGTCCCGCTCGACGAGATCGTCCGCCGGGCGGACGAGGCCTGGGCGCGCGGCGCGACGGAGATCTGCCTCCAGGGCGGGATCCACCCGGCCTTCACCGGCGACTACTACCTCGAGGTCTGCCGGACGCTCAAGGAGGCGCTGCCCGAGCTTCACGTCCACGCGTTCTCGGCGCTCGAGGTCTGGCAGGGCGCGGCCACGCTCGGCCTCCCGCTCGACGAGTACCTCGCGCGGCTCCGCGAGGCCGGTCTCGCGTCACTCCCCGGCACCGCCGCGGAGATCCTCGACGACGAGGTGCGAGCCGTGATCTGCCCCGACAAGGTCTCGACCGCGCAGTGGCTCGAGGTGCACGACGCGGCCCACCGCGTCGGGCTGCGCTCGACGACGACGATCATGTTCGGCCACGTCGACTCGCCCAGGAGCTGGGCGCGTCATCTCCTGCGAGCTCCGAGAGCAGCAGCGCCGGAGCGGCGGCTTCACCGAGTTCGTGCCGCTTCCGTTCGTGCACATGGAGGCGCCGATCTACCTCAAGGGCCGCGCCCGCCGCGGGCCGACCTTCCGCGAGGCGATCCTCGTCCACGCGGTCGCCCGGCTCGCGCCTCCACCCGTGGATCACAGAACATCCAGGCCTCGTGGGTCAAGCTCGGGCTCGACGGCGGCCAGGTCGCGCTGCAGGCCGGGGCGAACGACCTCGGCGGGACGCTGATGAACGAGTCGATCTCGCGCGCCGCCGGCGCAGAGCACGGCCAGGAGGCCTCGCCCGAGCGCGCTCGAAGCCGCGATCCGGGAGCTCGGCCGCGAGCCGCGCCAGCGAACGACCTTCTACGAGGACGCGCCGGAGGAGCGCCGCCTCGCCTCGTTCGGCGCCGCGCCCCTGGCGGAGCCGCTCAACCCGCCGGTCAGCGAGGCCGGTCTCGTCGCCCCGCCGCGCCTCGTCCGCCCAGTGCAGCTCGTGTACGCACGCCGGTAGCCGTGGGATGATCGGTCCGGTGAGGTCTCGGGCGATCCTCCTGTTCGCGGTCTCGCTGCTGCTCGTCGCAGGCTGCGGGGGCTCGTCCCGACGGGAGATGCCGCGCAGCTCGACGCGTGCGGGGATCCACAAGATCCACCACGTGATCGTGATCATGCAGGAGAACCGCTCGTTCGATCACTACTTCGGCACCTACCCCGGCGCGGACGGAATCCCGAGGCGAAACGGCAAGTTCACCGTGTGTGTCCCGGATTCGTACCTGAACCGGTGCATCAAGCCGTACCACGACCATGCGCGGAGGAACATCGGCGGCACGCACGACCATGTTGACGCGCTCGGCGACGTCGACAACGGCCGGATGGACGGCTTCATCACGCAGGCTCGCCGCGCCCTCAAGAACGGCTGCGAGGCGCGCCCCCGCTCAGCGCTGTGCAAGGCGGGACACGGCCCGGACGTGATGGGCTACCACGACTGGCGCGAGATCCCGAACTACTGGGCCTACGCCCGGCACTTCGTGCTCCAGGACCACATGTTCGAGCCGGACTCGTCGTGGAGCGCTGCCCGACCACCTCTTCATGGTCTCCGAGTGGTCGGCCCGCTGCAGCAAGCGCGGTGATCCGATGAGCTGCGTCAACGCGATCGAGAACCCGCTCGCGCCGCCGCGACGAGCCGCAGAACCCGACGGGCAAGAAGCCCGACTACGCCTGGACCGACCTCACCTACCTGCTGCACAAGCATCACGTCTCGTGGCGCTACTACGTCTTCAGCGGTGCACCAGCCGGACTGCGCGGAGACGAGATGATCTGCGATCCGGTGCCGCAGAGAGCCGACACGCCGGGCATCTGGAACCCGCTGCCGTGGTTCACGACCGTCAGGAAGAACCGCCAGCTGCGAAACATCCAGTCTCGACGCGATACTTCTACCGCGCCGCGCGCAAGGCGGGACCCTGCCGGCGGTCTCCTGGATCGTGCCCGAGCTATCCGGTCAGCGAGCACCCGCACCTGCCGATCACCGCCGGGCAGGCCTACGTGACGAGCGTGGTCAACGCGGTCATGCGAAGGCCCCGACTGGGACAGCTCGAGCGCAATCTTCCTCGCGTGGGACGACTGGGGCGGGTTCTACGACCACGTCGTCCCGCCGACGGTCGACCAGAACGGCTACGGCCTGCGGGTGCCGGCCCTCGTGATCAGCCCGTACGCGCAGGAAGGGCTTCATCGACCACCAGGTGCTGAGCTTCGATGCCTACCTGAAGTTCATCGAGGACGACTTCCTCGGCGGCCAGCGCCTCGACCCGGCGACGGACGAGCGGCCCGATCCGCGCCCGACCGTGCGCGAGAACGTGGCAGGGCTGGGCGACCTCGTCCATGACTTCAACTTCAACCAGAGGCCACGGCGGCCGTTTCTCTTACCGCTACGCCCACGTTGTCTCAAGTGCCAGTAGGTCGTCGACGGTCTCGCGGCGACGGATCAGTCGCGCCTCGCCGCCTGCGACGAGCACCGCCGCCGGCCGCGGGACGCGCGTTGTAGTTCGAGCCCATCCCGAGCGTGTACGCGCCGGTCGCCGGGCACCGCGAGCAGGTCGCCGCGGCGCGGCGCGGGCAGCTCGACGCGGTCGATGAGCACGTCGCCGGACTCGCAGTGCTTGCCGCCGACCGTGTACGCGCCTGCCGGCTCCTCGTCCGCGCGGTTCGCGAGCACCGCCTCGTAGCGCGCGCCGTAGAGCTGCGGCCGCGGGTTGTCGGACATGCCGCCGTCGATCGCGACGTACGTCGTCGTCTCGGTCGCCTGCTTGACGACCCCGACGCGGTAGAGCGTCAGCGCCGCGTGGCCGACGAGCGAGCGGCCCGGCTCCAGGATCACCTCGGGCCGGCGGAGGCCGTGCAGCGTCCAGGCGCGGTCGAGCCGCTCGAGCAGCGTGCCGACGAACTCCGCGATCGCGGGCGGCCGCTCGCCCTCGACGTACTGGATCCCGAGCCCGCCGCCGAGGTCGACCACCTCCGGCTCCCAGCCCAGCTCGGCGCGGCAGCCGGCGGCGAAGGCGCCGAGCCAGTCGACGCTCGTCTTCGCGGCCTCGGTGTCGAGGAGCTGCGAGCCGATGTGCAAGTGCAGCCCGGCGACCTCGAGCCCCGCCGTCGCGCCCGGCCGCGATCGCCGCAGCTGCCTCGATCGGGCGGGAGGCCGAACTTCGAGCCGTGGTGCGCCGGTCCGGATCGCCGCGTGTGTGTCCGCGTCGATGCCCGGCGTGACGCGCACGAGCACGCGGCGCGACGCCGGCCTCGGCCGCCCGCTCGACCTCGTCGAGCGCGTCGACCACCACGAACCGTGCGCCGGCCTCGGCCGCGGCGCGCAGCTCCTCGTCGCTCTTGTTGTTGCCGTGCACGACGAGCCGCTCGCCGGCGACTCCCGCCGCCCGCGCGAACGTCAGCTCCCCGAGCGTCGAGACGTCGGCGCCGAGCCCCTCCTCGGCGAGCAGCCGCAGCAGCGCGACGTTCGGGAACGCCTTGACGCGTAGACGACGAGCGCGTCCGGGCGCGGCGTCGCGATAGGCGCGCGCGGCGGCGCGGAGCGTCGACTCGCAGTAGACGACGAGCGGCGTGCCGTGTTCCTCGGCCAGCGTGGAGGCCGCGACGCCGCCGAGGGTCAGCTCGCCACGCTCGACGGCCGTCGTGTCCGGGAAGAGCGCCAGCAGGCGGGTACCTCCCGAAGTTGGTCGACTGTTCATCGCAGACGGACGCCCGGGCACAGCCCGCACGTCCTGAAACGGCACCGCAAGCGGCGCCTCAGTCGCGCCACCAGTCCTGCGTCATCGGGCCGTCGCCGGGGCCGGTGTTTGGCGCTCCGATCGCGATCAGCTCGGCGCCCTCCGGACCGCCCTCGAGGTTGCGCATCGTCTCGTTGTGGATCCGGACCGCGTCCAACGGCTTCAGCTCGACGATGTCGTCGTCGAGCTTGAGCCGCGCGCTGCCGCTGACGAGCACGTAGACCTCTTCCTGGACGTTGTGCGTGTGTCCGAACGGCAGGCGGAAGTTCGGCTCGATCCGCAGGTACGAGACGCCCGAGTTCTCGAGCTCGAGCGGCTACGCGCGCCATCCGGAACTCGAGCTCGGGCATGCCGAACTTCGGCGCCTGGTCCTCGACGTCTTCCTTCAGGTTCAGCTTTGTGTAACCGGTCAACTCGCTCCTCCTGTCTTCGACAATGGGATGCTAAAGTCCGCCGCAATGGAGCACCTTCTCGAGTAGCGCAGGAGGCCACGCGGCGAGGCCGCGTCAGCTTCCACCTGGCCTCTCGGACGAGAGGCTTTTTGTATCCGGAGGCGAGATGGAGACGTACGACCCGCAGGCGATCGAGGCGAAATGGCAGCGCGTCGTGGGAGGACGAGCGCGCCTTCTACGTGCGACAACCCGGAGCCGGGCGCCGACGCGCGGGCGGAAGCACTCTACATGCTCGAGATGCTCCCGTACCCGTCCGGCACGCTGCACATGGGGCACGTCCTCAACTACACGCTGGGCGACGTGCTCACGCACTTCCACCGGCGCAACGGCTCGACCGTGCTGCGCCCGATGGGCTGGGACTCGTTCGGCCTGCCGGCCGAGAACGCCGCGATCCGTGAGGGCGGTCATCCGCGCGAGATCATCGAGCGCAACATCGCCAGCGATCCGCGGCCAGATGCGGCGTCTCGGCTGGGCGATCGACTGGGACCGGGAGGTCTCCGCGCACGAGCCGGACTACTACCGCTGGACGCAGTGGCTGTTCCTGCGGTTCTTCGAGGAGGGGCTCGCGTACCGCAAGGAGGCGCCGGTCAACTGGTGCCCGAACGACCAGACGGTGCGTCGCGAACGAGTACGTCGTCGACGGGCGCTGCGAGCGCTGCGGACGCCGGTCGTCGAGCCGCGGAACCTGGACGCAGTGGTTCTTCAAGATCACGGCGTACGCCGACGCAGCTGCTCGAGCGACCTGCGCGCACGATCGACTGGCCCGAGCGGACGAAGACGATCCAGCGCAACTGGATCGGCCGCTCGGAGGGCGCCGAGATCCTCTTCCGCGTCGAGGAGCTGGACACCGACATCGCCGGTCTTCACGACGCGGCCCGACACGCTCTTCGGCGCGACCTTCTTCGTGCTCGCGCCCGAGCATCCGTTCGTCGAGCGCGCTGGCGAGACGAGGAGGTGCGGGCGTACGTCGCGACACGCGGCCGCGCGCGCCGGCCGAGGAGCGCCAGACGAGAGGAGAAGGACGGCGTCTTCACCGGCCACTACGTCGACCAACCCGGTCAACGGCGAGCAGATCCCGATCTGGGTCGCCGACTACGTGCTGATGGACTACGGGACCGGCGCGATCATGGCCGTGCCGGCCCACGACGAGCGCGACCGCGAGTTCGCCGAGCGCTACGACCTGCCGGTCGTCCCGGTGATCGACGAGGAGCGGACGGCTGGTCGACTCCGGTGACTTCACGGGCCAGCCTGTGGAGGAGGGCAAGCAGAGCGATCGTCGCCTGGCTCCGCGAGGCGGGGCGCGGCGCGCCGGCGGTCAGCTACCGCCTGCGCGACTGGTCGTTCTCGCGCCAGCGCTACTGGGGCTGCCCGATCCCGATCGTCTACTGCGACGAGTGCGGCGTCGTGCCGGTGCCGGACGACGAGCTGCCGGTGCTCCTGCCCGAGGTCGAGGACTACCGGCCGAAGGGCAAGCCGCCGCTCGCCTCCAACGAGGAGTGGATCAACGTGCCGTGCCCGCGCTGCGGCGGCGCGGGCCGGCGGGAGGCCGACACGATGGACACGTTCGTCGACTCGTCCTGGTACTTCCTGCGCTACTGCGACCCGCACAACGACGCGGCGCCGTTCGACCGCCGCCTCGTCGACTACTGGATGCCCGTCGACCAGTACATCGGCGGGATCGACCATGCGACCGGGCACCTGCTCTACTCGCGCTTCTTCGTCAAGGCGACTGAACGACTTCGGCCTGCTCGGCTTCCGCGAGCCGTTCCAGCGGCTGTTCCACCAGGGGTGGGTGCCGCCAGGGAGGCGTGAAGATGTCGAAGACCAAGGGCAACGTGACCGGGCCGGACGTGCTGGTCGACATGCACGGCGCGGACGCCGTGCGGCTCTACATCCTTTTCCTCGGCCCCGCCGACCAGGACATGGACTGGACCGCGGAAGGCGTCGAGGGAGTCGCCCGCTTCCTGCGGCGGCTGTGGCGGATCGTCCACGAGGCACGCTACGCGTCTCAGGATCCACAACCGAGCCAAACGCCGTCCCCGCTTGTTCGCAAGGCGCACGAGACGATCGCGAAGGTGAGCGACGACATCGGGCGGCGCTTCGTCTTCAACACGCCGATCGCGGCCGTGATGGAGCTGGTCAACGAGCTCGGGCGACGATCCCGGCGGCGCCGGGCGGGCGCTTCGCGGCGGAGACGGCGGTGTCCTGATCCAGCCGTACGCGCCGCACGTCGCAGAGGAGCTGTGGGCCGTGCTTGGGCACGAGCGTCTGTGGGAGCAGCCGTGGCCGGCCGCGGACGAGTCGAAGCTGGCCCGCGAGACGTTCGAGCTCGTCGATCCAGGTGAACGGCCGCGTCCGCGACCGAGTCGAGGCTTCGGCCGCGGAGTCCGAGGACGAGCTGGTCGAGCGCGCGAAGGCGTCGACGCGCGTGCAGGCCCATCTCGACGGCAAGCAAGATCCGGCAGACGATCGTGGTGCCGGGCAAGCTCGTGAACCTGGTCGTCTAGCCGCGTAGTCGTCACCGTTTCGGCTTGAAGGCGTCACACACGCGTGACGTTTGCTCCGGCACGCTCGGACGATGCCGGAGTTCCTCCTCCAGCGGCGGCTGCCGTTCTTGGTCGCCGCGGTCGCGCTCGTGCTGTTGCTGCTCGCGGCCCGCTACGTCTTGCCGGCGGGCACGACGACTCCGGCGGCGCCTCTCCCCCCGCCGCCGTCTGGCGGCATCGGCGTGAGCGGAGCTCCGAAGGCGCGGGTGGTCGTGGATGTGGTCGGCGCAGTCCGGCAGCCGGGCCTGTACCGGCTCTCGGACGGCTCGCGGATCGCGGACGCGGTCGCCCGCGCCGGCGGCAGTCACGCCCAAGGCCGACCTCGCGCAGGTGAATCTCGCCGCGCCGCTCGCGGACGGCGAGCAAATCGTGGTGCCCAGGCGCGGAGCTCTCGGGACGGTCGGAAGTAGCCTGATGGCGCCGGCTCTAGTGGCAGCTCCGACGGCGCCCGTTCAGCTGAGCACTGCGACACTCGAGCAGCTCGACACGCTCCCCGGCGTCGGGCCTGTCACCGCTCAGAAGATCATCGACTACCGGACGAAGCACGGCGCCTTTCACTCCGTCGACGAGCTCGACGCCGTTCCGGGGATCGGGCCGAAGCGGCTCGAGCAGCTCCGTGACCTGGTCGTCCCGTGAGCGCCGCTCGCGCTTCGCCGCATGCGTTCCTCGCCGCGCTCTGCCTCGGCATTGCGGCGGCGAATCTCGAACGCACCTCGTGGATGGGTGGTGTTGCGCTCGGCGTGGGAGCGCTGCTTGCCGCGGCCGTCCGGGTCGAGGATGCGCGTCCCTGGCTCGTCGCGGGAGCCCTCCTGCTCGCGGGCTGGTGGTGGGGGAGCGCCAGGCTCGATGCGCTCGACCGAGCGTCCTGCTCGGCCGCGTCGACAGGCCGAGCGCTCGGTGCTCGTGATCACCGGCCCCGCACCGAACGCGGATTCGAGTTGCGCGTGCCGGCACAGGTACGGCGTTTCGGTCGACTTCGTCTACGTGAGTCCGTGCTGCTCGAGCTGCCGCTCGGCCGCTCGCCGCCGCAGGGAGGCGTGCTCGAGCGCGATCACGGCTGTCCGACTGCCGAGACCGCCGAAGCACGGCTTCGACGAGCGCACCTGGCTCGCGACGTCACGGCGTCCACGTCGTCGCTACGCGCCGACCGCTGGAGGATGTCGGACGGCGCGGCGGGCTCGGCGGCGTACGCCGACCGGCTGCGCGCGTGGCTGGCGTCGTCGATCGCGCCGGGGCTCACGGTGAGCGCGCCGTGCGGTGCTCGAGGGTATCGTCCTCGGCGACGAGCAGGCGCTCTCGCCGCGAGCTCCGCGACCGCTTTCGCGCCTCCGGCCTCTACCACCTGCTCGCCGTCTCCGGCCAGAACGTGGTGCTCGTCGCCGCGGGCGTGCTCGGGCTCGCCTGGCTGGTCGGGCTGCCGCGCTGGGTCGGCGCAGATCGGTGCGCTCGTCTCGATCGGCGGCTACGTGCTCGCGGTCGGCGCCGCAGCCGTCCGTGGTCAGGGCCGGGATCGCCGGTGCGCTCGGATCGATGGCGTGGCTCGTCGCGCGGCCGGCGGACCGCTGGTACTTCCTGCTCGCTCGGCGCCTCGTCCTGCTCGCGTGGAACCCGTACACGTCTGCTCGATGCCGGCTTCCAGCTCTCGTTCGCAGCGGTCGCGTGCGATCTTCGTCGCTCGTTCCGCGCGTTGCCCGCGCGCTCGAGGGCTATCCGTTGCCGACGAAGCTCGCCGCAGGGCTCGCCGTCTCGACCGCCTGCGGGCTTGCGACCGCGCCGGTGCTCTGGTTCCAGTTCCACGCGGTTCCGCTCTACCGTGCCCGCGAACGCCCTCGCGGCGCCGGCCGTCGCGCCTCTGCTCGGGCTCGGATTCGCGACCGCGCTGGCGGTCTCCTCTACCCGCCCGCGGGGACAGCACTGGCCTGGCTCAACGGTTGGTGCGCGGCGTACCTCGCGGCGTGCGCGCGCCTCGTCGGCGGGCTTTCCGGGAGCCCAGGTGCGCTCGGGTCGAGGGCTGCTCGCTCTGCTCGCGGTGACGCCGCCTGCGCCGCCTATGCTTGGCGGCGGTGGCAGAGCTCGCCGCGGCCTACCTGATCATCGGGACCGATCGCCCGAAGGTCGATCGCGCCCTGCGACGTCTACGCAACCAGGGTCGGCGAGGACGCGACCGAGCTCCTCTCCGCACACGAGACGAGCGGCGAGGACGCGGTGGCGGCCTGCAACGCGCTCGGGTTGTTCGTCGTGGAGCGCCGTCTCGTGGTCGTCGCGGAGGTTCAGCGCTGGAAGGCCGACTGACCTGAAAGCGCTCCAGGAGTACCTTCGCCGACCCGCTCCGACGACGGTTCTGGCGCTCGTCGGCGACGAGGTGAAGAAGGACTCTGCTCTTGCCAAGGCGGTCGCGAAGGCGGGCGAAGTACTCGCGTTCGACGTGCCCACACACGGCAGGAGCAAGAAGGCCGACCTGCCGCGGTGGGTCGAGGCGCAACTCGCAGAGCGCGGGGTGCTCATCGACTCCGAGGCTGCGCGCGCGCTGGTCGAGCTCGTCGGCGAGAACGCGGAGGAGCTGGCGACCGAGATCGACAAGCTCGCCACCTGGGCGAACGGCGAGCGCATCGGCGAGCGCGAGGTGGCGGAGCTCGTCCCGGCCCGGGCGGAGGCGCCGCCGTTCGACCTGACCGATGCCTGGGGCAGGCGCGATGTCGCGTCAGCGGTGGCGGCGAGCGAACGAATCGTCGAGCGCTCGGGCGACGCGGCGCGCGACGTCCTCCTGCGCGTGACCGGTCTGCTGACGGCCCATGTCGGGCGTGTGCGTGAATGCCGACGGCTTGCCGCAGAGGGCGTCCCGCCGGCCGCCGCGGCTGCGCGCCTGAATAAACACCGCTTCTACGTTCAGAAGCTCTACGCGCAGGCCGAGAACTTCGGCGAGGACGAGCTCGACGACGTGGTGGTCTGCCTGGCTCGACTCGACCACGCGCTCAAGGGCGGCAGCAAGCTCCCCGGCGAGCTGGAGTTCACGCGCGCGCTGATCGAGATGACACGGGGCGCCTCGACATCGGCGAGCGCGTCCACGGCCGCTGCCGGCCACGGCGCAAGCGCGTAGTAGCCGGTCCTCTAGGAGCTGGGCTCGCCGGCGGCCAGGCGCGCAGCCTGAGACTTCTTGCGTGCTGCAGCGTTGCGATGGAGAGCGCCACGGGCGGCAGCCTTGTCGATCCGGCGCACGAGCTCCTTGTGCTCGGCGGCGACGCGATCGCGGTCGCCCTCGGCCACCGCGGCGCGCAGGCGGCGGGTCAGCGTCTTCACCGACGAGAGGTAGCGGAGATTCTCGAGCCGCTCCTGCGCGGCGGTGCGGACGCGCTTCTTCTGCTGTTTGATGTTCGGCATCGTGTGAAAAGACCCGCCTCGCGGGCCCGGCGATGGTAGCAGCAGCAACGCGCTATCCCCGATCCGCGCACGGCTGACACGGTTTTGTCACAACCGCGTCACACACTCGTGCGCCCGCCGCCGATACGCTCGCAGCGGGGAGGAGGCAACGGGCACCTGGAGTGCCGACACGCCTGAAAAGGCGTGGCCGACCCCCGGCGAACCGCGAGCCGGACAGCCACGCCCGGCGGTGACGGCGGAGCGCCTTCCTATACTCGATCCGTGGAAGAGCGAGGCGCGGCCCACGCCCGCCGGCTGGCGTGGTCGACGGCGATCTTCTCGCTCGCCACCGGTCTCTCACGTATTGCCGGTCTCGTCCGGGAGATCTTCGCGGCCTACTACTTCGGCGCAGCGGGCCGCGTCAACGCGTTCACCGTCGCCTTTCAGGTGCCGAACCTGGTGCGCTCGCTTGTCGCAGACCAGGCGCTCTCCTCGGCGTTCGTCCCGGTTTTCAGCTCGCTGCTCACGAAGGGCGAGCGCAAGCGCGCCTGGCGTGTGGCGTCGACCCTCTTCTGGCTGATGCTGCTGGGGCTCGGCGCCCTGACCGCGCTGTTGATCGTCTTTGCCCCGCTGATCATTCGCCCCTTCGGCGACCCCGGCGGCGACCAGCAGCTCGCCATCGGGCTCTCGCGCGTGCTCTTCCCGATCGTGACGCTGCTCGGGATCTCGGGCGTGATCGTCGGGATCCTCAACAGCTACGAGCAGTTCACGGTGCCGGCGATCACCCCGATCTTCTGGAACCTCGCGATCATCGTCGGCCTCGTGATCGGCGTCCCGCGCGCGCACACGATCAACGCGCAGCTCTACGTCTACGCCATCTCGATCGTGATCGGAACCGATCATCCAGGTGCTGCTGCCCGTTCCCTGGCTCCTCAGGCTGGACGGGCGCCTGCAGTTCCTGATCGACTGGCGCGATCCGGCCGTCAGGCGCGTCTTCGTGCTGATGGTGCCGGTGACGATCGGGCTCGGGCTGATCAACTTCAACCTCGTCGTCGACTCGATCTTCGCCTCGCGCCTGATCGATCCGGAGCTGGCGCCGAGTGCGCTCGACAAGGCGTTCCGCCTCTACATGCTCCCCCAGGGAATGTTCTCGGTCGCCGTCGCGACCGTGCTCTTTCCCTCGCTCTCGCGCTTTGCGGCCCGGGGCGACATGGACGCCTTCCGGGGGCGAATCTCCCTCGGCCTGCGGCAGATCGCCTTCCTGCTCCTGCCCGCGAGCGTCGTCTCGCTCGTGCTGGCCGAGCCGATCGTGCGCCTCGTCTACCAGCGCGGCCAGTTCGGGCCCGGGCAAACGCCGGTGGTCGCGGCCGTTCTCGCCGCGTTCTCGGCCGGGCTCACCTTCAACGGGGCGATGCTGATGCTGAACCGCGGCTTCTTCAGCCTCCAGCTTCCCTGGATCCCGACCCTGGTAGCGCTCGGGAACCTCGGACTGAACGCGGTGCTCGACGCCCTCTTCTACAGCTTCGGCACGTGGGGCATCGCGCTCTCGACGACCTTGGTGAACATCGCGGGAACGGTCGCGCTGCTTCTGCTCCTTCGCCGGCGCCTCGGCCGTCTCGACCTGAGGCGAACCGCAGGCGCGGTCACGAGAATCCTGCTTGCCTGCGTGCCGCTGGCTGTCGTCTCGTACGGGCTGTGGCGACTCGTACACGACGAGCTCGGCCACGCCGTCGGCGTGCAGATCCTGGCGCTCGGCGTCGCGCTCGTCGCCGGCGCCGTCGTCTACCTGGCCGCGTGTCGCGTGCTCGGAGTGCGCGAGCTGGAGGCGCTTCGCCTCTTGCGACGCAGCAACGCCTCCGCGGGATGAGATCGCCGAGGCGACGGCGATCCGTGGCTACGATCGGCTAACCGATGAACCAGGCCCAGATCCGCAACTTCTCGATCATCGCCCACATCGACCACGGCAAGTCGACGCTGGCCGACCGCATCCTCGAGCTCACCGACACCGTCACCGGCCGGGAGATGCGCGCCCAGGTGCTCGACACGATGGAGCTCGAGCGCGAGCGCGGGATCACGATCAAGGCCCAGGCCGTGCGGGTCGTCTGGAAGGGCCATCAGCTCAACCTGATCGACACCCCGGGGCACGTCGACTTCACGTACGAGGTGTCGCGCTCGCTGCAGGCGTGCGAGGGAGCGCTGCTCGTGGTGGACGCGTCCCAGGGCGTCGAGGCACAGACCGTCGCCAACGCATACCTCGCGATCGAGAACAACCTCGAGATCGTCCCGGTCGTGAACAAGATCGACCTCCCGCAGGCGGACCCGGACGCGCGCGCCGCGGAGATCGCCGAGCTCGTCGGCGAGAGCCCGGAACGCGTGCTGCGGATCTCGGCGAAGACCGGGGACGGGATCGAGGCGCTGCTCGACGCGCTGGTGGAGCGCGTGCCGCCGCCGGCCGGAGACGTCGAGGCGCCGGCGCGCGCGCTCATCTTCGACTCCGCGTACGACCAGTACCGCGGCGTGGTCGCGTTCGTGCGCGTGGTCGACGGATCCTTCACCGCGCGCGAGGCGCTCCGGGCGATGGCGCAAGGCACGCGCTTCGAGGCGGAGGAGGTCGGCTTCTTCTCGCCGACGATGCGCGGTGCCGAGTCGCTCGGCGCGGGCGAGGTCGGCTACGTCGTGACCGGCCTCAAGGACGTCAGCCGGTTGCGCGTCGGCGACACGCTCACCTCGGAGCGCAGCTCCGCGTCCGACCCGCTGCCGGGCTACAAGGACGTCAAGCCGATGGTGTTTGCCGGGCTCTTCCCCACGGACTCGGACGACTACCCGGACCTGCGCGATGCCCTCGAGAAGCTGAAGCTGAACGACGCCGCGCTCTTCTACGAGCCGGAGACCTCGCAGGCGCTCGGCTTCGGCTTCCGCTGCGGGTTCCTCGGCCTGCTGCACATGGAGATCGTCCGCGAGCGCCTCGAGCGGGAGTTCGACCTCGACCTGCTCGTGACCGCTCCGAACGTCGCTTACCGGGTGCTGACCAAGGCCGGCGACGAGCTCGAGGTGCACAACCCGGCCGAGATGCCGGCCGAGATCGAGCGCGTCGAGGAGCCGTACATCAGGGCGTCGATCATCGTCCCCAAGGACTTCGTCGGCCCGGTGATGGAGCTGAACACGGACCGGCGCGGCCGCTTCGACCACATGGAGTACCTGTCGGAGGAGCGCGTGCTGCTGCTCTACGAGCTGCCGCTCGCGGAGATCGTGCTCGACTTCTACGACCAGCTGAAGTCGCGGACGCGCGGTTACGCGAGCTTCGACTACGACGTGATCGGGTTCCGCGAGGGTCACCTCGCGCGCGTCGACGTGCTGATCGCGGGGGAGCTGGTCGACGCGCTCTCGCTGATCGTGCACAGGGACGGCGCGTACGCACGGGGCCGGGCGCTCGTCGAGCGCTTGCGTGTGGAGATTCCGCGGCAGCACTTCGACGTGCCGGTGCAGGCGGCGATCGGCTCGCGCGTGATCGCGAGGGAGACGATCAAGGCGAAGCGCAAGGACGTGCTGGCGAAGTGCTACGGCGGCGACATCACGCGAAAGCGGAAGCTGCTCGAGCGCCAGAAGGCCGGCAAGCGGCGGATGAAGCAGGTCGGGTCGGTCGAGGTGCCGCAGGAGGCGTTCCTCGCGGTGCTGAACCTCGACGAGGGAAAGAAGTGAGCGCGGGCGGGGCCGGGCACCTGTACGTGCACCTGCCGTTCTGCTCCTCGCGGTGCGGCTACTGCGACTTCGTCACCGTCGTCGGGCGGCGCGGCCAGCACCGTGCCTATGTCGACGCGCTGCTCGCGGAGCTGGCGCTCGAGCGCGAGGTCCTCGCAACCCGGCTGGAGAGTGTCTTCCTCGGCGGCGGGACGCCTACGTTCACCGAGCCCGCCCAGCTCGAGCGGCTGCTGCGAGCGCTCCCGCCTGCGGCCGAGGTGACGGTCGAGGCGAACCCGGAGACGATCACGCCGGCTCTCGCCGCGCTGCTGCGCACGCACGGGGTGACGCGTGTCTCGCTCGGCGCGCAGAGCTTCCGGCCGCGCCTGCTCGAGGTGCTGGACCGGCAGGCGGGACCGGATGACGTTCGGCGCGCGGTCGTGGCTCTCCGCGAGGCCTGCGTCGACAATCTCTCGCTGGACCTCATCTACGGGATTCCCGGACAGAGCGCGGCCGACCTCGACGCCGACCTGACCGACGCCCTGGCGCTGGAGCCCGAGCACCTCTCCTGCTACGAGCTCGAGGCCAAGCCGGGGACGCGCTTCACTCACGCGCACGGGGAGGAGCTCGCGCGCCAGGCCGAGGCGATGGAGACCTACTTCGAGCGCGTGGTCGAGCGCGTGACCGCGGCCGGCTACCGCTGGTACGAGACTGCGAACTTCTGCCGGCCGCCGGAGCTCGCCGAGGGGCGCGACCTGCGCTCGCGGCACAACCTCGCCTACTGGCAGGGACGGGACTACCTCGGCCTCGGGATCGGCGCGGTCTCGACGATCGACGGCCGGCGCTGGCGGACAACTCCGCGCCTCGGCGAGTACCTGGCGGCGCTCGCGGCGGGGAGGCAGCCGGCACGGGAGCTGGAGGAGCTCTCCGCGGACACTCAACGGAGCGAGCGCGTGCTCCTCGGGCTCCGGTTGGACGAGCCGCTTCCGGTGGCAGGCCTCGAGACCGCCTTCGACTGGGCAGCCGTGGAACGACTCGAGCAGGCGGGCCTCGTGCGCCGCGGGAGGAGCGCCCTCGAGCTGACCGCGAGAGGCCGCTACCTCGGCGGCGGCGTCACGGCAGAGCTGCTCGCCTAAAATCCCCTGCAAATGCGCGACCCAGGCGAGATCGAGCTCACGCAACGCCAGCGCGAGGTGCTGCGCGGCGTCGTCGAGGCGTACGTCGCGACCGGTGAGCCGGTCGGCTCGCGAACGCTCGTCGAGCGGACGCGGTTGAACGTCTCGCCGTCGACGGTCCGGAGCGAGCTCGCGGAGCTCGAGGCGCTCGGGCTCCTGACCCATCCGCACACCTCGGCGGGCCGGATCCCGACCCAGCGCGGTTACCGCTACTACGCCGACCGCTTGCTCGAGCGGCTCGAGCCTCATCCCGAGGGCTTCCCCCTCGACCTGCGCTCGCCGCGGAGCGAGGTCGACGACGCGCTCCAGGCGACGACGGAGATGCTCTCGGACTTGACGAGGCTGCTCGCGCTCGTCTCGGCGCCGGCGCTCGGGGGCACGACGGTCCGCCACGTCGAGATCCTCCTGCTCCAGCCGCAGGTGGCGATGGTGGTCGTGATCACCTCGACCGGGAACGTGACGAAGCGCGTCCACCGCTTCTCCGACCCGGTCGACCCCGGGCTCGTCAACTGGGCGGCGCAGTACGTGAACGACCGGATCGTCGGGCTCGACCTCGGCAGCCACGTGCTCAGGCGCAGGCTCGACGACCCCGGGCTCGGCCCGCGCGAGCGCGCGTTCCTCGAGCCGGTGCGGGCGCTGTTCGCGGAGGCGTTCGCGGGCGAGGAGCAGAGCCTCTACGTCGGCGGAACTTCAGGGCTGCTGGAAGACCTGCGTGCGGAGGAGCTCGACGCGTACCAGCGCCTGCTCGAGGTGCTCGAGACGCGGGCGGCCCTGCTGGAGGTCGTCAGCCAGGCCCTCGATCCCCGGCGCCCGTTCGTGCGCGTCGGCCCGGAGCTCGAGCACCCGGGAATGCGCGATCTCGCCCTCGTCGGCGCCTCGTACGGGCTGACGAACCGCACGCTCGGGGCCGTCACGCTCCTCGGCCCGGTGCGCATGGACTACGAGAAGGCGCTCCGCTCCGTGCGCGGCGCGGCGCACGAGCTCTCCCGTTTCGTCGAGGAGATCTACGAGGACAACTAGAGGCAAGGCTACGCTTGGGTTGATGGCGACCACCCAACGGGACTACTACGAGGTTCTGGGCGTGCAGCGCACGGCCGACCAGGCGGAGATCAAGAAGGCGTTTCGCCGCCTTGCCCGCAGCGTCCACCCGGACGTCTCCGACGAGCCGGATGCGGAAGAGCGGTTCCGCGACGTCGTCGAGGCCTACGAGGTCCTGTCCAGCCCCGAGACGCGGGAGCTCTACGACCGCTACGGGCACGCGGGGCTTCGCAGCGGCGGCTTCTCGCCGACGAGCTTCGACTTCGGCAACCTTTCCGACCTCTTCTCCGCGTTCTTCGGCGACGATCTCTTCGGCGGCTCCGGCCGTACGGGCAGAGCCCGGGGCGCGGACATCGCCGCCCGGATCGAGATCGAGCTGGCCGAGGCCGCGAGCGGCACGGAACGCGAGATCCCGTTTCCCGTCACGGTCCCCTGCTCGACGTGCAGTGGCAGCGGCTCCGAGCCGGGAACCGAACCGGTGCAGTGCCCGGTCTGCGCCGGTGCCGGCCACGTGCAACACGTCTCGCGGACCGTCTTCGGCGAGTTCGTCCGCAGACAGACCTGCTCGCGCTGCGGGGGCGCCGGCCGCGTAATCGAGCATCCGTGCAGCGAGTGCAAGGGCTCGGGTCGGATCGTCGAGGAGCGGACGCTCGAGGTCGAGGTACCGCCCGGGATCCACGACGGCCAGCAGATCCGGATCTCCGGCGAAGGGCACGCGGGCGCGCTCGGCGGGCGGGCGGGCGACCTCTACGTCCAGGTGCGGATCCGCCCCGATCCTCGTTTCGTGCGCGAGGGCAACGATCTCTTCTCGACCGTCGACCTGACGATGACCCAGGCCGCGCTCGGGACGACGCTGCAGGTGCCGACGCTCGACGGCGACATCGAGCTCGAGTTCGAGCCTGGCACCCAACCGGGCGAGACGCGGGTGCTGCGCGGCCGCGGCATGCCGGTCCTCCAGGGCTTCGGGCGAGGTGACCAGCGCGTGCTCGTGAATGTGAGCGTCCCGCGCAGGCTGAGCGACGAGCAGCGCGCGCTGCTCCAGGAGTTCGAGAGCAAGGCGGACGAGGAGACGTATCGACAGGACGAGGGGTTCTTCGAGAAGCTGAAGAGCGCTTTCCGCTGAGCACCCTGCGCCGCGTGGCTGCCACCGTGTCGCCCGAGCGGGCGGAGATCGCGCGGGGGCTGATGCTCGAGCTGTTCCCGGAGGGGTTCGAGGAGCGCGATACCGTCGACGGCGTCGAGCTCGCCGCCTACACGGACGGCGGTGGAGAGGAGCGGCTCTGGGCGGCCTTCGGCACGGTCCACTCGGAGGACGTCGAGGCCGGCTGGGAGGAGCGCTGGCGTGCGTTCCACCGGCCGATCCAGGTGGGCTCGCTCTGGGTCGGGCCGCCGTGGGAGGTGCCTCCGGAAGACGCGACCGCCGTCGTGATCGACCCGGGCCGGGCTTTCGGGACGGGCGGGCACGCAACGACCAGGCTGTGCCTCGAGCTTCTGCTCGACCAGGAGCCGTCGAGTCTGCTCGATGTCGGCTGCGGCTCGGGCGTGCTCGCCGTCGCGGCCGCCCGCCTCGGGTTCTCGCCGGTCGTCGCGATCGACTCCGAGCCGGCGGCGCTGGAGGCGACGGAGCGCAACGCCGAGGCGAACGGCGTCGTCGTCGACGCGCGCCTTGGCGATGCCCTCGAGGAGCGGCTCCCGGCTGCCGAGTTCGTGGCCGCCAACGTCTCGCACGGGTTCGCGCAGCGACTTGCGCCGCGGGTGGAGTGCAACGGCCTGATCGTCTCGGGCTACGCGGAATCGGAGCAGCCGGACCTCCCCGGATTTCGGCATGTGGCGCGGCGCGTGGCCGACGGCTGGGCCGCAGACCTGCTTCGGCGTGAGGAGTAGAGTGGCAGCGCCGTGGCGGGATTTTCCGTTCGTTTCCTGGGTTGCAAGGTGTCTCATGCGGATGCGCAGGCTGTCCGCGAGCGCCTCCTGAGCGATGGGCACACGGAGCTCCCGGAGGGTGCCGACGTAGCGGTCGTCAACACCTGCTGCGTCACGCACGAGGCGGTCCGGAAGTCGCGACAGGCGGCGTTTCGGGCGGCACGGACCCACACGCGTGTGTACGTCACCGGCTGCGGCGCGAGCCTGTCGGCGGACGGGTTCGCGGGTCTGCCCGAGAACGTGGTCGTCGTGGCCCGCCGCAGCGAGGACACGCCGGAGGTCGTGGCCCGCGACGTCGGGGCCATCGGCTGCGTCCAGGCCGACGCGAGGCTCGACCGGGTCCGCGCCTTCGTCAAGGTGCAGGACGGGTGCAGCTTCTCGTGCGCGTTCTGCGTGATCCCGCTCGTGCGAGGCCCCTCGCGGAGTCGCAAGGCCGCAGCCGTGCTCGCTGAGGTGCGACTGCGCGTCGACCAAGGTCATCGCGAGGTCGTGCTGACGGGGATCAACCTCGGCTGCTACCGCGACCGCGAGGCCGGCTTCGCGCTGCCGGAGCTCGTGCGCGCGGCGGGAGAGATCCCCGGGCTGGCCCGCCTGCGGCTCTCGTCGATCGAGGTCAACCACGTCAGCGCCGAGCTCGTGCGCGCGCTGCGCGAGACACCGGCCGTTGCCGGCCACCTTCATGTTCCCGTCCAGTCCGGGGACGACCGCGTCCTCCGCGCGATGGGCAGGCGTTACGACGCGGCAACGTTTCTCCGCCGCATGGCGCCGCTCGGCGACTTCAACCTCACGAGCGACGTGATCGTCGGCTTCCCGGACGAGGACGAGGCGGCTTTTCGGCGCACGCTCGACCTCGTTCGTGCCGCGGGGATCTCCAAGGTCCACGTCTTCCCGTACTCGCCGCGCCCGGGAACGGAGACCGCGGCGGCGGACACGGTGCCGCATGCGGTCAAGCGCGACCGCGGCGAGCGGCTCCGCGACCTCTCGCGCGTGGCGAGCCTCGAGCGCTGGCGCACGAAGGTCGGGCACGAGGACGTCGTCCTGATCGACCGGCCGGGCCGCGGGTACGGCGACGACTACTCGCCCTGGCTCGTCCGGGGCGAGGTCGGCGAGCTCGTGCGGGTCCGAGGGCGCGCGGTGACCGAAGGAGGGGATCCTCGCTGCCTGACGACTGTCTCTTCTGCACTCTCGTCCGCGAGGGCGAGCACGTCCATGCCGCCGACGGCTTCGTCGCCATCGCGGACATCAACCCGAAGGCGGAGACGCACCTGCTCGTGATCCCCGAGCGCCACGTCGACACCTTCCGCGAGGTCTCGGAGTTCCCGGCCGAGGAGGCGGGGCGGATGCTCGACTTCGTGGCCGAGACGGCGAAGACGGCCGGGCTCGAGGACTACCGGGTCGTGGTGAACGTCGGCGAAGGAGCGGGCCAGACGGTCTTCCATCTCCACTGGCACCTGCTCGGCGGCCGCGTCTGGGGGCTTGCCGGATGAGCCTGATCGTGCGCCTGGAGAAAGAGCTGAAGGACGCGATGGTGGCGAGGGACGCAGAGCGCCGCGACACGCTTCGGCTGATCCTCGACAGCCTGCGCGGCGCCAAGAAGGAGCTGCAGCGGCCGCTGCACGACGACGAGGAGCTCCAAGTGCTTCAACGGGAGCGCAAGCGCCGGCAGGAGGCGGCCGAGGCGTTCCGCAGCGGCGGGCGCGAGGAGAAGGCGGAGGCCGAGGAGCGAGAGCTCGCGGTGCTCGAGGAGTTCATGCCGGAGCCGCTCAGCGAGGCCGAGCTCGAGGAGATCGTCGACGACGTAATCGCTGAGGTAGGCGCGACGAACGTCCGTGACATCGGCCGGGTGATGGCTGACGTGATGCCGCAGGTCTCCGGCCGGGCCGACGGCTCCGCCGTGAGCCAGCTCGTGCGCGAGAAGCTCGCCTGACGGGCCGACACCAGCGTGTCGCGGGGATCCGAGGAGCTCGCGGCCGCGCTCCGTGAGCTGGAAGGCTTCCCGCACCCGTGGTCTGTCTGCGGCGGCTGGGCGATCGACCTCTGGCTCGGCGAGGAGACCCGCGAGCACGAGGACGTCGAGATCGGCATCTTGCGCGTCGGACCAGGCGTCGGTGCGCTCGTACTTCGCCGGGCCGCGACCTCTTCAAGTCGGTCGAGAGCGGCTGGGCTCCGTGGGCCGAGGGCGAATGGCTCGCCCTTCCGATTCACCAGGTGCTGGTCCGACCGTCGGGCGCAGGGCCGATCGAAGAGCCGTGGGAGCCGATCCCGGGCGAGATCGAGTTCTTCCTGAACGACGTCGAGGACGGCGTCTGGCTGTGCCGGCGCGACGAGCGGGTAACCCGTCCCGGTCGGCGAGACCACGACCCGAACGGCCTCAGGGGTGCCGATCGTCGTCCCCGAGATCCAGCTGCTCTACAAGGCGAAGCACCACCTGGACAAGGACGAGCACGACTTCCGCCAGGCGGCTCGGCACGCTCACCCCGCCGCAGCGAGCCTGGCTGCGGGAAGCACTCGAGATCGTGCATCCCGGCGACCCCTGGCTCGACTCCCTCTAATCAAGGCGCGCCCGGCCTCCTCCCCGCTGCGAGCGTAACGAGAAAAGACGCACGGGTGTGTGACCGAAGCGAGCCGTTTCTGTGACATCTTCGGCGAGGGTCCGAGGCCCGGTCGACCGCCTACACTGAGGCTCTGTGCAGGAAGTTCTGTCGGTCTCGAACGATGTGGCAGCCGAGCTCGCGACGGTCGGCGACGGCGTGCTCGACGCGCTGCGCGAGCGCCTCCGCTGCACGATCCTCCTGCGCGGGAACCGCCTGACGATCGAGGGCACCGACCCGGATGTCGCCCAGGCGCGCGCCGTGATCGACGAGCTCGGCGAGCTCGTCGAGGGCGGACACGAGATCGACCCCACCACGGTCGACGCCGTGCTCGCCGCGCTCGACCAGGCGGAGGACCTGCGCGAGGTCTTCGAGGACGTCGTCTGGCGCCATCGCGGCAAGCGCATCTCGCCGAAGACGGTCAACCAGAAGCACTACGTCGACTCGATCAGGAAGCACACGGTCACGTTCGCGATCGGCCCCGCCGGCACGGGCAAGACCTATCTCGCGATGGCGCTCGCGGTTGCGGCGCTCTCGGACCGGGAGGTCGGGCGGATCATCCTCACGCGCCCCGCTGTCGAGGCGGGAGAGCGGCTCGGCTTTCTTCCCGGCGACGTCCTCGCCAAGGTCGACCCGTACCTGCGCCCGCTCTTCGACGCCCTCTACGACATGCTCGACCCCGACCGACTCGCGGCCTACATCGACAAGGGGACGATCGAGGTCGCGCCGCTCGCGTTCATGCGCGGCAGGACCCTGAACGACTCGTTCATCATCCTCGACGAGGCGCAGAACACGAGCCCCGAGCAGATGCAGATGTTCCTGACGAGGCTCGGCTTCGGCTCGAAGGTCGTCGTCACCGGGGACGTGACCCAGATCGACCTCCCGCGCGAGCAGGCCTCGGGCCTGATCCACGTCCAGGACATCCTCGGCTCGATCGAAGGGATCGCCTTCATCCGCTTCGGGAACGAGGACGTCGTCCGCCACCGGCTCGTACAGCGAATCGTCGAGGCGTACAAGCTCCACGCCGAAGAGACCGGCACGCAGCGCCGCCGGTAGCGATGGTCGCGGTCGAGGTCGAGAACCGGAGCGGGGTCGAGGTCGAGGAAGATGCGGCCGTCGCCCTGGCTCGGCGGATTCTCGCGGAGCAGGGGGTCGAGGAAGGAGAGCTCGGTCTCCATTTCGTCGGGCCGGCGGAGATGCGGACGCTGAAGCGCGACCACCTCGGCGTGGACGAGGTGACCGACGTGCTCTCGTTTCCGATCGACGGGCGAGAGGAGCTCGAGCCGGGCGTTCCGCGACAGCTCGGCGACGCGATCCTCTGCCCTCAGGTGGTCGGCGACGCCTGGCGAGAACCGCTCGTGCACGGCCTGTTCCACCTGCTCGGCTACGAGCACGGCGAGGAGATGGAGCGGCACGAGGCTCGATGGAGCGGATGACGCACCGCAGGGCCAAGTCCCTGCTCGAGAGCTTCAACTTCGCCTTCGAGGGGATCATTCACGTGCTCCGCACGCAGCGGAACATGCGGATCCACTTCTTCGTCGCGGTGGTCGTGCTCGTGGCGGCTCTCGCGACCCGCGTCAACAGGCTCGAATTGATCGCGCTCCTGCTCGCGATCGCGTTCGTCTTCATCACGGAGATGATCAACTCGGCCCTCGAGCAGGCGATCGACGTGGCCACCACCTCGTTCGACCCGCTCGCGAAGCTCGCGAAGGACGTCGCCGCCGGCGCGGTCCTGATCGCGACGGTCAACGCCATCGCGGTCGGCTACCTCGTGTTCTCCGGACAGGTCTCGCACCGCAGCTCGCGTCTCCTCGACCGGTTGCGCGACGCTCCGGCGCAGCTGACCGTGATCGCGCTCGTGGTCACGATCATCGTCGTGATCGCTGCGAAGGCGTATACCGGGCGCGGGCGGCCTCTGCGTGGCGGGCTTCCATCAGGTCATGCCGCGGTCGCGTTCGCCGGCTGGATGGCAGCGACCCTGATCGTCGGCGAGGCCCATCGTTTCGTGATCTCGTCGCTGTGTTTCATCATGGCCTTGCTCGTGGCGCAGACGAGAGTCGAATCCGGCATCCACTCCGCTCTCGAGGTGACGTACGGAGCCGTCCTCGGGGCGCTGATCACGCTGGTGGTGTTCCAGCTCTTCTCGTGAGCGGCCGTCCCGGAGACGAGGAGCTCTACCAGCGGGCGGTTGCGGTGGCCGAGCGGGCCTACGCGCCGTACTCGAACTACCGGGTCGGCGCGGTCGTGCTTGCACGCGACGGCCGCGTGTTCGAGGGCGTCAACGTCGAGAACGCCGCGTACCCGCTCGGCATCTGCGCAGAGCGGACAGCGCTTGCCTGCGCGGTCGTCGAAGGTTGTCGCCCGGGAGACCTCGAGGCGATCGGCATCACCGCCTCGCCCTGTGGCGGGTGCCGCCAGTGGCTGTACGAGTTCCGGCTCGATCGGGTCACCTTCCGCAACCGCGACGGCGAGGTCGTCACCTACACGCCCGCCGAGCTCCTCCCGGAGACGTGGGAGCTCGACTGACCCGCTCACGCGGCCCCGAGAACGGCGTCGAGAAGTCACACAATCGGCACGCCTGCGTCACACCGCTGTGCGCGAATGGCGGGTACGCTCGCCTTCGAGGGAGGCGGGCTGAGATCCCCACCCTGGGTGGGGGTGTGGGTTCTTAGTGAAGAGCGGGTTCGTCGCCGTCGCGGGGCGGCCCAACGTCGGGAAGTCGACGCTTGTCAACGCGCTCTGCGGCGGGAAGGTGGCGATCGTCTCCGACAAGCCGCAGACGACTCGTCGTCGCATCGTCGGGATCGCGAACGGCGACGACTACCAGCTCATCCTCGCCGACCTGCCCGGCTTTCAGCGGCCGCGCGACCCGCTCACCGAGCGGATGCAGCGCACGGTCGACCAGTCGCTCGACGACGTCGAGGCCGTCCTGCTCGTGCTCTCGGCCCGCGAGCGGATCGGCGCCGGCGACCGCTTCATCGCCGGGCGCGTCTTCGGCCTCGGCGTCCCCGTCGTGATCGCGCTGAACAAGATCGACCGGCTCAAGCCCGGGCACATCGCCGAGCAGATGCAGAACGGCTCGCGCCTCGGCGACTTCCACTCGCTCCACCCGGTCAGCGCGCTGACACGCGACGGGATCGACGAGCTGCGCGCCGACCTCGTCGAGCTGCTGCCGGAGGGTCCTCCCTACTACCCGCGCGAGCAGCGCACCGACCAGCCCCTCGACCTCCAGGTCGCGGAGCTCGTCCGCGAGAAGGTGCTCCAGCTGACCCGCGAAGAGGTTCCGCACGCGACCTCGGTCGTCGTCGACGAGGTCACCGAGAAGACGATCCACGCGACGATCTTCGTCGAGACCGAGTCGCAGAAGCAGATCGTGGTCGGCAAGAGCGGCTCCGTCGTCAAGCAGGTCGGAACCCGCGCACGGCCGGAGATCGAGCTCCTGCTCGGACACCAGATCTTCCTCGACCTGAAGGTCAAGGCCAGGCCGAAGTGGCGCCGGGACGAGGCAATGCTCGAGCGGCTCGGGATCTAGCCCGGACCAGGGCTACACTCCACACATGGCGCAGGCACCCGCTCTGCCGGCCGGTTTCGAGCTTCCGCTGGAGCCGAGACTCCCGCGGATCGGCTCGATCGACCAGGTCGCGCTCGAGGAACGCGCAGCGACGCTCGCCAAGCGTTCGATCAAGCGCGAGTCGAAGGTCTTCGCGCTCGAGCTGGCCGTGCGCATGACCGACCTGACGACGCTCGAGGGCTCGGACACGCCCGGCAAGGTGGCCGCGCTCGCGTCGAAGGCGGTGCGGCCCGACCCGACCGACGCGAGTGTGCCGTCGGTCGCCGCGCTCTGCGTCTACCCGAACCTCGTGCCCACGGCGGTCGAGCGCCTCGGCGGAAGCGGCGTCAAGGTCGCATCCGTCGCGACGGCCTTCCCGTCCGGCCAGGCGCCGATCGAGACCAAGCTCGAGGAGGTGCGCTGGGTCGTCGAGCACGGAGCCGACGAGGTCGACATGGTCATCGACCGCGGCGCCTTCCTCGCCGGCCGCTACGCGAAGGTCTACGACGAGATCGTGCGCGTGAAGGAAGCGTCGGGCGAGGCACACCTGAAGGTGATCCTCGAGACCGGCGAGCTCGGCACGTACGACAACGTGCGCCGCGCGTCGCTGCTCGCGATGGCCGCCGGAGCGGACTTCATCAAGACCTCCACCGGGAAGCTCTCCTCGGCCGCGACGCTGCCGGTCGCGCTCGTGATGCTGGAGGCGATCCGCGACGTCTACGAGGAGACCGGCCGCCGTGTCGGCTTCAAGCCCGCTGGCGGAATCCGCGCCTCCAAGCAGGCCGTCCAGCACCTCGTGCTCGTGCACGAGACGCTCGGCGTCGACTGGCTCACGCCCGACCTGTACCGCTTCGGCGCGTCGTCGCTCCTCAACGACATCCTCATGCAGCTGCGAAAGGAGAAGACGGGCCTCTACCAGAGCCCGGACTACTTCACGATCGACTGACCGCGGCTAGAGGATCCCGCGGTCCTTGAACGCTTGCCGCACCGTCTTCGCCGCGCTCGAACCGTAGAGCTGCTGCGCGGCGGCGACTGTCCGGTTCGCGAGATCCGGCATCGATGTCCCCGGGAAGTCGAACGAGCCTTGGAGGATGATCGTGTCGGCCTTCCCGTGGCCCAGGCCCTGCCGGATGTCCCACAAGGCGCGCGACCAGATCTGGCCGTCGTGGTGGACCTCGCCGTTGAGGTCTTGCGGGTAGTGAAGATCCAGGTCGACCCGGCGGAGGCAGTGGGGCACGGTGCTCGTGTACGACGTCGAGTCCCAGTCGGCGACGCAGGGGAGCGGCTCCTTCTGGGGGACGCCCAGTGCCGAATCCACGACGTCGGAAACGGTGACCGCCCAGTAGTCGCCGAAGCCCTCGCTGATCGCACCCGCCTCCTCTGAGGCGAAGCTGAAGTTCTGCGAGAAGTGGATCGCGTGCCCGTACTCGTGCAGGATCACCTCGGCGTCCTCGGCGTCGTCGACGCCACCCTTGCCGAACCGCAGCTCGTTCTTCGGGTGGTCGGTCGCGAAAGAGTTGTCGACGCCGAGCTGGTTGATCCGGACGGCCTGCGGCCGGTTGTCGATCGGCCGTAGCGACGAGCCGAAGCCGAGGCTCTGGATGTACTTCTGCGCCTCGGTCACCCAGTAGTAGGCCATGACCTGCTCGAACTCGTCCTGGTGGCGCGTGTAGTTGAAGGTGTTCGTCGGCGAGAAAGCGAGGTTCCCGGTCGAGCTGTAGACGTTCGCGTAGTCGCCGCGCAAGAAGCCGCTGCCGTCGAGGTTCGTCAGCGCGACCGTGTGATACGCGGCTGCCGGAACCGCCGAGTCCGCGTCCTTCTGGTCGGTGAGCGACTCGTCACCGAGGCTCTGGACGGGGTTCGACACGAACACCGACCCGGTCCCGGTCGACGCGCCGGAACCGGTCTTTGCGGCCGTTGCGGCGGCGGTGATGCCGATGCCGAGGACGAACAACAGGACGCTGAACAGGATGCTACGACGCACGGAAACCTCCCCTTTTTGCCTACCTCGCTGCACGGTAGCCCCGGGCCGCGCCGCGTCCAGGGCAGGCTAAGCTAGGTCGGCGAGTGTCCGAGCTCGAGAGAAAGAAGGATCGCGCGCCCATCCCCGTCGAGTGGGCCTATGCCGACGCACCCGAGTCGCGCGAGGTCGTCACGATCCGCGAGCGGTACGGCCACTTCGTCGGCGGCGAGTGGCTCGAGCCGAAGGAGACCTACGAGACGATCGACCCCTCGAGCGAGGAGCCGCTAGCCGAGATCGGCCTGGCGACCGAGCAGGAGGTCGGGCTCGCCGTCCAGGCCGCGCGAGAGGCATACGAGAACGGCTGGTCGTCGCTGCCCGGCTCCGAGCGCGCGAAGTACCTGTTCCGGATCGCAAGGATCCTCCAGGAGCGCTCGCGCGAGTTCGCGGTGCTCGAGTCGCTGAACGGCGGCAAGCCGATCCGCGAGTCGCGTGACGTCGACCTCCCGCTCTCGGCCGCGCACTTCTTCTACTACGCGGGCTGGGCGGACAAGCTGGAGTACGCCTTCCCGAACCGCACGCCGAGGTCGCTCGGGGTCGCCGGCCAGATCATCCCCTGGAACTTCCCGCTGCTGATGCTCGCGTGGAAGATCGCTCCTGCGCTCGCGGCCGGGAACACCGTCGTGCTCAAGCCCGCCGAGACCACGCCGCTGACGGCCCTCCTGTTCTGCGACGTCCTGCGCCAGGCCGAGCTCCCGGCCGGCGTCGTCAACATCGTCACCGGCGACGGCCGCGCGGGCGCCGCGCTCGTGAAAGCCGACGTCGAGAAGGTCGCCTTCACCGGCTCGACGGAGGTCGGCAAGGCGATCCAGCGCGAGCTCGCGGGGACGGACAAGAAGCTGACGCTCGAGCTCGGCGGCAAGGCGGCGAACGTGATCTTCGACGACGCGGCACTCGATCAGGCGATCGAGGGGATCGTCAACGGGATCTACTTCAACCAGGGCCACGTCTGCTGCGCCGGGTCCCGCCTGCTCGTGCAGGAGTCGATCTACGAGCCGGTCATCTCGAAGCTCAAGCGGCGGCTCCAGACCCTGCGGGTCGGCGACCCGCTCGACAAGAACACCGATGTCGGCGCCATCAACTCGCGGCAGCAGCTCGAGAAGATCCAGGAGCTCGTCGAGAGCGGGAAGGAGGAGGGCGCGGAGATCTACCAGCCGCCGTGCCACCTCCCGGAGAAGGGCTACTGGTTCGTGCCGACGGTCTTCACCGACGTCGCCCAGAGCTACCGGATCGCGCAGGAGGAGATCTTCGGGCCGGTGCTCTCGGTGCTGACGTTCCGGACTCCGGACGAGGCGGTCGAGAAGGCGAACAACACGCCGTACGGCCTCTCCGCGGGCGTCTGGACGGAGAAGGGCTCGCGGATCCTGTCGATGGCGCAGCGCCTGCGGGCCGGCGTGATCTGGGCGAACACCTACAACCGCTTCGACCCGGCCTCGCCGTTCGGCGGCTACAAGGAGTCGGGCTTCGGCCGCGAGG
>CAVVBZ010000013.1:0-13358 GCA_963746635.1 uncultured Actinomycetes bacterium | reverse complement strand
AGGGTCACCGCATGAGCGAGGTACGTGACCTGCTGCGGCTCACCGCAGAGCTCGCCGCCGACTTCCTCGAGTCGCTCGACGAGCGGCCGGTCTTCCCGCACGTCACGGTCGACGAGCTCCGCAACGCGCTCGGCGGGCCGCTGCCCGACGAGCCGATCGATCCGGAAGCACGTCGTGGCGAGCTCGCGGCCGCGGCCGATCCGGGCATCGTGGCGATACCGCAGCGGCCGCTACTTCGGCTTCGTCATCGGCGGCTCGCTGCCCGCGGCGCTCGCCGCGGACTGGTTGACCTCCGCCTGGGACCAGAACGCGGGCCTCTACGTGGGCGGCCCGTCCGCCTCCGTCGTCGAGCAGGTGGCGCGCGAGTGGCTCGTGCGATCTGCTCGGCCTGCCGCCGACGACGCTCGCTCGGCTCGTCACCGGCGCGCAGATGGCGCACGTCACGGCGCTTGCCGCCGCGCGGTTCCACGTGCTCGAACGCGTGGGCTGGGACGTTGGCCGGGACGGGCTCTCCGGCGCACCGCGCGTTCGCGTGCTCGTCGGCGAGAAGCGCCACGTCACGATCGACCGTGCGCTGCGCCTGCTCGGGCTCGGCGCGCCGACCCGGTCGAGCCGGACGAGCAGGGACGGCTGCGCGCCGAGGCGCTCGTGCGGCGCTCGCGGAAGGCGACGGCCCGACGATCGTCTGCGCGCAGGCCGGCGAGGTGAACACCGGCGCATTCGACCCGTTCGACGAGATCGCCGACGCGTGCGAGCGCGCGGGCGCGTGGCTCCACGTCGACGGCGCCTTCGGTCTCTGGGCGGCTGCGTCGCCGCGCTTCGCCACCTCGTCGCCGGCGTCGAGCGGGCCGACTCGTGGATGACGGACGCCCACAAGTGGCTGAACGTCCCCTACGACTCCGGGATCGTCCTCTGCGCCCATCCGGAGTCGCACCGTGCGGCGATGACGATCACCGCCTCCTACCTGATCCAGGACGAGAGCGAGCGCCGCGTGCGCGACCAGGTGGACTGGGTGCCGGAGTTCTCGCGTCGCGCGCGCGGCTTCGCGGTCTACGCGGCGCTTCGCTCGCTCGGTCGCAGAGGGCTCGCCGAGCTCGTCGAGCGCGCCTGCGACGCGGCCTCCGCGTTCGCCGCGCAGATCGTCGAGCTCCCCGGGCGTCGAGGTGCTCAACGACGTCGTCCTCAACCAGGTGCTCTTCCGGTTCGAGTCCGACGAGCGGACCGACGAGGTGCTGCTCGCCGTTCAGGAGAGCGGCCGCGTCTGGCTGAGCGGGACGATCTGGGACGGGCGCAAGCGATCCGGCTCTCGGTCTCCAACTGGCAGACCGGCGACGACGAGATCGCGCTCGCCGTGGCCGCTTTCCGGCCGGCGGTCTACGGCCAGATCCGGCGCGGTAGAGCTGGCCCTCGAGCTTGCGGCCGAGAGCCGCCTCGAGCCACTCCGAGATCGCGACCAGCGCGTCGAGGTCGACGCCGGTCTCGATCCCCTCGCGCTCGAGCAGGTAGACGAGATCCTCGGTCGCGATGTTGCCGGTCGCGCGCGGCGCGTAGGGGCAGCCGCCGAGACCGCCGACCGAGGCGTCGAGGACGTTGCGCCGGCGTCGAGCGCCGCGAGCGCGTTCGCGTAGCCCGTGTTGCGCGTGTTGTGCCCGTGGAAGCCGGCCGCGTTCGTGTGCGCGTCAGCCCGCGCACCTCGCCGGGGCACCGCGACGCCGATCGTGTCCGCGAGGACGACCTCGTCGGCCGCGAACCGCTCGGCCAGCTCGGCGACGCGACCCGGATCGACCCGTCCCTCGAACGGGCAGCCGAACGCAACGCTGATCGTCACCGTCGCCGGGCGGTCGGCCGCGGCGAGCATGCGCTCGACCGCTCGATCGCCTCGGCCAGCGACGCGTTCCCGTTGTGCTGGTTGAACTCCTCGGTCGCGGCGAGCGTGACGTTGACGCGGTCGAGGCCGGCGGCGGCGAAGCGCTCGTAACCCTGCTCGTTCAGGACGAGGCCCGAGTACTCGGTGCCGTCGCGGCGTTCGATCCCGCCGACGACCTCCTCCGCGCCTGCCATCTGCGGCACGCGGTCGTCGCGGACGAAGCTGACCGCCTCGACCCGCGGCAGGCCCGCGGCGGCGAGCCGGTTGACGAGGTCGGCGCGAACCGCGGGCTCGAACGTCTCGGCCTCGTTCTGAAGGCCGTCGCGCGGTCCAACGTCGCAGAGCGTGAGCATCAATTCGAGGCCGTGCGACTCGATCCGATCGGCGCGGATCCGCACCATGATCCGCTGCTCCCCGGGAACGTGGTGGAAGCTCCCCGGGCCCACGTACTTGTCGTGCAGACGGTCGATGTGTTCGGTAGCGCCGTCGGTCGTGACAGCTCGACCGTTCCGTCGACCGCGACCCACCGGAACGGATTCGTGGAATCGATGACGAGCAGCGAGACGCGGGGATCGGCGCGTAGGTACCGATCCTTGGCACGACCAACGGCCGTGTTGAACGAGACACCGACCCCGTCCACGTCCACCCACACGACGGTCGAGTGCGGAGAGCCGTCCGGCCGCAGCGTCGTGACCGTGCCGACGTTCGGCTCGGCCAGGAAGTCGCGCTCCGGAGGAGTCAGCGTCGCGTTCGGAATGACCTCGGTAGGCTAGTGACTCGATGGGTGTCGCCGTTCTCGTCGGTACGCGCAAGGGCCTGTTCGTCCTCACGAGCGACGAGAGCCGGAGCGACTGGTCGGTGGAAGCGCCACAGCTGGTCGGCTGGGAGGTCTTCCACGCGATGCGCGACCCTCGCGACGGAACGCTCCACGCCGCCACGAACCACATGGTTTACGGCGCCACGACCCACCGCTCGACGGATCTCGGTCAGACCTGGGAGCGCGCCGAGGGAATCGGCCTCCCCGAGGACAGCGGCCTCACGTGGGAGAAGTCATGGCACGTCGAGCCGGGTCACGAGGACCAACCCGAGACGCTCTGGCTCGGCGGCACGCCCGGTGCGCTCTTCCGCAGCGACGACGGCGGCTCTTCGTGGGCGGCGGTGCAGTCGCTGGTCGAGCACTCGACCCGCGAGCAGTGGAACCCGGGCGCCGGCGGGCTCTGCTGCCACTCGATCCAGGTCGATCCGTCCGACCCGCAGCGGCTCTACATCGCGATCTCGGCCGCAGGCGCCTTCCGCAGCGACGACGGCGGCGAGACCTGGGAGCCGAAGAACTCCGGCGTCGCTGCGGATTTCTTCCCCGACGACCCGTTCCCGGAGGTCGGCCAGTGCGTCCACAAGCTGCTGGTCCACCCGGCCAGGCCGGAGCGGATCTGGCAGCAGAACCACTGCGGCGTCTACCGCTCGGACGACCGAGGCGACACCTGGGAGCGGCTCGAGGGCAACGGCCTCCCGAGCGGCTTCGGCTTCCCGATCGCGCTCGACCCGTCCGACCCGGACGCGGCCTACGTCGTCCCCGAGGAAGGCGCCGAGAACCGCGTCACCCCGAACGGCCGGCTCGGCATCTACCGCACGCGCGACGCCGGCGCCTCGTGGGACCTCCTGACCCAAGGGCTTCCGCAGAAGGCCTGGGCCGCGGTCAAGCGCGAGGGGATGTCGTTCGACCAACTCGACCCGCTGGGCGTCTATATCGGCACCCAGAGCGGCTCGGTCTTCGCGACCGCAGACAGCGGCGAGTCGTGGGTCGAGGCTGCACGCTTCCTGCCTGAGATCCTGTCTGTCGAAGCTGCCGAGTGGTCGTAGTTCTCCTGCCCTCGCTGCTCGCCACCGAGGCGGGCGGTCAGGGGCGCTTCGAGCTCGACGCGTCGACACCGGACCAGGCCCTGAAGGCGCTGCCGATCGCCGACCTGATCTTCGACGAGCACGGCCGGCTGCGGCCGCTCGTGAACGTCTACGTCAACCGGACGCAGATCGACCGGCTCGACGGACCCCTCGGCGACGGCGACGAGATTCGGCTCGTCGCGGCCGTCGCCGGCGGCTAGCTCACCTAGGTCAGCGCGGCGCCCTTCGTCTCGCGGCCGAACACTGCGGCGACCAGCCCACCCGCGGCCATCACGATCGCGACGAAGGTCAGCGACCAGGTCGTGCTCCCGGTCGCGTCCTTCAGGTGGCCGAAGATGTACGGGCCGGCGATCGCCGCGGCCTTGCCGACACCCTCCATCACGCCGAAGGCGCTCGACCGCAGGCGCGTCGGGAACAGCTCGGCCGTATACGGGTAGACGGCGCCCCAGGCACCGAGGTTGAAGAAGCCGACGAAGAAGAGCGCGGTGATGTAGACGCCCGAGGAATCGGCCACGGCGAAGGCATACGCCGAGATCCCGCCGAGCAGCAGGAACGCCGCGAGCGTCGGCTTGCGGCCGATTCGCTCGACGAGCCAGATCGCCGCCGCGTAGCCCGGGAACTGCGCGAGCGCGCTCAGCGTGAGCAGGAGGTAGACGTTGACATGGAAGCTCTTCTCGCTCTCGAGCACGAACGGCAGCCAGAGGAAGAGGCCGTAGTACGAGACGTTGAGCGCGATCCAGATGAGCGCGGTCGCCACCACTCGGCTGCGCAGGACCGGGCGGACGAGCTCCCGGGCCGACGACTCGGGCTCCGCGGGCGCCGTCAGCTCACCCGGCTCGACCGGCTCGCCCGTGATCTCTTCCAGGACCTCGGCGGCCTCCCGAGTGCGTCCGTGGCGAGCGAGGAAGTACGGGCTCTCGGGCAGCGTGCGCCGCACGATGAAGGCCAGAAACGCCGGGAACGCCGCGGCGAGGAACAGATAGCGCCAGCTCCAGTCGCCGAAGCGGTCGAAGCTCGGGCCGAGGAACACGAACGACAGGCCGGTTGCGAAGAGCAGGCCGACCGGCCACCAGAAGTCGAGGAACACGAGCAGGCGTCCCCGCCGCTGAGGCGGCAGATACTCGGCGAGGATCGACGGGTCCACGACGAGCATCCCGCCGAGACCGAGCCCGGCCAGGAAGCGAAGCGTCATCACCGACCACGGCCCCCAGGCCAGCGCCGTCGCCGCGGTGCAGAGCGCGTACCAGAGGATCGAGTACTGGAAGATCGCGCGCCGGCCGATCCGGTCGGCCGTGCGCCCGAGCACGAGCGAGCCGCAGAGGGAGCCGGCCAGGGCGGCGCTGTTGACGAGGCCTTGCATGGCCCCGCTCAGGTTCCAGGTGACCGCGAAGATCGGCGCGACGAAGCCGACGAGCAGGATCTCCATCGCCACGAAGGTCCAGGCGATGCCCGTGACGAGGACCGCCTTGCGATGGAACGGCGCGAGCCCCCTCTTGCGCAGGACCTCTTCGACGTCCCGCGCGGCCGGGACGGCGACGTTCGCCGTCGTCATCGTGAGTCTCTGACCTAGGGTGTCGCCGCGGCCGGCGTGCGTGCGAGCTCGTCCACCGACGTGATCGTCGCTCCGTACGCCATGTGCAGGTACTCGAGCGCCTCGTCCTCGTCGACGCCCTCGAAGCCGCAGACCGCGTCGCGTGGGATCGCGATCTTGTAGCCGTGGATCAGCGCCCCGTACGAGGAGTGCCGCACGCAGATGTGCGTGTGCTGGCCGGTGATCACTACCTCGTCGACGTCGAGCGCCTTCAGCTGCTCGTCGAGGCCGGTGAACTCGAACGCGCCGTAAGCGCGCTTCGGCGAGACGATCTCGCCGTCATGCGGCTCGAGCTGCGGGATCACATCCGCCTCGGGCGTGCCCGCCATCGCGTGCTCGCCCCAGACGCGCAGCTCGGGGTCGTCCGGATGGTGCGCGTCGTTCGAGAAGACGATCGCCCACCCCTCCTCGCGTGCGTGCTCGAGAAGCCGCTGCAACGGCCCGATGATTGCCTGCGCCTTCGGATTGGCGAGCTTTCCGTCGACGAAGTCGTTGAGCATGTCGACGATGATCAGTGCGCGCATTTCTGAGTCCTCCTGTTCGTTTCCGCTAGGTTTACGACTGTGGGGCGAAAACCTCGGCCAGAGTCTACCACCCGGCGGCCGGCCCAGGTCACGCTGGCGGTCGTCCTCCAGGTACGGGAGGGCGTGCTGCAGGTGCTGCTCTGGCAGCGGGCGCGCGAGCCGTTCCTCGGCGCCTGGTCCCTCCCGGGCGGCTATCTCGACCCCGGCGAGACGCTGGAGGGCTCGATCCGGCGGCACCTCGCGGTCAAGGTCGACGTGCAGGAGCTCGCCCACCTCGAGCAGCTCGAGACGCTGAGCGACCCGGCGCGGAACCCGCTCGACTGGGAGCTCGCCACCGCCTACCTCGGGCTCGTGCCGGCCGACCTCGACCCGGCAGTGCCGGAGGACACGCGCTGGCACCCGGTCTCACGGCCGCCGGAGCTGGCGTTCGACCACGGCGCGATCGCGCTCGCCGGCCGCGACCGGCTCCGGGCCAAGCTGTCCTACACGAACGCCGGCTTCGCGCTCGCCCCGCCCGTCTTCGCGCTCTCGGAGCTGCGGGAGCTGTACGTCGCGGCACTCGGGCATGAGGTCTCGGCGACGAACCTTCAGCGCGTGCTCCTGCGCCGAGGCGTGCTCGAGCCGACGGGCGAGCGCCGCGGGTCAGGCCGGACCGGCGGCCGCCCGGCCGCGCTCTATCGCTTCCGCTCGCGGCGGCTCGAGATCACCGACCAGTTCGCCGTTCTGCGCCCGCCGGGCTAGCTCAACGGGCCGGCCTCCGTGGCCCACCACTGGTAGAGCAACGCCGGACTTGGCCCGGACGCCACCGAATACACGTTCAGGCGGTTGTCGGTCCACTCGATCCAGCCGCGGTTCTGGTCGTGGTGGCAGAGAACGACTCCCCTGATCTCGGAGAACGGAGTCGTGGGCGTCGCCTGCTCATGCCCACCTTTCTTGTTTCGGCGGACCCAGTACTGAACCGCGTTCTCGCCGATGCTGCAGTCACCGACGGTCGTGAACTTGCCCCCGGAGACCGGGATGCCCTCGGTACGGAGCCGCTTCAGGAAATCGGCGGTCATCAGCGGGCCGCCGCGCACGAGGTTGTACTGCACGGTGTCGATGCCGTGGCCGGGCCGGCAGGCGAAGCTCTCGTAGAAGTCCGGTGTCAGCTTCGGCGGCCCGCTGGCACGTCCGCCGTACGGGCACCGGGATCAGCGGCTTCAAGAAGCTCGTCCGGAGGCTCACCGTGGTCACGAGCCTCGTCGACGGACTACAGCTCGAGAGAGGACGGCGGACGCAACCCCCGCGCCGAGCGCCAGGCCAACCAGAGCTGCCACGAGGGTGCGGCTCTGTCCCCATCCGGCTCGTCCCTTCTGCCTCGTGCCCCCACGGACTGTCACCGCCGAGGGTGGCGAGACACCGGCCTGCATCGCACCGGCCTCGCCGAGCGCACCCCGGAGCGCGTCGATGAGCGCGCCACAGCTCTCTGGCCGGTCCGCTCGGGTCCTTCGCCAGCGCCCAGGCAAGGACGTCATTCGCGGCGGCCGGAAACTCCGGGCGCACGTCACTCAAGGCGGGTGGCTCGTCACGCATATGGGCCCAGAGGACCGCAACCTCCGTCTCCCGCGAGTACGGAGGCACGCCTGCGAGACACTCGAAGAGGACGCAGCCGAGGGCGTACACGTCGACCCGCGAATCGACCTGGCGACCTTCGATCTGCTCCGGGGCCATGTAGTCGATCGTCCCTACGAACTGGCCGGTGCCCGTGATGCCGCTGTGCGAGTCGACGTTCTTCGTGAGCCCGAAATCGGCCAGGTAGGCATGGTCCTCTCCCGCGGGCCCGGCCTCGAGGAGGATGTTGGCGGGCTTGACGTCCCGATGAATGAGGCCCCGCTCGTGGGCCGCGTCCAACGCGCTGGCCACCTGAGCCCCGATGCGAAGGACTCGCGCGGGGGTCAGCCGGTCGTCCTCTCTCGCCAGCGCCTTCAGGTCCGGCCCGTCGACGTAGCGCATCGCGATGTAGAGAACTCCCTCGGCGTCGCCCGCGTCGTAGATCGGGATGATGTGCGGGTGCAGCAGCGAGGCGGCCGTTCGCGACTCGCGGACGAACCGTTCGCGGAAGCCCTCGTCCTCGGCCAGCTCCGGCGCGAGCAGCTTGAGGGCGACCACGTTCCCGAGCCGCAGGTTCTCGGCGCGATACACCACGCTCATGCCGCCACGACCGCAGATGCCCTCGATCCGGTATCCGGCGAAAACCGTTCCGATCCGCGGTTCGGACGGCATGGCCACTTCTAGCACATTGCAGAAATCGTCTCTATGCTCGGCCAATGTCCGGCGCGCAGGCCGCCGTCGACCTCCAGGAGGGCGGCCGCCTGGGGCCCTACCGTCTCGAGCGCCGCCTCGGAGGTGGCGGGATGGGAATCGTCTTCAAGGCCGTGCGGGAGCCGGACGGCGAAGTCGTCGCGCTGAAGGTCCTCCGCGACGAGCTCTCGAGCGACAACACGTATCGGCGGCGGTTCGCGCGCGAGGGCCGGATCGCCGCCGGTCTCTCCCACCGTCACCTCGTTCCGGTCGTGGACGCTGGAGAGGTGGACGGGCATCCGTATATCGCCGCCCGCTACGTCGTCGGCCGGACCCTGGCCGAGGTGCTCGAGGCCGACGGGCCTCTCGCCGCTCTCCCCCATGCTCAGAACCGTCGCGGAGGTCGCCACCGCGCTGGACACGCTCCATCGTGAGGGCCTCGTCCACCGCGACGTCAAGCCCGCCAACATCATGATCGACGCGGCCGGGATCTCCTACCTGACGGACTTCGGCCTCGCCAAGGGCATGGCCGCCAGCGTCCTGACGAAGCCAGGCCGGGTCGTCGGCACGCTCGACTACCTGGCTCCGGAGGTGATCAGGGGGCAACCGGCCGGTCCGGCGTCCGATATCTACGCCCTCGGCTGCGTGACGTACGAGTGCATGGCGGGGCACCCGCCGTTCGGAGGCATGAGCGTCGCCGAGGCGGCTCTCGCGAGCATCGAGGAAGAGCCCGCCGACCCGTGCCAGGATCGGGACGACCTCCCGCACGCCCTCTCGTTCGCCGTTCTCCAGGCACTCGCGAAGTCGCCGGCCGACCGGCCTCCGACCGCTGCCGCCTACGCGCTCATGCTGCGGATCTCAGCGCGGCCGGTTCAGGTCAGCGCGTAGCTCCTCGAGCAAGCTCGCAATCCGGTCGGCCTCGGTCGCGATCTGTAGCGCCGCCGCCTCGATCCGCGCTGCCGCCGCTTCCAGGGCGGATGGACTTGCCACGGTCCCCGGCTCGCTCTCCTCGCCGACGAAGTAACTGAGCGGCTTCCCGGTCGCCTCCGCGACATGGCTGATCACCTCGAGGTCGGGCGACGTCGCACCTCGTTCCCAGCGCGAGACCGTGATCGGCTCCACGTCGACCTGGGCGGCGAGGTGCTTCTGCTTCCAACCCTTCTCAGCCCGGGCGGCGCGGATCCTCTCGCCCAGACGTTCCTTCTTGTCCGTCATGGCACTTCGAAGCATACATCTTACGGCTAAACACGGGTTAGCTATACGAAGTTTATACTTGACTATTCATATACTGTCTAGTACACTATGACTATACACAGACTAGACGAAAGGAGGTGACACGATGAAACCGCTCCGGATCATCGTCCTGGCGGCCTCCTTGGTGCTGATCGCCCTCTGCGGAATCGCCGGGCAGATCGCCCCCGCCACTCATGTCGCCAACGCGAAGGCGACGCCCGCCGCGTCGTGGCCCTGGAGCCCGAACGGCGGCGACCCCGGCGCGTTCGCGCTGCCCGCGCAGACGATCTCGGCTCCCGCGAAGAACCCGCTGGCACGGTGGACGTACGACTGGCCGCTGAAGCCGTTCGACCGACCGCATCCGGTTCGGGGCTACCTCGACGACCCGCGCATCACCACGGACCTCACGTCGCGCACCTTCCACTTCGGGATCGACATCTCGGCCTCGCCGGGCACGGCGGTCTTCGCGATCGAGGCAGGAACCGCCGGTGTCCATTGCTCGACCGTCTACGTCCACTCGGGAATGCGCACGTTCGAGTACTGGCACATCGTTCCCGTGGTCAGGACGGGCCAGCGGGTGAGGCGGCACACCCTCCTCGGTCGAACTCGTGCGAACTTCAACCACGTTCACCTCTCCGAGCAGCTGTCCGGCCGGTACGTCAATCCCCTGCGGGCCGGCGGCATCGGACCGTTTGCGGACTCCACCACTCCGATGGTCACGAAGCTGACCATCCGCGTTCATGGACACCGGATCGACCCGGTCCTGGTTCGGGGCACCGTCAACCTCGTGGCCGACGCCGCGGACGTCGCCGCGGACGTCACCCCGACGCCCTGGCCTGTCACCCCGGCGCTCCTCCGCTGGCGCGTCCTCAAGGGAGCGACCGTGATGGTCCGCTGGCGCGTGGCCTGCGACTTCCAGCGCGCGGTTCTCCGTCCCACCGAGTTTGCGACCGTCTACGCCGACGGGACGCGGATGAACCATCCGGGTCGGCCCGGCTACTACTGCTTCTACCTGGCGCACAACTGGAGGTCGGCAAGCCTGGCCAACGGCAGCTACCGGCTCGAGGTGGCGGCCAGTGACATGCGCGGCAACCTCGGCCTCTCGGTCTTCCCGATCACCGTGGCTAACTAGAACGGGCTGCTCGACGGCTCGACGGCTCGAGCGCGTAGACGTTGGTCAGACCCGTCAGATAGGCGCGCCGCGAGTCTGCGACGAGTGGGCTGTACTCCCCGTCGGGGAACGTCCAGACGAGTCGGCCGGTGCGGGCGTCGAGGGCGAACGTGCGGCGGGCATTGGCGCTCGACTCGTACGACGAGCAGGAGCCGCAGGTCGAGAAGTAGACGAGCCCGTCTAACACGGTCGGCGCGCCTGAGATCGGGTGGCCGGCGTCGAAGCTCCAGCGGACGTCTCCAGTCACCGCGTCGAGCGCGTAGAAGCGGTGGTCGTAGGAACCGACGTAGACGGTCCGGCGCGGCAACGGCAGCTGCTCCGTAGACGTAGCTCCCGGTTCGCCGAGCCCAGAGCAGGCGGCCGCTACGTGCGCCGAAGGCGTACACGATCCCGTCGGTCGCGCCCACGAAGACGCGGCCGTACGCGACGGAGGGCGTCGCGTAGAACCGACCCCGTCCGCGCAGCCCGCGCTCCGCACCGCCGGACCAGCGGACCCTGCCCGTGTACGCGTCGAGCGCATAGACATGCCCGTCGTAGGAGCCCGCGTAGACGGTTCCACGTGCGAAGGCGAGCCCTCCCTTCACCTCGTCACCAGTGGTGAATGTCCAGCGTGGCCTGTGGGTCCGAGTATCCAGCGCATAGACCCGGTGATCCCAGGAGCCGAAGTAGACCGTCCGGCCCACCAGAAGCGGCGAGGACTCGATCACCCCGGCGCGAAACCGCCAGAGCTCTTTCCCGTTCTCGGCATCGAGCGCGACGAGCAACCCGACGGCGTGCCGATCAGCGTGATTGCACGGTGCGGGGCCCATCAGGGCCACGTAGACAACATGGTTCCCGAGCGCCGGCGAGGCGGCTATGCAGCGGCCGTACTCGCGGCTCCAGGCGACGCGCCCCGTGTTTCCGTCAATAGCCAGGACGCGGCCGTGGTTGGTTCCGACGTAGAGGCGTCCGTAGCCGATCACGGGCGGGAACTCGATGAAGCTCGAGTCCGCGAAGACGGTCCAGAGCCTCCGGAACGGCGGTCGCAGTCGCAAGACCGTTTTGTAGTGCGTCCGCTCCGGATCGAGGCCGTAGGTGGGCCACGGGACATCGTTTCGCGCAGGCGCGCGGCGGGCGGTCGTACCGGGCGCCTCGGCCGGGACAAACTCGACAGACGGCGATCCGCGCACGTCATGCGGCTGTCGTTGCTCGACGAAGACGTACCCACCGAGCACGGCGCCGGCAGCCACCAGGCCACCGGCAACGAGCAAGACCCCGCGTCGCCGCACGGAGAGACTCTAGCGTCGCTCAGGCCGCGCCGACGCTAGCCGCCCGGGACCGGACGGAGCGCCTTGGCCACCGCGAGCGCGTTTCTGCGCGCGTCCGCGTAGTTCTCGGCAAATCCGCGAGAGTTCGAGCGCCACTTGAACAGGCGACCGATATCGGCGACCACGAGAAGGCCGCTCCGGCCGAACCTCGCCTGCTGGGTCTCTCGCTACCGTACTCGTCGAATCCGACGATCCCGTAGATGAAGCTCACGACCCTGGCGTGACCAGCGACGGACGCGTTCGCCCCTCGCGCCTACGGTGTCGACCTCGACAAACCGTAAGCGGCGGCCCCGCCTCGTGCGGGGGCGGTTTCGGGGGTGCTAGCACGCCCTTCGCGTCTACCGTCCCGAGACGGGTCGAAGCGCTCGCGCGAGCTCGACGGCCGCCCTCGGGGTGAACTGGAAGCTCGCGCTCGCAAGCACGAGCAGTCCGTTCTTGGTGAGCGCCGCCGTGGACCCGTACGAGGCGACGGTGCCGGGACGAGGCCCCTGCTCGAACACGTACGGCCCCTTGCCGAAGTACTCCTCGAGCTCGAGGCAGCACGGTCCGTACCTGAGACGCACGAACTTCACGGGCCGCAACAACCGGCCGTTCCGCCCCTTCATTCCGATGATTCCGGTCTCGACCGACTGAAGCGTCTTTCCACGAAAGCGCGGCCCAGCCCAGAGTGGCGCCGTCCCGAACGTACTGCTCAGGGCGCCGAGCCGAGCGCGCTTGGTCCGCTCGGCCGACGGGCCGACGGGCGGCCATGCAGTCGCACGAAACGCCCCTGGGTCTGGCACGAGGAACGACACGCTCTTCGCAGAAACGTCTCGCAGACGCTGGGAGAGCACATACCCGATGAACTGGTTGTGCAAGTACTGCGGACGCGCGAACAGGCGGTGTGTGCGTGCGTCGAGCGCCACGCGCTCTGGAATCCGCACCCAGATCACGTCCCGCCCGTAGAGCTTGCCTCGCTTCACGCCGTTCGCAGTCGAATCGACCGGCCAGCGCCGGGAACTCACGGCGTCGAACGGCTCGGGGGGAGAGCAGTGACTCCCGGCCTGCGCTGGGCAGACCTGGCCGCCGACGTCCTCCTTCACCCGGCCCGCGACGCTCACGACGAAGCGACCAAGTCCGCTCCTTCGATCCCACCAGATGTCGTACACCGTCCCGGGACGACTCACCTCGCCTGTCGCGACGTCGATCATCTGCGGTGCCCAACCCGGACCGACCTCTTCGAGTCGCCCCTGCGCAACTGGCCCGCGGGCCTGTATCAGGTGGAATCCGTCCGGCACAGCTGCGCTCGTGCCGCGGCCTCGCGTAAGAACCACCGCGAGGACGATTCCGACAATCGCGAGCACGACTACCGCCGCTCCCGCAAGGGCCAATCGGCGCCGTCGGGCCCGGCGCCGCGCCTCCTCGATCAGGGCTTCGGGATCCTCGTGGAGCGGTGGCGGTTTCGGCGGTGAGAGTATGCTCATCGGCTGATAGAGCTATTACTAAT
>CAVVBZ010000012.1:0-59619 GCA_963746635.1 uncultured Actinomycetes bacterium | reverse complement strand
GGTAGAAGTCCTCGGCGCCGCGAGTCGACGGGTTTTCGCCGGCGTCGGCCAGCATCTCGGCGCCCTCGAACAGCTCGCCCAGCGGCTTGCTCCTGGTCCGACGGCGTCACGATCCCCTCGCGCAGCAGCTCCGGCGGCGCCGTCGCGCTCCACGGCGGACAGCGTCTCCGTGGCGCCGTCATCTCACGTTTGGCGCCGCACCGGCCGGAGCCGGTCCCAGGTCGCGCGCGCCGTGCGAGCGTGACGGTGAAGATCAACAAGGCCGCGCGTTCGATCGCGAACTTTCGGACGCCGCCGCGTTCGTCATGCCACTGTCGAAGAATTCGCCGCGGCGTTCGGCGCCCCGCTCGTCAGCAGCAAGAATCTCCACGATCACATGGCACCAGTTCTTCCTCCTCAGCATCGCACGCGGCACACGCTCACAGAGCTCACCGGCACACCAGGCTCGGCGGCGCCTTTCCGCAGCATGTCCAGCTTGGCCTTGTCGTCAGCGACACCGCGCATAAAGCCGCTCGCCGCGCTCCTCGAGCATGAACAGATCAGACCAGCTCTTCGAGCGGATCGGGCCGCTGCACGTCGACGTGCCGTCGACCAGGACCCCGTCGGACAGGTCCCGGGACTCTCCCTGACCTGGTCCGAGCGGACAAGTCGCCGACGATCAGCGGCTTCGTCGGTCGGAACGACCCTGGCCTCGCCCCTGCGCGGCGCACCGACCTCCGCGAGCCCACTCGCGGCCGCGCGGCCACGTCGTCGTCGCGCCCAATCAGCGCTGACGCTAGAATGCTAGCGGGCTCGGCAGCTCGTCGACCATGGACCTGCCCACGGCGCGAGTCGTCTGCGCCCACCTCCGCGCGACTTGGCGCCACCCAGTGCTGCAGCGGGCCGTCCAGAAGCGATAGCTGTTCTCGGCTAGCCCATAGGGCGTTTAAGCCACGTCGCGAACACGATCGCGTCCGCGAGGGCGCGCAGCTTCTTCAGGCTCTCGTTCTCGATCTGGCGGTGCCGCTCGCGCGTGACGTTGAAGGCGCGTCCGACCCTCGTTGAGCGTGCAGGGGTGCTCGCCGTTCAGCCGTACGCGCAGCTCGAGCACGCGCTGCTCGCGCGACGCTCAGCGTCGACAGCACCCGCCGCAGCGTCGCCTTGCGCAGCTCGACCTCCGCCGGCCTCCTCCGGCAGCGGTTCGCTCTCGTCGTCAAGGAAGTGCCCGAACTCCGATTCCTCCTCGTCGCCGACCGGCTTCTCGAGCGAGACCGGAGCCTGCGAGCTCCTGCGGATCTGCTCGACCTCGTCCGCTCGCAGCTCGACGTCAGCCGCGATCTCGCGGTCGTCGGCTCGCGGCTCAGCTCGGCGCGCAGCTTGCGTTCCGAGCGCACGATCTTGTTCAGCTTCTCGACGATGTGCACCGGCATCCGGATCGTGCGCGCCTTGTCGGCAAGCGCGCGGGCGACCGCCTGCTCGGATCCACCTGTCGCGTACGTCGAGACTTGAACCCCTTGCGTGCGTCGAATTTCTCTGCCGCGCGCACGAGGCCGATCACCCCTCCTCGGATCAATCGAGGAAGGGCAGGCCCTGGTTGCGGTACTTCTTGGCAATCGACACGACCAGCCGCAGGTTCGCCTCGACCATCGCCTGCTTGGCCTGGTGCTCGCCACGCTCGATCCGCTTCGCGAGCTCCACCTCCTGCGCGGCCGTGAGCAGGTTGACCTTGCCGATGTCCTTGAGGAAGAGCTGCAGCGAGTCCGTCGTGATCTCGCGCGCCTCCGGCTCGGGCGCGCGCTCGACCTCCTCCGCGCCGTCGTCGACCACCTCGATCTGCTGCTCCTCGATCGCGTGGTAGACGTCGTCGATCTGCGCCGCGTCGAGCTCGAGCGACCGAGCGCAAGGACGATCTCGTCGGTCGTGAGCGAGCCCGACTCGCGCCCGCTCTCGAGCAACGCCTTCACCTCGTCGGTCTCGAGCACTTCGGCGAGGCTCAGCGACCTGACCCGCTCCCCCGGATTGCTCACTGCTGCGGCTCCTCTCTGGGCTTCGTGACGGTCCGCACATCCCGTGGCGGATGCGGCACTCTCTCATGTGAACCGGACGGACGCCATAGGCCGAACGGCTCATTTCGCGCTCATGGGGTCCCAACCGAGCGCAAGGCGGAAAGGTACCTGTCCGCCTCGCGGCCGAGGGCGGATCGCGGAGCTTCGGCTCGCGCCTGTCTGAGCTCGTCGCGCGCGCGGTGAAGCTCTCCCAGCCAGAGCAGCATCAGCCCGAGGTGGAAGCGAACGGTCGGCGCGCGCGGAAAGACGCGCACGAGTGGCCCGAGCCGGCTGAAGGCGGCTGACGGGTTGCTCTTGTCGAACAGGCCGACCGCGGCGGCGACGCGGGCCTCGGGATCGTTCGGAGCCTGGCGCGCGGCGGCCGCGAACTGCTTCTCGGCGGAACGCGGCCGGCTGAGGCGCTGGAGCGCGGCGCCGTAGAGAAGCTTCGCGTGCGCGCCCGCCGCCTCGGGCGGCCCTACCGAGAGCGGCAAGCCTTTGCGCCGGCGGGAGAACGCTCGTGCGCACCGGCTCGCGGAACGACGGCACGAACGTGGGCAGCCCCGGCGCGAGGCGCGGGTGGAGGAAGTCGCCCGCGCGAACGGCGTAGAAGGAGTCCGGCTCGAGCGCCGCAGCCGAGCGCCAAGCCTGCGCCGCCTCCGCGTCGCGACGCGACCGGTAGAGGGCAAGGCCGAGATTGAGCGCGACGAGCGCGCTGCGCGGGTACTCCGCCGCAAGCGTCTCGAGCCTCGCAACCGTTCCGCCGGGCCAGTCGGCCATCGCCGCCCCGACCTTCGCCTCGAGCGACGGGTAGCGGGCGAAGATCTCGGCCGCGCTCTTCGGGCGGCCCGTCTTGTCGTCGAGCTCCTGAGCCCGCGCGAGCGCTCGCGCCTCCGGGTCAGTGCGGAGGCCGAGGTCGAGCGCGAGCGGCGGTCGCCCGGTGCGCGGCTCCACGGACGGGACGTCGGTGCGGGTCGCGAGCACGCCGACCACGACCACGCCCGAGGCGACGACAGCCGCCAGTGCGACGAGGAGGAAGATGCGTGTCCTCGGAGTCACGGTCCGACGATAGCCGCCCGCGGCAGGCTTGCTCGCCCGCTATACAATCGAAAGCGATGTCGTCCTACCGAGAGCTGCTGAAGTCCGTGCGCGCCGGGATCGAAGAGGTCGATGCCGCAGGTGCGCAGGCGCTGCTCGCGGAGGGTGCGCTGCTCGTCGATGTGCGCGAGCCCGACGAGTGGGCGCAGGGCCGGATTCCCGGCGCCGTGCACGTGCCTCGCGGGAACCTCGAGTCGCGGATCGAGGGCGCGGCTCCCGACCGCTCGCAGACGATCGTCCTCTACTGCGCGGCCGGCAACCGCTCGGCCTTCGCGGCCAAGACGCTTGCCGAGCTCGGCTACGAGCGCGCGGTCTCGCTCGCCGGCGGTTACGTCGACTGGCAGCGCAACGGCCTCCCCACGGAGCTCCCGAGGACGCTCGGTCCCGCGCGGCAGACGCGCTACAGCCGCCACCTCCTGATCCCGGAGGTCGGCGAGGAAGGCCAGCTGCGACTACTCGACTCGCGGATCCTGCTCGTCGGCGCGGGCGGTCTCGGGTCGCCTGCGTCGCTCTACCTCGCGGCCGCCGGGGTGGGTCGTCTCGGAATCGTCGACGCGGACGTCGTCGACGAGACGAATCTCCAGCGGCAGATCGCGCACTCGACCGACTCGCTCGGCGAGCCGAAGACCGACTCGGCGCGACGGCGGATCGAAGGGCTCAACCCGGACGTCGAGGTGGTCGCGTTCCGCGAGCGCCTGACCTCGGAGAACATCGAGCGGATCCTCGAGCCGGGCTGGGACGTGATCGTCGACGGTGCCGACAACTTCCCGACCCGCTACCTCGTCAACGACGCCTCCGTCTGGCACGACATCCCGGTCGTGCACGGCTCGATCTTCCGTTTCGAGGGGCAGGTGACGGTCTTCAAGCCTGGCTCAGGGCCGTGCTACCGGTGCTTGTTCCCGCAGCCACCGCCGCCCGAGCTGGCGCCGAGCTGCGCCGAGGGCGGAGTGCTCGGAGTGCTGCCGGGCGTGATCGGCTCGATCCAGGCGACGGAGGCGCTCAAGCTCGCGCTCGGGATCGGCGATCCGCTGGTCGGGCGGCTGTTGCTCTACGACGCGCTCTCGGGCGAGTTCCAGGAGATGAAGCTCCGGCGCGACCCGGCCTGCCCCGTCTGCGGCGAGAGCCCGACGATCACGGACTACGTCGACTACGTCGAGTTCTGTGCGGGGGTCGGGCATTGAGCACCGTCCGCATTCCTCCGACGTTGCGCGGCGAGACCGCCGGCGCGCGCGAGGTCGAGGCGAGCGGCGGCACCGTGCGCGAGCTGCTGCACGACCTGATGAGCCGATTCCCGGCGCTGCGCGGACAGCTGCTCGAGAGCGACGAGCTGGCGCCCTTCGTGAACGTCTACGTCGAAGGCGAGGACGTCCGCACCAGGGAGGGCCTGGACACGCCCGTGGACGAGGGCTCGCAGGTCGTCCTGCTTCCGGCCATGGCCGGAGGGGCCCTGTCCGGGGTCAGACCCCGGACTGGTCCGAACCGGACGTGAGGCAGGCGGTTCCGGCCGCCAGCCTGCTCGAGCTCGTCGGCAACACGCCGCTCGTCGAGCTGTCGCGTCTGAGCCCCAGGCCGAAGGTCAAGGTCTACGCGAAGCTGGAGGGCCAGAACCCGACCGGCTCGATCAAGGACCGCATCGCCGTCGCCATGGTCGAGGCCGCCGAACGAAGCGGCGAGCTCGAGCCCGGCCGGGAGCTGCTCGAGCCAACGAGCGGCAACACCGGCATCTCGCTCGCCCTCGTCGCGCGCCTGAAGGGCTACCGGCTCACCTGCGTGATGCCCGAGAACGTGACCGAGGAGCGACGCCGCCTGCTCCGCCTTTACGGCGCCGAGATCGTCGAGTCTCCCGGCTCGGAGGGCTCGAACGGCGCCGTTCGCGCAGCGCTCGAGCTTGCCGCGCGCGAGCCGCGCTTCCACATGCTCTTCCAGTACGCCAACGAAGCGAACCCCGCGGCGCACTACGAAGGCACAGGCGCGGAGATCGCCGACGCGCTCGACCGCGTGGACGTGCTCGTCGCCGGCCTCGGGACCGGCGGGACGCTGATGGGCGCCGGAGCCCGTGTGCGCGAGCACTTCCCGGACGTCGTCGTCGCAGCGGCCGAGCCGCTCCCCGGCGACCCGGTCATGGGCCTCCGCTCACTCGAGGACGGCTACGTCCCGCCGATCCTCGACGTCTCGAAGCTCGACCGGAAGCTGCTCGTCTCGAACGCCGAAGCGGTGGCCGGCCTCCGCGAGCTACTAGCGCGCGAAGGCGTCTTCGCAGGCGTCTCCTCGGGAGCCGTCGTCCACGCGGCCCGCAGGCTGGCGGACGAGCTGGACGAGGGCGTCGTCGTCGCGATCCTCGCCGACGCGGGCTGGAAGTACCTCTCGGCTCCGTTCTGGGACGCCGCCGAGCCCGAAACCGAGATGGAGAGCTCGGTCTGGTGGTGATCCCCGCCGAGATCCGCGCCGAGCTCGACGAGCACGCGCGCGCCGAGGAGCCCAACGAAGCGTGTGGGCTCGTCGTGCTCCGCGACGGCCGGGCCGAGCGCTACATCCCCGCGCGCAACACCGCAGCGAGCCCTTACCGCTTCGAGCTCGAGACGGAGCCCGAGAACTGGTTCCTGGAGGACGACGGGTACGAGCTGGCCGTCTTCCACTCGCACCTCTCTTCCCCGCCCAGGCCCTCGCGAACCGACGTCCAGAACATCGGGCTCTGGGAAGGGCGGCCCTACCTGATCCTCTCGCTCGGAACAGGCGAGCTCGCCGCCTGGCAGATCGCCGGCGGCGAGATCGCTGCCCTCGAATTGAGCTAGAGGCCTAGGTCGCCTTGAAGGTGCCCTTCATGCCGAACAGGGCATGGCTGTCGATCGTGCACTTGAAGGGATACTTCCCCTTCTTCAGCGTCACCTTGAGCGGCTTCGCCGACTTCCCCTTCGCGATGTTCGGCGTCTTCTTGCCGGCGATCTTGAAGTCGTGGGCAATCTTGCCCTTGTTCACGACCTTGAAGATCACGGTCCCGGCAGGCGCGCTCTTCTTCGAGAGGGTGAACTTGTACTCCTTGGCGATGACCGTGATGGTCGTCGTCTTCTGCTGAGCCGCCGGGCGAGCGGCAGCGAAAGGAGCGACCGCGATCACGGTCGCCGTGACCGCGGCAGCGGCCACGAGCAGGTACAGCGTGCGCTTCATAGATCTCCTCACCAGATCGGGAACCCCGTCCCGGCCCAGGGTACCTACGACGCCTCTTCGAGACGCTCCTTGTCCCCCTTGGGCGTGTGCGGCCGCAGCTCGACCTCGAGGCGCTGGATGCGCGAGCCCTCCACCTCGAGCACCTTGAACTGGCACCCGTCGTGCTCGACCTCGTCGCCGGGCTCGGGCGCGCGGCCGAGGAGACCGAAGACGAGCCCGCCGATCGTGTGGTAGTCCTCGACCGGCAGCTCCCGGTCGAGCTGCTCGTTGAAGTCGTCGACGGGGAAGGTTCCCGCGATGCGCATGCGGCCGTCCTCCAGCCGTTCGATCGACTCGTCGGGCAGGTCGAACTCGTCCTCGATCTCGCCGACGATCTCCTCCAGCAGGTCCTCGAGCGTGACGATCCCCTCGAGCTCGCCGTACTCGTCGACCACGATCGCCAGGTGCTGGTTCGTGCGCCGGAACTCGCTCAACAGCGCAGCGAGGTCCTTGGTCTCGGGGACGATGTGCGCGGGGCGCAGCAGCTGCTCGAGCTGGACGCCTCCGATCCCGCGGTCGACGAGCGCCGAGAAGAGGTCGCGCACGTGGAGCACGCCGGCGATGTCGTCCAGCGAGCTGCGGTAGACCGGGTAGCGCGTGTACGGCGACTCGATCACCGCGGCGAGCGCCTCCTCGGGCGGCAGCTCGACCGAGAGGGCGACCACGTCGGGGCGCGGCACCATCACGTCCGAGGCCTCCTTGTCGGCGAAGTCGAAGACCTTGTAGAGCATCTCCTGCTCCTCCTGCTCGATCTCGCCCGACACGGTGGAGTGGGAGACGAGCATCTTCAGCTCGGCCTCGGAGTGCACCAGGTCCTCGCCGCCGGGAGGCTCGACGCCGATCGCACGCAGCGTCAGCTCGCTCGAGCGCTGGAGGAACCAGATCACGGGCTTGAGAACGACGAAGAAGCCGCGCACCGGCGCAGAGACGGCGAGCGCGGTCCTCTCCGAGTGGCGCAGCGCGATGCCCTTCGGCACGAGCTCGCCGACGACCACGTGGAGGAACGTGATGATCAGGAATGCGAAGGCAAAGGCGATCGCCGTGGCGAGAAACGGGTCGAAGACCTGCGCGAGCACCTGCTCGCCGATGGCGCCGATCGCCAGGCTGGTCGCGGTCACGCCGAGCTGCATCGCGGCGATGAACCGCGGCGGGTCGGCGGTGATCTGGAGCACCGAGCGGGCGCGGCGGTCGCCTTGCTCCTCCAACTCTTGGAGGCGCGTACGCCGCGCGGTCACGAGGCCGTACTCGGCCGCCACGAAGTACCCGTTCAGCAGGATGAGCGCCGCGACGGCGAGGAGTTCGAAGAAGAGAGTCACGCCCCGCTCTCCGGGGCGCGGGTACTAGGCGGGTTGTCGTCGTCCAACAGGATCTACGCCCCAGTATAGGAAACGGTCACGCCGTTCCCCGTGCGCCGGGCCCGGCCTTCGCGCACGAGCCGCTCCAGGTGCGCGAGCGCCTCGGCGAGGGCGAAGCGGCGGCCACTGGCGTCCAGGTTCGCGTCGAAGAGCGCGAGCGAGACCTCGTACCCGGTTCGCGGACCGCCGGCGAGTGCCGCTGCTGGTTTCGTCGAGGCGCATGCGGTGGTGCGCGACGATCTCCCGCGCGCGTGAGACCGGATCCTCGATCGGCTTGCCATGGCCGGGCAGCGCGAAGGACGGTGCGAGCTCGATCGTGCGCTCGAGCGACTCGAGGTAGTCGCCGAGCGGATCCGGCCGTGAGTCCGGGTAGAGGCCGACGGTCGGCGTGATCTCGCCCAGCAGGTGGTCACCGGCGACGAGCACCTCGCCCCGCAGCAGGCACAGGTGCCCGTCGGCGTGGCCGGGGAGCTCGAGAACGCGCCAGCCGTCGACGTCGTCGCCCTCACCGATCCGCACGGGGTCGCGGGCGAAGCGGATGAACGGGGCCAGGCTGCGCGACTCCTCGCGCAACTCCTCGGCGAGCGGCTCTGGGAGGCCGTTGGCCTGCAGGTAGTCGGTCAGCCGGTCAGACCAGTCCGCGCGCCCCCAGACGCGCTCGCACTGGTCGTAGTCGCGCGTGCCCTGGAGCACCTGGGCGCCGGTCAGCGCCTGCGCGTCCTCCCCGCCTCCCGCGTGATCGGGGTGGAAGTGCGTGACGACGATCCTCGCCACCGGCCCGTCGAGCTCGTCGAGCACCGGCCTCCACCGCGCCTCCGCGTCCGGGAGCCCGAGCCCCGTGTCGACGAGCGTCCACCCGTCCGAGCCCGGGAGCAGGTAGCAGTGCACGTGGTCGATCCCGAGCGGGAGCGGAAAGGTCAGGCGCCGGATGCCGTCGGCCAACTCGTCCATCCGCTCATTCAAGCCGTGAACGATACGAACATATGTTCTATACTCCCGCAGGTGCGCGCGGAGTATCGGGAGGAGCCCTGCAAGGTCGCGCTCAACCGTGTCAAGGGAATGATGTTCTCGTGGTCGCTGAACCCGTACATGGGCTGCGTGCACCGCTGCACGTTCTGCTACGTGCGCGCCTACGAGCTGCGGGCCGACCGGCCCTTCGACGACCGCTACGGCAGCTCGATCCGGGTCAAGACGAACGTCGTCGACGTGCTGCGCCGCGAGCTGGCGAAGGCGAGCTGGGAGCGTGAGCCGGTCGCGATCGGCGCGGCCACCGACCCGTACCAGCCCGCCGAAGGCCGCTACCGACTGACGCGCGGCTGCATCGAGGCGCTTACGGGCGCGTCCAACCCATTGAGCGTGATCACGCGCGGGCCGCTGATCGTGCGCGACGTCGACGTCCTGGCCGAGGCAGCGCGACGGGCCAGTGTCTCGGTCACGTTCTCGATCCCCACACTCGACGAGGAGGTCTGGCGACGAACCGAGCCCGGCACCGCCCACCCGCGCCAGCGGCTCCGCGCGCTGAAGACGCTCGTCGACGCCGGCATCGAGGCGAGCGTCGGGATGGCGCCGATCCTCCCCGGAATCTCGGATAGCCCCGAGCAGCTCGGGGAGGTCGTTCGGGCCGCGCGGGAGGCAGGGGCTTGCGGCGTCTGGTCGAACCTGCTCTTCCTCCGGCCAGGCACCCGCGAGCACTTTCTCGAGGCGCTGGCGCGCGACTATCCGGAGCAGCTCGACCGGTACGAGCGCCTGTACGCGCGGCGCGCCTACCTCGGGTCCGAGCAGGCGAAGCCGATCCGTGCCGCGGTCGCGGCGCTTGCAAGGCGCCACGGCGTACGCGACCGTCGCCGGACGCCGATCCGGCCCGAGCCAGAGCCGGAGCAGCTCCTGCTCGCACTTTGACGGCGAGTCGCCAGGCGCTACCCTCCCGGCGACCTCGAGGGAGAGGAGAACGAATGAATGTGTCCAGACGGCCGCTGATCGCTGCGTTTGCCGCGTTGCTTCTGTTGGTCGCAGCAGCGGGCTCCGCCCAGGCGGGCGGCGGGCACCACGGGAAGGGCCACGGGAAGGGCGACCACGGCAAGAAGGTGATCGTCGGTCCAGGCCAGTCCATCCAGGCTGCGGTCGACGCCGCCAAGCCGGGGACGAAGATCTACGTCTTCGGCAAGCACCAGGAGAACGTCGCGATCACCACCGACGGCATCTCGCTGATCGGCGTGCACGCGGTCCTGACGCCGGCCGCAACGCCGACGCAGAACGCGTGCCTCGATCCGAGCAATCCCGCAGACGTGAACGGCATCTGCGTGCTCGGCGACGTCGACTTCGACACCGGCGTCGTCAACCGCGAGGTGAAGAACGTGTCCATCACGGGCTTCACGATCGAAGGGTTCAGCGACTCCGGGATCGTCGCCTTCGGCGCCCACAACGCCACCTTCGCGTGGAACGTGGCCGAGGACAACGACGAGTACGGCATCACGGCCTTCTCGTCGACCGGCACGCACATGCTCTTCAACAAGGTGTCCGGCGGAGGCGAGGCCGGCCTCTACATCGGGGACTCCCCGAATGCGGGCGCGAAGGTGTTCGGGAACGTGAGCTTCGACAACCTGTTCGGCATCCTCGTCCGGGACGCGGAGCACGGGACCGTCGCCCACAACTCGTTCTACGGGAACTGCGTCGGCGTGCTCGTCCTCGCGGATGCCCCGGGCCCTGCGGGCTTCGTCCGGATCAAGGGCAACAGCATCAAGAACAACACCAAGGCCTGCCCGGCCGGCGAGGACAACGACGTTCCGCTGTCCGGCATCGGCGTCGCGCTGGTCGGCTCGACCGGCGTCAAGGTCAAGGACAACCTGATCGCGGGCAACACGCCCTCCGGTGACACGGCCTTCAGCGGCGGCGTGGTCGTGGTCTCGGGCGACGTGACGGCCCCGTCGAACAACACCGTAAAGCGAAATGTCTTCAAGAAGAACAGCACCGATATCTTCTGGGACGGCACCGGAACCGGGAACGTCTTCACGAAGAACCTCTGCTCGACGAGCACTCCTTCGGGTCTCTGTCCCTGAGCTTGCGCGGGAGGGGTCGCTCCGGCGGCCCCTCGCCGCCCCAAACACCTCCGACGCGACACCTACAATCCGCGTGCGTGGCAGAGCAGGCGGCGGAGAAGCGCACCAACGGGGAGATCACATGCCTGATCGTGGACGACCACGAGGTCGTCCGCGAAGGCCTGCGCCTCTCGCTCTCGCGGGCTCCCCACATCCGCGTCGTCGGCGAGGCCTCCGACGGAGCCACCGCCGTCGCGCTCTGCGAACGGCGCAAGCCGAACGTCGTGATCATGGACGTCCGCATGCCCGGGATGGACGGGCTCGAGGCGACCAAGATCCTGACGCAGAAAGTGCCGGAGAGTGCGGTCCTGATCTTCACGGCATACAGCGAGCGCAGCCTGCTCGCCCGCGGCCTCGAGTCGGGCGCCAAGGGCTACATCCTCAAGGAGGCTCCACACCAGACGCTGCTGAACGCGATCGAGAAGGTCGCGGCCGGCGAGGACTTCCGCGATCCGGCGCTGCTGCCTGCCTTCGTCTCCGGCGTCCAGGAGGGCATGCTGACCGGCCGGGAGCGCGAGATCCTGCAACTCCTGGCGGACGGGATGTCGAACGCGGACGTCGCCGCCCGGCTCTTCATCAGCCAGGAGACGGTGAAGAGCCACGTGCGCCACATCCTCACCAAGCTCGAGGCCGACACGCGAACGCATGCCGTTGCGATTGCGCTTCGCGACGCGATCATCGACTAGGGCGTCGCTCCTCGTAGGGGCGGTCGCCGGAGGCGCTGTGGTCTCGGTGCTGGGCCTCGCGCTGGGCTCGAGCTGGGTCGCGTTCGCCGGACTCGCCGTGGCAATCGTGGGCGCAGCCGCGTTCGCGCTCAACCTGATCGTCACCGAGCGGCGCCGGCACGAGATCGCCGAGGAGGAGCTCGCGGCGCAGTCCAGCTTCCTCGAGTCGCTCGTGGAGTCGATGGGCTCGATCGCATCGGCGCACGAGCCGGACGAGGTTCTCGAGCGCACCCGACGAGAGGCGAAAGAGCTCTTCGGCGCCAAGGCGTCGTTGCTGGCGCCGGGCGAGGCGGCTCACAGCCAGGACGCGGTCGTGCTGACGCTTCAGATTCGCGGCGAGCAGCTCGGCGGGCTGGAGTTGATCCGCTCCAGGCCACTCGACCGCGGCGAGCTGGCGCGAGCGGCGCTGCTCGCCGACTTCGCCTCGCGCGCGGTCGAGAATGCGCGCCTGCTCGCGGAAGCGCAGGTTCGCGAGACCGAGCGGTCGCGACTCTCCGACCAGCTGATCACGGCCGAGCAGGACGAGCGGCGACGGCTCGCGCTCTTCCTCCACGACGGCCCGGTCCAGTCCCTTTCCGGGATCAGCCTGATGCTCGACGCCGTGATCGACTCGCTCGGCGGGAACCGCCTCGAAGAGGCCGACCGCATCCTCCGCTCGGCGCTCGCCCGCCACCGCGACACGATCCGCTCGCTGCGCGACCTCTCGTTCCACATCGAGCCGGTCGTTCTCCGCGACCAGGGCTTCGGGCCGGCGGTGCGCACCTTCTCCGAGCAGGCGGGCCTCGCGAACAAGATCCAGGTCGACCTCGACATCGAGGCCGCCGAGGGCCTCGGCGAGAACGCCCGCGTCGGCCTCTACCAGATCATCCGCGAGGCGGTGAACCACGCGATCCACCGCGGGCCGCCGACCCGGATCTCGATCCGCGTCACCGAAATCGAGGACGGGAGTGTCGAGGCGGTGATCGCAGACGACGGCGCAGGCGAGCGGCGGCGGGCGACCTTCGACGCGATCGAGGAGCGTGCACGCACGCTGAGCGGCAGCCTGGTCGTCGAGGCGGGGCCGGACGGGGGCACGGCCGTCCGCGTGGTCGTTCCGTCTTACGTGGCCCATCCCGTCTAGAGGTGTCGCTTGCGATGCCGACCTCAGGACGCGCGGGCTCTGCCCGCGTGGCCGTCGGAAATGACCGGTCGACCCGCGTGCACTCATCTCGAAACCATCTCTGAGACCGCCAGCTAGGATCGCGGCGTGGAGGACGGCCACCCGCAACACCCCACGCACCTGCGCTTCGTCTGGACGGCGACCGGCTACGAGCTGCGCGAGCGCGAGGGTGACGTGCCTGCGGTCGGCGAGGAAGTCGAGGAGGACGAGTTGCTGCTGCGCGTGAGCAAGGTCGCTCCATCGCCGCTCCCCGGCGACACGCGCCGCTGCGCCTACCTGCAGCCGCTTACCTGAGCGCTTCCTCGGCCGCGCGGCGCCCGAGCACGAGCGCGGCCGCGAGCCCGCTCGAGTAGCCGCCGCTCGAGATCCCGCCCACGTCTGCGCCGGCGGCGAACAGGTCGTCCACACCCGCGACCCTGGCCCGGTCGTCCACGCGAATCCCGCCCAGCGTGTGCGTGACCCCGGCGATCACGTGCAGGCGGAGCTCGCCGTCTTCCTCGATGACCGTCCCGCCGGCCTCGCGGGCGGCGACCACGCGTGGGTCATCCCGGTGCTCGTCCGAGACGACGAACCACGCGGTCCCGCCGGGCTGCCTGGCGAGTGCCTGCGCGAGGTCGCTCTCGTGCCAGGCCGGCGGGCCGTGGAAGAGCTCGCGGCCGTCGTCGCCGACCACGCGAGCCTCGCCGCCCCAGAGCTGCGAGAGTCGCACGAAGTCCGCCTCCTGCACGCGCGCGGGCGGCGCCGGCATCGCGCGGCCGTAGAGCTCGTCCAGGTCGCCGGCGGTCTCGGCCCCGTTCGCCCGAGCGAAATCGAGCCCGTCGCCCTCGCTCCAAGCGTTGCAGCGGGCGAGCAACCCGCGCTCGCGCGCGTAGCGAGCGGCGAACCCTCCGGTCGCGAGCACCAGCGGCTCTTTCGGCCATGTCCCGGGGACAGACCCCAGGCCGTGGCCGATTCGGACATCGCCGGCCGCCCGGACGAGCGCATCGGTCAGGCTCCGCGGCTCGAAGCGCTTGCCGGTCGTGCGCGGATTCGGCGTCTCCTCCCACACGACCTCGGCCCCGAGCGAGACGAGCCACTCGAGCCCCTCGTCGAGCCCGTCGAAGACGAGGCGCTGGAGCCGCTCGTCGCCGTCTGGACACTCGCGGCGGAAGTCCTCGAACGCCAGGTGGCGCCAGACGACGCAGCTCGAGAGGAGCATGGAGCCGCCCGGCCGGTTGCCCTTCTCGAGCACGACCGGCTCGGTGCCGAGCTCCCGAACACGAGCAGCGGCGCAGAGACCGGCCATTCCCGCTCCGGCGATGACCACGTTGAGCAGCCCCGCCTAGGTCAGCGAGAACGAGGGCTTGTGCTCGACGTACTCGACCTTCACGCGCTCGGGCCCCCAGACGAACACGGCGTACGTGTTCGCAGCGTCTACGATGTCCGCGATCTCGAGCCCGAGCTCGCGTGCCTCGGCGATGTGGTCGTCGGCCGAGTCGACCTTGACCGCAAGGTGGTTCAGCAGCGGCCGCTCGGGATCGCCGGGCTCGCCCTCGTGGAACTCGACGAACGCGCCGCCCGCCTCGACCCGCGGCGCGCCTGACGGCCCTGGCTCGACGGCGGAGAACCCCAACCCGAGATAGGCCCTCGCGGTCTCGTCCGGCGCGGACGACCAGAGCGCGACGTGGTCGATGTCGTACTCGACCTCGGTCGGCGCCTCGACGAGCCCGATCCGCAGGCCCTCGTGGACGTCGAAGTAGAGCTCACCCGTGCGTGGCCGCTCGACCTCGATCCCGGCCAACTCCTCCTCGGCCTGCTCGTTGCTCGAGACCCGCAGCGCGACGTGCTTCAGCGCACCGCGCTGGCGTGGGCCCTCGGCGGCGAACAGCGTCAGCTTGCCGCGCCGAGCATCGGAGCCGATCAGCGTGAACGCGTCCGTGCGATCGATCACGTGCATACCGACCCGCTCGGTCAGAACGTCCGCAATGGCGTCTCGGTCCGCCACCCAGAGGGCGACGTGGTCGAGCGTCTCCGGCCTCACGCGGCCAGCATAGCCAGCCGGTACCGCCTTACGAAGCGGACTCGAGCGGCGGGTTCTGCACGTTGAACTCGGCGGCGTACTCGTCGACCAGCTTGTTGATCACGTCGGCGCCATCCTCGAAGGCGTAGTTGATCTTCACGAACGGCTCCCATTTCTGCGGCAGCGCGTCCTCGGGGAAGATCGCCTCGACGGGACACTCGGGCTCGCACGCCCCGCAGTCGATGCACTCCTCGGGGTCGATGATCAGGATCCGCTCGAAGACGTGAATGCAGTCGACCGGACAGACGTCGACACACGAGAGGTCTTTGATGTCGATGCAGGGCTCGGCGATGATGTATGTCACGCGGCCGTCAGTCTACTGAGGCACTAGCTCCTCGACGGTGGCCTTCAAACGCTCGTTTAGTGACGATTTCACGAGCACCTGGTCGAAGCCGGCGGTGTGTGCGCGCCGGAGCCCGGCCGTGTCCGTGTGGTTGCTGAACCCGAGGATCGGCACGTCCGGATAGGCGTCCGCGACCTCCTCCGGCTCGATCCGCGAGACGTCGCAGATCACGAGGTCGGGCGGGTCGATGCTGTCGGTCGTGACCAGGTGGTGCTCCGGGAGAAGCCCCTCGAGCTTTCCCCGGAAGAACACGTCGACCCCCGCCAGCAGGATCGTCGCCACACGGCAACGCTAACACCTTCGGCAGCTAGGATCGAGCGCGTGACGGAGCCGCATTTCCAGTCGGTTGCACGCGTGGACGAGATCGAGCCGGGATCGCTTGCCTGCGTGCGTGTCGGTGAGCAGGAGCTGACGCTCGCGCGCGTGGGCGACGAGTTCTTCGTCACACAGGGAGCCTGCATCCACCTGCAGGGGCCGCTCTGCGAAGGCCGGCTCGAAGGGCACGTCCTCAGCTGCCCCTGGCACGGCTGGCAGTACGACGTGCGCACGGGCGAGAATGAGTTCGACCGCGCGATCGTCCTCGAGACCCACGACGTGCGGGTCGAGGACGGCGAGGTTCAGGTCTCGGTCTGACCTCGGCCTCGCCGCGTGCCTTCACTCCCACTGCCGCCCGAGCTCGACGACTTCCTTCGCCGCCCGAACCCGGCGGTCGTAGCCTCGCTTCGCCCCGACGGCTCGCCTCACACCGCGGCGACCTGGTACCTCTGGGACGGAGAGCGCGCCCTTCTCAACATGGACGAGAGCCGGCTGCGGCTGCAGTTCATGCGCCGCGATCCGCGGGTCGCGTTGACCGTCCTCGACGAGGGGAGCTGGTACCGGCACGTCAGCCTGCTCGGTGAGGTGGTCGAGATCTACGACGACAAGAATCTCGGGGACATCGACCGGCTGGCACTGCACTACTCGAGCGAGCGCTTCTCCAACCGCGAGAGCCTTCGCGTCAGCGCGTGGCTCGAGCCGCGCTCGTGGCACGCGTGGGAAGGGGCGGGGCCGTGGCGGAGCTAGAGGCCGGGCTCGACCTGATCCGCCGCGGCGAGTACTTCGCGGCGCACGAGGAGCTCGAGGACGTCTGGCGGGCGGCGCCGGAAGAGGAGCGCGACTTCTACCAGGGGCTCGTCCACGTCGCGGTCGCCTGGTACCAGGCCGGGCGGGACAACCGCGTCGGCTGCCAACGGCAGCTCGAGAAGGCGGCCCGGCGTCTCGGCCCGTACGCGCCGGAGCACTGCGGCGTGGACGTCGAGTCGATCCTCGAGCAGGTGGACACCGCCGCGCGCACGGTCGCGAAGGGCTCTCTCGACCTGCCGCAGCCGCGGGTGTAACGAGAATCCATCCGATGAAGGTCGCGGTCTTCACCACCTCCTACCCGAGGCACGAGGGCGACCTCGCGGGGCGGTTCGTCTACGACCTCGTGCGGCGGCTGCGCGAACGGGAGGTCGAGATCGACGTCGTCGGGCCGGGCGCCTACCGCGACTACGGGCTGACCGGCAGCGGTGGGGCGGGGCTCGTGGCGAGCGTGAAGCGGAAGCCCTGGCTCGCGCCGCCGCTCGCCTGGTCGATGGTGCGTGCCCTCCGACAGGCGGCCCGAAACGCCGACTTCGTACATGCGAACTGGCTCGCGGGCGCCTCGGTCGCGCGCTTCTCCGGTAAGCCGTTCATCGTCACGCTCCACGGCTCGGGGACCGCCGGCCGCTTCTCGGATCTCGGCCTCGCCGAGCGCTCGCCGGGCCTCGTTCGCCGGCTTCTCCGCCCGGCGCGCGCCGTGATCTGCTGCTCGCAGGCCCTGGCTGTCGCGATGCGCGAGATCGGCGTCGCAAACGTGCACGAGATCCCGTACGGAGTCGAGATCCCGGACGAGACAGGCGCCGAGGACGAGCCGGCGACGGTTCTGTTCGCGGGCAGGCTCTCGCCCGAGAAGCGGATCGACGTCGTCGCGGCCGCGACCGAGGGCCTGCCGCGGATCGTCGCCGGCGACGGGCCGCTGCGCGACCTGCTCCCCGACGCGCTCGGATTCGTCCCGCAGACGGAGCTGTTCGGGCTCTACGACCGGGCCGCGGTCGTCCTGCTGACCTCCGAGCGCGAGGGGCTCCCGAACGTCGTCCTCGAAGCGATGGCGCGCGGCAGGACGGTCGTCTCGACCCCGGTCGGCGGGATCCCGACCGTGATCGAGGACGGTGTGACCGGCTTCCTCGTCCCGGTCGGCGACACCGCGGCGACACGGGCCGCGATCGAGCGCGCCCTCGCCGACCCCGAGCTGCGGCGAAGAATCGGCCAGGCGGCACACGAGCGCGTGCGCGAGTATTGCTCCTGGGAACGGGTGACCGAGCTCACGCTCGGCGTCTACGCCGACGCGACCTAGATCCGCTGGAGGTGGGTGTCCTCGAACCGGGTCGGGTACTTCAGCCCGTACCCGAGCGAGCGATCGACGCCGATGTGCGCGAGCCAGACCAGCGCGATCATCGTCGCGGTGTCGCTCTCCCAGACCACTCCCGCGAGTCCGAGCGCGACGGGTCCGACGTACGTGTGCACGGCGTCGTAGCTCGCTGCGCCGACGCGCGGCCCGAACACGTAGCCGACCGCCGAGAGATCGGGCGCAAGCGCAAGGACGAGCAGCACCCACCATGGATAGCCCTCGTGGAAGAACAGGACGACCGCTGCGGCCGCCACGGCAATCCCCTCGGCGCGGATCAGATGTCGAGGCAGTCGTTCCAGCACGGAGACCTCCTCAGAGTTGGTCGAGGCCGATCGCCTCGAGCGCGCGGTTGAGCATCACGCTCAGCCACCAGTCGCGGTTGAAGAAGAGGAGCAGGCCGAGCACGACCAGGGTGAGGCCGCTCGCGAGGCGGATCACGTTGTAGTGGTCGCGCACCCAGCGGAAGGCGGTCATCGCCCTCGTGAAGGCGATTCCGATCAGGACGAAGGCCACGGTGATGCCGAGCGAGTAGGCGGCCAGCAGGATGCAGCCACGGATGACGGTGCGCGAGTCGGCGGCCAGCGCGAGGATCGCGCCGAGGACGATGCCGACGCAGGGAGCCGCGCAGACGGCAAAGGCCGCGCCGAGCAGCGCGCGAGAGCCGCTGGCCCGCGCGCGGGAGACGGCTCCCGGCGCAAGCATCCGCTCCGGCCAGGGGAGCAGCCCCGCGAACGCGAGGCCGAGGACGACGAGCACGAAGCCGGCGATCTTCGTCCGCGTTTCCTGGTCGACCCAGCCGCCGATCGCCGCGGCGGTGGCGCCGAGCACCACGAATACGACCGTGAACCCGAGCGCGAACGGCACGCTCGCGACCACGACCCTCTTGGCCACGCCCTTCTCGCCGAGACGGTCGACCTCCACGGCCGAGATCGCCGAGATGTACCCGGGCACGAGAGGCAGCACGCAGGGGAACGCGATCGAGACGATCCCGGCCAGGAATGCGACCGGGATCCGCTCAGCCATCGAAGCGCGCCAGTTCCTCGTCCACGCGGCGCTCCAGCTCCGGGTCCGGCGGGTGACCGTTCAGCGACCAGGGCTCGGCGGGAGGTTCAGGCTCGTCGCGGCCGCGGCTCCAGTGCCAGGCCAGCAGCCCGAGCACTCCGGCGGCAGCGACAATCCCAATCAGGGGCAGCAGCCAGGCGATCAGGTCGAAGCCGTGCTTCGGCGGCGCGGCGAGGATCCGCGTCCCGTACTCGGCGACCAGCTTGCGCTTGATCTCGCTCCGCGTGTCGCCCGCGGCGATCCGCGCCTGGATGAGCCGCTTGACCTGCGCCGCGGCCGGCGAGTCGGACTGGGCCAGCGTCTCGCCCGCGCAGACCGGGCACATGATCTGATCCTCGAGCTCGGTGAGGGTCGGATGCTGCTCGCTCGCCGCGGCCGGGGCGGCCAGCACCAGCGCGGCGACAACGAGCAAGAGCACCCTCATGAGCGAAGCGCCCGTGCGATCCCGCTGCGCAGGTTGGACGCGCTCACCTGCCCGGCGATGTGCCTCACCACGCGACCGTGCGAGTCGACGAAGAACGTCTCGGGAAGGCCGGTCAGCCCGTATCTCGGCGAGGTCACGTTGCGGTTGTCGTGGACGACCGGGTACGTCAGGCCGTGCTTCCGCATGAACTTCCGCGCGTCGCCGCTGAAGTCGTTCACGTCCACGCCGAGCACGACCACGCGCCCGCCGTGCTGCTTCCAGACGCGCTCGAGCGTAGGCGCCTCCTGCTTGCACGGGTAGCACCACGAGGCCCAGAAGTTCAGGACGACCGGCTTACCGCGGAGCGACGCAAGCTGGAGGTCGCCAGGCCGGTCGAGGCGGCCGAGCGTGAAATCCGGTGCGCTCGCGGCGCGGCCGTGGTCGACCTTCGACGCGACGCTCGAGGTGTTCTGGTGCGTCACCTTCCAGACGAGCAGCGCGAGGAGCCCGAGCACCAGCGCGACGGAGAGTGCCTGTGCGCCGAGCTTCAGCCGAGCGGTCACGCGCTGACGATGAAGACCGTCGTCCCGATCCGGACGTGGTTGAAGAGCCACTCGGCGTCGCTGATGTGCATCCGGATGCAGCCGTGCGAGGCCGAGTAGCCGATCGAGGCGTCGTCCGGTGTGCCGTGGATCCCCACGCCGGACGCCGAGAGGCCCATCCAGCGTGTGCCCAGCGGGTTCCCGGGGCCGGGCGGAATCGGCGTCGCGCCGGCCGCCCAGGGCGATTTCGGCGGGATACCACCACGGGTTGCGCCACTTGACCACGACCGACCAGCGGCCGAGCGGCGTCGGGTAGGCGGACTGGCCCGTGGCCACGCCGAAGACGCGCCAGAGCCGCGTGCCCAGGTAGAGGAAGAGCCGGTTCGAGCCGCGGCGGATCACGATCACGGGGCCGACGGTCCTCGGAGTCACCTTCGGCAGCAGAGCGCGGACCCGGAGCTTGACGGAATCGCGGCTGTTCGCCACGAGCGCGTTGAAGATCGAGGCGAGCGCGGGCATGCGGCGGAGCGCCCAGCCCTGCTTCTGCCCGTGGATCCATGGGCGCAGGCGGCGCAGGGAGAGGGTCGCGTTCACCGGCTTGCGGTCGTACTTCTTGGCCAGCGAGGCGACGTACGACTCGGCCTTCGGCCGGCTGAGCTTCACGCGCAGCTTGACCTCCGAGCCGGGGGCCGCGGCAAGCGCGTACTCGACAGCGGTCTTGACGAGCGCGGTCGCGCCCAGCTGGTCCGGCGTCGTGAGCACCGTGTGGCCGGTCACGAGCAGCGGGAGCGGCTGCGCGAACGCAGCGTCCACGGTCTCGAAGGCCTCGTCGCCCGTGAGGCCTTCGACCGGGATTCCGCCGATTGCCACCCCGTCCGCGATTCGCTGCGGTTCCGTCGTGGTTCCGGTCGTCGTCGTGCCCGTCGACGCCGCGATCCCGGCGGACACGCCGGTAGCCGCGACGAGCCCGAGCACGAACAGCAGCGCAAGCCCCACTCCCCTCTTCACGCGTCGAAGTCTAGCCTCGGAGGATTTGCGGATCGTCGGCGATCACGCCGTCCACGCCCAGCTCGTCGAGCCGGCGCACGTGCTCCCGCGTCTCGACCGTCCAGGCCAGGACCGGCACGCCGAGCGCGTGGCAGCGCTCGACCACGGCCCGATTGACCACCTGCCAGTGGAGCATTGCGGCCGTTGCGTCCGCAGCGGCGAGCATGCGCCCGATGCGCCTGGCCAGCACGATGCGCATCGCGGCGAGCCCGAGGTCGACGACCGGCCCAAGCGCTCGCTGCCGCGAGAGACCGTGGCGGTCCTCCGGGTATGTAAGCCCGAGGCGGAGGCCCGGCTCGACCGCGTGCAGCGCGCGCAGGCTCTCGGGTCGGAAGGTGCTGACGACAGCCCGCTCGACGAGCCCGTGCCGCCTGAGCGCCTCGGCGACGGCAGCCTCGGAGCCCGGCGACTTCAGGTCGACGTGGGCCCCCGCTTCGGATCGCGCGAGGAACGCGAGCGCCTCGTCGAGCGGCGCGGGGGCCGCAGGTAGCTCCGCGGCCGAATGGGCGAGCACGAGCTTCCCGTCGAGCTCCAGAACGTCGAACTCGACCAGGTCGCAACCGAGCTGGACCGCGAGCGCGAGCGCGGCGATCGTGTTCTCGGGCGCAAGCGCAGCGGCGCCGCGGTGACCGACCCGCAGCAGGGGTGCGCCCTTCGCTCGGCGTAGCTCGATCACGCTTTAGACTCTCGCGCATGGCCCTGCCCGAGCGGAAGCAGGTCGAGGAGGAGCTGATCGACCCGACCGCGGTACACCGGGCGTACCGCCGCGAGCGGGCGCGCCGCTGGCACCGGACCGAGCGCGCGCGGGAGCGGCGGCTGGCCGGCCTGCGCTTCTGGCTCGCGGTGGTGGCCGTGATCGCGACCAGCGTCGGCCTCGCGATCGTGATCTGGAACGAGATTCACCGCGTGTTCGGTCTGTAGGTGCGTTTGGCGGGACGTCGCTCGTCGCTGGGACGCGATGCTCGTTCCGAGGCAAGGACGCAGGGAGCGTGCGTACCTGAACGGTACGGACGCGACGGAGGACGCCGCCTCGGGGCGAGCAGCGTGGCCCGGCGGCTCAGCCGATGTTCCGTCAAGCGCTCCTAAAGGACGCATCTAGGAAGAATCGCGGATACTGCGCGCGTGGAGCCCGAGCCCTTTCCCCCGCCCGAGCAGGACGAGGCGTACCTCGAGCTCGAGCCGGAGGGCATCATCCGCCCGGCGGGTGGTGTCTGGGCGCTCGGCGGGCGGCTGACCTGGGTCGCGGCGCTCGTGCTCACGATCTCCGCCTTTACGGACTGGTACGCGCAGAGCGGCCTGGCCGGGCCCACGATCGCCGTGATCGGCTGGCATACGGGCACGCTCGGCAAGCTCGTGTTCTTCCTGGGCGTGGTGCTGCTTGCCCTCGTCATCCTGCGCGAGTTCGGCTTCGAGCTGCCGCCGGCAGTGCCCGAGAGCCTGGTCGTGATCGCGCTCGGCTCGCTGGCGACGATCTTCGTCCTGATCCGCCTGATCTCGATCCCGGACTCGATCCCGCCCCCGGCCGGCCGCGGCATCGGCATCTGGATCAGCCTGGCGGCGTCGCTGGCCGTGATCGTCGCAGGACTGCTCCGAGCTTCAGAAGAGCTGTAGCGAGCACCACGCCGAGGACCGCGCCGCCGAGAACATCGAGCGGCCAGTGCACGCCGGCGTAGACGCGCGACCAGGCGATCGCGGCCGCCAGCACGAACGCCGCGATCGCGAGGCGCGGCGAGGCCCACGCGAGGACGGTCGCGCAGGCGAACGCGATCGTGGCGTGGCCGGACGGGAAAGCACCGGAGTGCGGAACGCCCACGAGCGGCTTCGGCTCCGGGTAGACGAGCGGAGGCCGGTCCCGGCCGATCCACTCGCGCAGACCGTAAGAGACCGCATCCGCGAGCGCGACGGTTCCGAGCAGGAGGACGAACAGCCAGGGCCGCCGCCAGAGCACGGCGAGCACCAACCCGATCACGAGGAAGACGAGCCCGAACGAGCCGATCCAGGAAAGGTCGACGAACAGCCAGTCGAGCCACCCCACGCGGTGGTGGACGACCCAGCGCTCGAGGTCTCGATCCGCGCGGATCAGGTCGGCAGCAGCTGCTTCGTCTGGTCGATCAGCTCCTGCGGGTTGAAAGGCTTCCCGATGAAGCCCTGCGCGCCGCGGGTGGCCGCCTCCTCCGCTGTCTGCTCGTCGACGTGGCCGCTGAACATGACCACCGGGATCGCGCCGACCCCGTGCCGTTCCTGCACCCGGCGCAGCATCTCCCAGCCGTCGACCCCGGGCATCATCACGTCGAGGAGCACGAGGGCCGGCGTCGACTCGTCGAGGACGCGCAGGCCCTCCTCGGCGTTGCTCGCCTCGCGCACGGAGTAGCCCTCCATCTCGAGGTTGACGCGCACGTACTCACGCAGGCGAGCGTCGTTGTCCACGATCAGCACCACGGGAGGGGCGGCCGTCGTGGCCGAGTTCGGCCCGGAGCTCTCGAGGAAGCGGTCGAGATCCGCCTGCCGGTAGCGGCGATGGCCGCCGGGCGTGTAGAAGGCCGGGACCCGGCCTTCGTCCGACCACCTCCTGATCGTGCTCTGGGCCACGCCGAGGTACTTCGCCGCCTGGCCGAGCGTCAGCCAGTCGGGCTGCCCGGCAGGTGCGGGACGGTGTGGGCTTTCGTCGCGGGGCGGCATGAGCGCACCGAATCTACCGAAAGCTACTCACGGCCGAGGCAATCTTTACGGAGTCGTAACGGTGACCGTGGCCGACTCCGGCTGCAGCGTGAACGTCCGGTCCTGGGTCGTCGTCTGCCCCGGGCGCGGGTTGTCGTGCAGCGCCTGGCCGAGCGCGATCCCGACCGCGAGGACGAGCAAGAAGGCGAGCCCCCACGCGATCCTGCGCCGGGTCCGGTGGCGCACCGGCCGGCGTCGCGCGACGGCGCTCAAGGCCGGTAGTCCACTGCGCCGCGCGAGTAGGCATGGAAGGCGGCATCCTGGACGGTGGTCACCCGCGCCGGCCAGCCGGGGTCGAGCTCGTGCTCGGCCAGCGCCTCCTGGACCCATCGATCCGCGCCCGCGTAGACGTCCGCGAGCTGGTCGAGCGTGAACGTCTGGCCGACGCGCCGGCGCAGCTCGTCCAGCACGAGCTCGAGCTCGGCGAGCAGCTGGCGGTAGCGCGGGCGGTCCCCCGCGGCTGACTCGAGCCGCCGGTGGCCCTCCTCCCACTCGTCTCGCGTCGCCTCGAGCGCGGGCAGCGGCATAGCCCGATGCTACTCGGACGCTTGTCGGCAGGCCGAGGCCGACCGACTCCAAGCCGGTGGTTAGGACGGCCACGCCGGCAGAGCCGGCATGGCCTCTTTGGTCGGCGCCGCCGAGTCGGCGCCTCAGCGCGTGCAGCACTCCTGCGTCGGCCAGAGCGGCTCGACCTCGGCAAGGATGCGGTCGCCGAGCTCGTAGCCCGATCGGGCGAGCGCAAACGCGGCGTGGGCGTGGAGGCACTTCAGGCCGCCGGTCCGCGTCTGGCCGCCGATCCCGCCGGGAAGCTCCGGGCGCAGCCGTCGCTGCTCCTCCTGTGCGGCCTCGACGCTGACGCCGAGCTCTGGGTCCTCCCGCGCTAGCCGGCTCCAGCGCTCGACTCCGCCGTCGGCCTCGACCCGCGCGATCGCGGCTACGAGGTGAGGGCAGGTCAGCCAGTAGGTCGTCGGGAAGGGCTCGCCCGAGTCGTCGAACGGCGCCTGCTCGGTTACGGCCGGGCGCCCGAACGGACAGCGAACGGCCACCCCGCGAAACGCCCGCGGCGGGCGGCCAAGCTGGCGCTCGACGATCTCCCGGTCATCCACCCCGGTTGATCGTAGTCCTGGAGTGAACCCACGCCGAGATGCCCTTGACGATGAAGAGCTTCTCGCCAGGGCGAACGAGCCCGAGCCGTCGCGCCTCGCGCTGGAGTGCCTGAGGGGTGTTCGCGTCGGCGAGGCGGTGCTGGAGCTCGAGGTTCTCCGCCTTGAGCGCCTGGACGTCGGCCGATCTACTCGCCAGGTCGTGCTTCGTGCCCAGGTAGCTGCGGAGAGGCCGTGCGTAGAGCAGCGCGACGAGCACGATCGCGCCGACCGCGAGCCAGCGCAGGAGGATGCTCGACCGTCTGGGCTTCCGTCGACGAGCCACGCGAGCCGGTTCGCCGCGAGAAGCCGGCTTCCTCCGCTAAGCGATCGCGACTTTGATCAGGTCTGTCGTGCCGGGGAGGTTGACGGCCGTTCCGGCCGTGAGCACTACGCGGTCGCCCTCTTCGACGAGGCCGCTGGCGCGGGCGGCATCGAGCGCGCGCGCCCAGAGGTCCTCGACGTCGCTGCTCTCGGGGATCAAGAGCGGCGTCACGCCCCACTCGAGCGCCATCTGGCGCAGCGCGTAGTTGTGATGGGTCAGTCCGAGGATCGGGCGCCGCGGCCGTAGCCGCGCGACCACGGACGGCGTCCGTCCGGTGTACGTCGGCACGAGCAAGGCGGAGGCCTGCAGAGCCTCGGCGAGGTCGCAGGCGGCGTTCGAGACGGCCTGGCTGACCCCCGGCTCCTCGCTCGCCTCGGGGAGCTGGTGCCGGTAGCCGAGGCTCGGCTCGACCGCGCGGGCGATCCGGTCCATGTACGCGACCGACTCGACCGGGTACTCGCCGATCGCCGTCTCGCCCGAGAGCATCAGCGCCGAGCTGCCGTCGAGCGTGGCGTTGGCCACGTCGCTCGCCTCTGCCCGGGTCGGCTCGGCCTGGTGGATCATCGACTCCAGCATCTGCGTCGCGGTGATGACCGGCTTCGCCCGCTCGAGCGCCGCGATGATGATCCGCTTCTGCAGCAGAGGCACCATCGCCACGCCGATCTCCACGCCCAGGTCGCCGCGCGCGACCATGACCGCGTCGGCCACCTCGAGGATCGCGTCGAGCGCGTCCACCGCCTCCGCCTTCTCGATCTTGGCGATCACGCGCGCGTGGGAGCCGGCCTGCTCGATCAGCGCGTGCAGATCGCGGACATCCGCGGCCGAGCGGACGAACGAGAGCGCGACGAAGTCGACCTCCAGCTCGAGCGCGAGCTCGAGGTCGTCCATGTCCTTCCGCGTCAGGGACGGGATGGGAAGCGGAACTCCGGGGAGGTTGACGCCCTTGTGCGCGCCGACGACTCCTCCGTTGACGACCGCGCAGCGTGCTCGCCCGGCCTCGACCGCCTCGACCCGGAGCCGCACGAGGCCGTCGTCGATCAGCACCTCGTGTCCGGGCTGGAGCACCTCGCCGATCACGGCCGGGCTCACGGGCAGCTCGCCGTCGACCGAGGTCTCGCCGCCCGTGACGACGACGTCCTCGCCCCGCGCGAGCGTGACCGGCCCGTCGAGCTCGCCGATCCGCAGCTTCGGGCCCTGGAGATCGGCGACCAGCGCGATCGGCCGGCCAACCTCCGTCTCCACCTCGCGCACCAGCCGCGCACCCTCGCGATGCTCGTCGTGCGTCCCGTGCGAAAGGTTCAGCCGGGCGCCGTCCATCCCCGCGCGGACGAGCTCGGCGAGCACCTCACGGGTCGAGGACGCGGGGCCGATGGTCGCGAGGATCTTGGTGCGTCGGGGCGTGGCGACGGCCACCCTGTGAGAGTAGCTCGCGGACCCGCTACCGATCGAAGCGAGCGAACACGCCCCAGCCCGGATAGAGGGCGCGCTCGCCGAGCTCTTGCTCGATTCGGAGGAGCTGGTTGTACTTCGCCACGCGGTCGGTCCGTGAGAGCGAGCCGGTCTTGATCTGGCCGGCGTTGGTGGCCACGGCGAGGTCGGCGATCGTCGTGTCCTCGGTCTCGCCCGAGCGATGCGAGACGACCACGCCGTAGCCGCTCGACTGGGCCAGCCGGATCACGTCGAGGGACTCGGTCAGCGTCCCGATCTGGTTCACCTTGACGAGGATCGCGTTCCCGATCCCTTCGTCGATCCCGCGCTGGAGCCGCTCGAGGCTCGTCACGAAGATGTCGTCGCCGACGAGCTGCACGCGGTCGCCGAGCCGCTCGGTGAGCGCGCGCCACGTGTCCCAGTCGTCCTCGGCGAGCCCGTCCTCGATCGAGACGATCGGGAACCGCTCGGTCAGGCCGGCGAGGTAGGCGACCATGCCCTCGCCGTCCTCGTCGTGGCCCTCGAACGCATAGCGGCCGTCTTCGTAGAGCTCTGTCGCGGCCGGGTCGAGCGCGACGGCGATCCGTTCGCGGTGGCCCGCGCGCTCGGCGGCCCCGAGCAGGACCTCGATCGCCTCCTCGCTCGACGCGAGGTCGGGTGCGAAGCCACCCTCGTCGCCGACGCCGGTCGAGAAGCCGCGCTCGTGAAGCAGCCCACCGAGCGCGTGGAAGACCTCGGAGCCGATCCGAAGCGCCTCCGCGAACGTCTCGGCGCCGGCCGGAACCAGCATGAACTCCTGGAGGTCGATCGAGTTCTGCGCGTGGGCGCCGCCGTTGATCACGTTCATCAGCGGCACCGGCAGCGTCCGCGCCTCCTCCCCGCCGAGGTGGCGGAAGAGCGAGACATCGGCCTCCGCGGCGGCCGCCTTCGCCGTCGCGAGCGACACCCCGAGCACCGCGTTCGCGCCGAGCCGGCCTTTGTTCGGCGTTCCGTCGAGCTCGATCAGCCGCTCGTCGAGCGCGCGCTGATCCGACGCGTCGAGCCCCTGCACGGCTGCCGCGACCTCGCCGTTGACGTTCTCGACCGCCCGAGAGACGCCCTTGCCGCCCCACTCCTGGCCTCCGTCACGAAGCTCGAGCGCCTCGTGCACGCCCGTCGACGCACCGGAGGGAACCACGGCCCGCCCGAGCGCGCCCGACTCCAGGCGCACGTCCACCTCGACCGTCGGGTTGCCGCGCGAGTCGAGCACCCAGCGGCCGTGAACCTCGGCGATCCCGCTCAGCGGAGTGCCTCCTTGGCGCGGTCGAAGTACGCGTCCTGCTCCTCGAGCCCCAGCCGCGAGAACTCCTTGCCCTCTCCACCCGCCAGCCGTTCGGCCCGCTCGACGCGCGCGACGAAGCGGTCGCTCATCCAGCGGAGCGCGAGCTCCGGGTCCACGTTCGACCGGCGGGCGACGTTGACCGCCGCGAAGAGCACGTCGCCGAGCTCCTCGACCACGTGCGCGTCGGGCTCCGTCTCGGCGGCCACCTCCCCGGCCTCGGCGAGCGCCTCCTTCAGCTCGCGGAGCTCGTCCTCCAGATCGGCCAGCGCGCCGGCCGTGTCCGGGTACTCGAAGTTGGCCGCCGCCGCGCGCCGCTGCACCTTGCGCGCGTACAGGAGCGCCGGGAGACCTTCGGGCACGTCGTGGAAGATCCCCTCGCGCCCCTCCTCCTCCGACTTGATCCGCTCCCAGTTCGACCGCACCCGACCGGCCGTGCGCGCCTCGACCTCGCCGAAGACGTGTGGATGTCGCCGGACGAGCTTCTCGTGGACGCGGCGCGCGACCTGCTCGAGGTCGCCCGCCCCCTCCTCGGAGAGCAGCAGCGCCAGGAAGTAGACCTGGAAGAGGAGGTCGCCCAGCTCGTCCACGAGCTTCTCGGGGTCGCCGGCGAACGCGGCGTCGGCGACCTCATAGGCCTCTTCGACGGTGTGCGGGACGATCGTGCGCGCGGTCTGCTCGCGGTCCCAGGGGCAGTCCCGGCGAAGCCGCTCGGTCAGCTGCTGTAGCTCCAGCAGCGCTTCGCCGAGCGCCACGACGCTAGCCGGTAGTAGTGGCGGCGGTGGTCGACTGCGGCTTGCAGGGATCCTGGCCGGGCGGCGGCGCGTAGCCGGTCTGGTAGGCGATCTTCTTGCAGTAGTCCTTGGTCGTCTTCTTCTGCCAGTCCTGGCTGGCTGTGTTGCGCTGGTTCTGGAGCAGCGTCTGCCTGATCGCTTCCTTCACCTGCGCGAGCGGGGTCGGCTTGGCGGGCGTGGCCGCCTTGATCGGGCCGAGGGCCTCGATGATGTGCCAGCCGTACTGCGTGTGCACCGGCTTGGAGATCACGTTCGACTTGATCGAGAACGCGACGTTCTCGAACGGCTTCACGAGCCGCCCCTTGATCGCTCCGCCCGGCAGCACGCCTCCCGCGGCGCCGGAACCGGTATCGATCGAGTCCTTCTTCGCGAGCTTCGCAAACAGGTTCGGGTGGGCCTTGAGCTGCGCGTAGATCTGGTCGGCCTTCTTCTTGCTCTTGACCAGGATGTGCCGGACCTGGCGGCTCTCGGGCTGGGCAGGCGTCGCGTACTGCGCCTTGTGCTTGTCGTAGTAGGACTGGATGTCGCTGTCCGAGACCTTGATGCCCTGCGTCACCTTCGCCTGCACGCGCTCGCGGAGGAGGGTGAGCCTGATCCCGGTGCGAACCTCCTCGTCGGTGAAGCCTTGCTGCTTGAGCGCCTGCTGGTAGCGCTTCTCGATCTGCGCCTTGGTCGCCTGCGGCTGGCCCGGCTGGCTCCCGTAGAACTGCTGCTTGATCTGCTCGAGCCGGGCGGAGACGTCCTTGTCCGTGATCGTGATGCCGTTCTTCTTGGCCTCCTGCTCGTACTCGGCCGCCTGGATCAGGAACTGCGTCGCGTTGGCGCGGAGGGCGGCGAGCGCAACAGTTCCCGCCTTCGGAAAGGCATGGTTGGTCGCCGTGTAGTTGTTCTTCGTCTGCTCCATGAGCGCGTCGAACTGAGCCTTCGTGATCGTGTTGTCGCCCACCACGGCGACGGCGTTGCTAGGAACGCTGCGCGGGCCGCCGCCACCGCACGCCGACACGACGAGCAGAAGCGAAACGCCAAGAAGAGCTACGAGTATCCGTTTCATGCAAAAAGCGCCAGGAGCAGGCATTTTGCTCATGCTGCTCGGCGCGCTTCGAGTATAGCATCGACTAACCGGAGGGCTTCCTTGAATTCTTCGTCGCGGACGGAAACCTCTTTGCGGGCGGTCGTGTAGACGGCCGTCGAGACGTCGCTGCGAAGGGCCCGCAGCTCGGCCGAGGCCAGCTCGAGCGGCCCGACCGTCGCCCGCCCGCCCTTGAAGACGAGGTAGTCGGCGCCGAGGCGCGCGAGCTTCACCTTCGCCTCCTGGATCGCGAACAGATTCTCGACCGGCTCAGGCAGCGGCCCGTAGCGATCCTCGGTCGCCGCCCGGAGCTCGCGCAGCTCGTCGTCGGACTCGCTGAGCGCGAGCCGGCGGTGGAGGTCGATCTTCAGCGCCTCGGCCTCGATGTAGGTCGCGGGCACGTACGCGTCGACGCTCGCCTCGACGCGTACCGGGCGCGCGGCCGGCCGCCGCTCGCCCGAGAGCTCGGCCACGGCCTCGGCGAGCAGCTCGACGTAGAGCTCGAAGCCGAGCGCCGCGACGTGGCCAGACTGCTCGGCGCCGAGCAGGTCGCCGGCGCCGCGGATCTCGAGATCGCGCATCGCGATCGCGAAGCCCGCGCCCAGCTCCGTGTGGTCGGCGAGGGTGGCGAGCCGCGCCCGCGCTTCGGCCGTCAGCTCACGCGAGTCGGGGTAGAAGAGGTACGCGTGCGCGAGCACGTCCGAGCGGCCGACCCGCCCGCGGATCTGGTAGAGCTGAGCGAGCCCGAGCGCGTCGGCCCGCTCGACGATCAGCGTGTTCGCCTGCGGGATGTCGAGGCCGGACTCGATGATGGTGGTCGAGACGAGGACGTCTGCGTCCCCGCGCAGGAACGAGTGCATCTGCTCCTCGAGCTGTCGCTCCCGCATCTGCCCGTGCGCGACGAGCACGCGCAGGCACGGACAGAGCTGCTGGATCTTTTCTGCCGCCTCCTCGATCGTCTCGACGCGGTTGTGTAGATAGAAGCTCTGGCCCTCGCGCGCGTGCTCGCGCTCGAGCGCGGCCTTGACCAGCTCCTCGTCGTACTCGCCGACGTAGGTGCGGATCGGCCGGCGGCCCTCGGGCGGCGTCTCGATCACGGAGATGTCGCGCAGGCCCGAGAGCGACATGTGCAGCGTCCGCGGGATCGGGGTCGCGCTCAGCGAGAGCACGTCGACCTCGAGCCGCAGCGCCCGCAGGAGCTCCTTCTGGGCGACGCCGAAGCGCTGCTCCTCGTCGACGATCACGAGCCCGAGCTCCTGCGCGATCACGTCGCGGCTGAGGACCCGGTGCGTGCCGATCAGGACCTCGACCTTGCCCGCGGCGAAGTCGGCGACGACCTGCTTCTGTTCCTTCGGGCTGCGGAAGCGAGAGATCATCTCGACGCGGACCGGGAAGTCGCGGTACCGCTCCCGGAAAGTGTTCCAGTGCTGCTCGGCAAGAACGGTCGTAGGCACGAGCATCAGCGTCTGCTTGCCGTTGAGTGCGACCGCGAAGGCCGCACGGACCGCGACCTCGGTCTTGCCGAAGCCGACGTCGCCGCAGACCAGGCGGTCCATCGGGCGCGGCGCCTCGAGGTCCTCCTTGACCGCCTCGATCGCGGTGCGCTGGTCCTCGGTCTCGCGGTACGGGAACTCGGCCTCGAGCCGCTCGAGCCAGTCGCCGGAGAGGTCGTACGGGAGCCCTTCGGCCTGCTGGCGGCGCGCGTAGAGGGCGAGCAGCTCGCCGGCGAGCTCGCGGACGCTGGTGCGGGCGCGATTCTTGAGGTTCTGCCAGGCCTTGCCGCCGAGCTTGCTCAGCGCCGGGACGTTCGCGTCGGCGCCGATGTACTTCGAGACCTTGCCGATCTGCTCGTGCGGCACGTACAGCCGGTCGTCGCCGCGGAAGCCGACGAAGAGATAGTCGCGCGTGACCTGGGCGACGGTCTTCGTCTCGAAGCCGAGGAGCTTCCCGATCCCGTGGTCCTCGTGGACGACGAAGTCGCCGGTGCGCAGGTCGGCGAAGCTCTGGAGGGCGCGTCCGGCGGGTGCCGCGCGGCCGGTCGTGCGCTTGCGGAAGACTTGCGTGTCCGGGAGCAGGACGAGCCCGAGCTCGCGCCAGACGAAGCCGCGGCGCGCGGGCGAGACGGCGAACAGCAGCTCCGGCTCGTCCGGGAGCGGCTCGCCCGGCTCGAGCACGCGCGGCTCGATCCTCCGCAGCAGGTTGGCCGTGCGCAACGCCTCGCCGCGGTGCGGGAAGGCGACGACGACGCGGTTGCCGGCGCGCAGGAAACCCGCGAGCTCGGTCTCGGCCTCGGCCAGGCCTCGCGCCGCGATCGCCGGGCGCTGCGCCTCGAACGCGTGCGGCTGGCCGTGCGGAAGCGGGTCGAGCTCCGCGGCCCGGTCGAGACTTTCAAGTAACAGACTGTTACTTAGTCCCGGCTCGGTGGCGAGCTCGTCGGCCCACGCCTCACGGACGTCGTCGGGCTGCCAGACGAGGTCGGGAGGGCGATCGAGCGGTTGGACCAGATCGTTTGGGACAGGTCCCGGGGACAGACCCTGGGCCGTGTCCGGAAGGGACGGCTCGACCAGGTCGAGTCGCCGCTCGGCGGCCGGGTAGACGACCGCGCCGTCGACGTCGTGGAGCGCGCGCTGCGTGAACGGCGAGAAGGCGCGGATCGCCTCGATCTCGTCCCCGAAGAGCTCGACCCGGAGCGGCTCGCGGCCTGTGGTCGGAAAGACGTCGACGAGACCCCCACGCACCACGAACTGCCCGCGCTCCTGGACGCGGTCGACCCGCTCGTAGCCCGCCAGCGCGAGGTGCTCCGCGATCGCGTCGAGCCCCGGCGACAGCCCGGGCGCCAGCGTCAACGGCTCGGGCCTCGTATCGGGCGGCGGCATCGCCTCGGCAAGCGCGGCCGCGGAGGCGCACACGAGCCCGCCCGCGGCGAGGACGTCGAGCGCGCGAGCCCGCTCCCCGACCAGGTGCGGCGGCGGCTCGAGGCCCGAGCCCCAGTGAACGCCTCGGCTCGGCAGCAGCGCAACCCGCTCCTCGCCGAGGAACCAGCGGGCGCCCTCAGCCGCGTCACGCGCATCCGCGTCCTCCGGGAGAAGGACGACGAGCGATCGCCCCAGGTGCTCGTGCAGCGCCGCGAGCAACAGCGGCAGCGCTGGCTCCGAGACGCGCGCGGCAGCCGGCAGCGCGGTCGCGAACGCCGTCAGACGCTCGTCGTCGAGCAGCTCCTGGACGAGCGGGTGCAGGACGGGTCTGGCGGTGTCGGTCAGGTCCATGACGAACGACGGAACCCCGGGTTCCGCGCCCTCATCGTAACCGGCGGCTGTCATCATCAGCGTGCGGCGTTGACGGACAGAAGACACCGATGAGGACGGCTCCGCTCGTGGGCGCAGCGCTTCTTGCGATCGCCCTCGCAGCCTGCAGCGGCACGTCAGCGACACCGGCGAAGCACCACCTCGTGTTCGTGCGGGGAGCGAGCCGCTCGACCACGAGTGTCTGGATTGCGGACGCAAACGGACGAAGCCCCCGCAAGCTGACGCGCGGCTTCGCCGGGATCCTGTCGCCCGACGGTCGCACCGTCGCGGTGACCCGCCGCGACGGGATCCATCTCGTCTCGAGCGACGGCAACCGCGAGCGCCTCCTGACGAGCGCGCGCGCCCAGCACCTTCGCTGGACGCCGGACGGGAAGTCGCTCGTCGTCAGCACCGCGAACCTGCTGGCGATCGTCGACCGGGCCTCCGGAGACTCACGCGTGATCGCGCGCGGGCCTATCTACGGCTTCGACTTCTCGCCGAGCGGCGACCGGCTGGTCTACGCCCGCGCCCCGCACAGGACGGACGTCGGAATCTGCGGCGACCAGTACGACCTCTACGTCACCAAGCTCGACGGAGGAGCGCCGACCCAGCTCACCCACGAGGGTTTCAGCGCCTTTCCCGCCTGGGGGCCTTCGCGTATCGCCTACTCACGATTTCCCGGGGCGACCCTCACCGACTGCGCCTCTCCCGGGATCTGGACGATCGACCCCGACGGCTCGGACGCGCAGCCGGTCATCGAGCAGGCCCCGCCCGAGCTGACGATGGAGGGCAACTACGGCCTCCAGCCGATCGCGTGGCTGGACGACGGTCGGCTGCTGGTCGGCGTCCGCACCGAGTCGGGCACCCAGGCAGGCGTGGTGAACGTCGGGACCGGCCGGCTCCGGCGGCTGCGGTCCTACGTCGTTCAAGCGTCGAGCAACGGCCGGCTGTTCGTCGGCGAGGGCGGCGACCAGGAGCTCGTCGCGATCACGCGCATCGAGGACGGACGGCGCCTCTTCGTCGTCCAGGACGCCTGTTGCCCCGACTGGAATCGCTGACGAGCGGCGGCCTGCGTCGCCCCTCCTCAGTCGAGGTCAGTTGTACGCGCGTTGCGCCGCGTCGACTCCCTCGAGCACGATCGTCTCGACGGCGTCGACCGCGCGCGTGACGAGCGCCTCCACGTCCTCCTCGGGCGCGAACGGCGAGAGCACCCAGTCGGAGACCGAGCGCGGATCGCCGCGGCCGGGCCTCCCCACTCCGATTCGCAGCCGCAGGAACTCCTGCGTCCCGAGGTCCTGCGCCAGGGAGCGCAGGCCGTTGTGGCCGGCGAGGCCGCCGCCGCTCCGCGCCTGCAGCCGCCCCGCCTCGAGGTCGACGTCGTCGTGCACGACCAGCAGTGAATCCGGCTCGACCTTGAAGAACCGCGCGGCCGCCGAGACCGAGCGGCCGGACTCGTTCATGTACGTCTCGGGCTTGAGCAGCGCGAGCCGAAGGCTCTCGAGCCGCACCTCCGCCAGCGAGCCGGAGAACTTCGAGCGCCACGAGCCGTCGTGCCGTCGCGCCAGCTCATCGAGCACCAGCCAGCCCGCGTTGTGGCGGGTGCGCTCGTACTCGCGGCCCGGATTGCCGAGGCCCGCGACCAGCAGGTCGAGCGTCGAGGCCTGCTCGCCTCGACGGAAGAGCCGCACCTAGCCCTCGGTCTCCTCTTGCTCGCCAGAGGCCTCGGCGTCCCCGGCCTCGCCCTCGGCTTCCTCCTCGCCCTCCGGAGCCTCCTCGCCCTCGGGCACCTCGCCTTCCTCGAGCTCCTCGCCCTCGACCGCTTCGGGCTCGGGCTCGACGAACTTGGTCGGCATGGTCACCGTCGCGAGCACGGTCCCGTCCGGGTCGTCCAGGAACTTGATCCCTTCGTAGGGCGGAAGGTCGGCCAGCCGCAGCGTGTCGCCGATCGCCATCCCGCTGACGTCCAGCTCGAGGTGCTCGGGGATCTCCAGCGGGAGCGCCTCGACCGTGATCTCACGGACGACCTGGGAGAGCACGCCTCCCTCGTTGACGCCGATCGAGTCGCCGACGAGCTCAACGACGACGCGCGCCTGGATCGGCTGGTCGAGCCGCACCTCCTGGAGGTCGACGTGCGTGAGCGTCCCTTTCAGCGGATGCTGCTGGTACGACTTGAGGATCGACGGGCGGGCCGAGCTCTGGCCGTCGAGCGTGACGTCGAGGATCGCGTGGAGGCCGCCGGCGCCCGTGAGCGCCTGCCGCAGCTCGCGCTCCTCGATCGCGATCGCCCTCGGCTCCTGCCCGCCGCCGTAGATCACGCCCGGGATCAGCCCCTGCTTGCGCAGGCGTCGAGTCGCCGCGGAGCCGCTGCTCTCGCGGTCCAACACCTGCAGCTTCACTCGCTCGCCGGCCACGGCGCGGAAGTCTAGCTAAGGCCTCTAGCCATGCTTCACCGCGATCAGGTCGAGCACGAGCAGAGGCCAGAGCACGACCACGATGACCGCCGCGGCCACGCCTCTGGCGCCGTGGACATTCTCGAAGTAGTGGCGGTGCCAGGCGATCCAGGCGCCGACGCCGAGATAGACGAGCACGAGGAAGGGTGGAAGCCGGCGCACGGTTTCACCGTACCCCGCGACGCGGCCGTTGCCCGTATTTCAGTTTCCCCTGCAAACGGCCTATCCTCGACCTGTGAGGACGTGCCCTTCCTGCCGCCGGGAGAACGTCGACGGCGCGCGCTTCTGCATCTCCTGCGGAACGGCGCTGATCGTCCATTGCGGCGAGTGCGGGGCCGAGGTTCCGCCCGAGGCGGACTTCTGCCCGGCCTGCGGCGCCCAGGTCGCGCCGAGCCCGCTTCCCGCCGGAGAGGAACGCAAGGTCGTGACGGTGCTGTTCGCCGACCGGGTCGACTCGACCGCCGCAGGCCGAGCGGCTCGACCCGGAGGACGTTCGCGAGCTCCATTCGCTCTACTTCGCCCGGGTCCGGTCGGAGATCGAGCACTACGGCGGGGTGGTCGAGAAGTTCATCGGCGACGCGGTCGTGGGGCTGTTCGGCGCGCCGACCACGCACGAGGACGACCCCGAGCGCGCCGTGCGCGCGGCGCTCGGGATCCGGGAGGCGATCGTCGAGCTGAATGCGGACACGCCCGAGGTCGAGCTCCACGTGCGGATCGCCGTGAACACGGGCGAGGCCGTGGTCGCGCTCGGCGCGAACGCCGCCGCGGGCGAGGGCGTGGTCACCGGCGACATGGTCAACACCGCGGGCCGGCTGCAGTCGGCCGCGCCGGTCGACGGGATCCTGGTCGGCGAGACGACGTACCGCGCCACCGCCGGCGTGATCACCTACCGCGAGGCCGAGAGCGTGCGCGCCAAGGGAAAGAGTGCCCCGATCCAGGTCTGGGAGGCGCTCGGGCTCCAGCCGGAGGACGAGACGCCGGGGATCTCGACGCCTTTCGTGGGCCGCCGCCGCGAGCTGGCCCAGCTGCTCGACGGGCTCGTGCGGGTCTGCAGAGAGCGGACTCCGCAGCTCGTCTCGCTGGTCGGCGAGCCGGGGATCGGGAAGACCCGCCTCGCGCGTGAGCTCGTGGCCGCGGTCGACGCCGAGCCGGAGTTCGGCGAATGGCTGAGCGGCCGCTGCCTGCCCTACGGCGACGGCGTCTCGTTCGCGGCCCTGGCCGAGATGGCGCGCTCCGAGGCGGGAATCCTCTCGAACGACCCGGCCGAGGAGGCCACGGCCAAGCTGCACGCCGTGGTCGAGTCGCTTCCCGGCGAGATCGACGCGCCGTGGCTCGAGTCGCACCTCCGCCCGCTGGTCGGCCTCGGCGCCGATCCGGTCGAGCGGCGCGAGGAGTCGTTCGCGGCCTGGCGCCGGTTCTTCGAGGCCCTCGCTGAGCGCCATCCGCTCCTGCTCGTCTTCGAGGATCTGCACTGGGCCGACCCGGCCGTGCTCGACTTCGTCGACTACCTGGTCGACTGGGCGAGCGGCGTGCCGCTGCTCGTTCTCTGCACGGCGCGGCCCGAGCTGCTGGAACGGCGCCCCGGCTGGGGCGGCGGCAAGCGGAACGCGATCACGATCTCCCTCGCGCCGCTCACCAACGACGAGACGGGCGAGCTGGTCAGCGCCCTGCTCGGTCAGGGGCAGCTTCCGGCCGAGATCGCCGTCCCGCTGCTGGCGCGCTCGGGCGGCAACCCGCTCTACGCCGAGGAGTACGTCCGGATGCTGGTCGAGCGCGGCTCCCTCGTCGAGCAGAACGGCTCCTGGCGGCTGGCCGCTCCCGAGCTGCCGCTGCCCGAGACCGTGCAGGGGACGATCGCCGCGCGCGTCGACGGGCTCCTGCCGGACGAGAAGCTCCTGCTCCAGGAGGCGGCGGTGGTCGGCAAGGTCTTCTGGCTCGGCGCGGTCGCCACCGCCGTTGGCAGCGAGCGCTCGGAGGCCGAGCGGCAGCTGCACGCCCTGGAGCGGAAGGAGTTCATCCGTCGCGACCGGCGCTCGTCGATCGCAGGCGAGGCCCAGTACGTCTTCCGCCACGTGCTCGTGCGCGACGTGGCCTACGGGCAGATCCCGCGCGCGCGGCGGGCCGACGCCCACCGCCTGTGCGCCCAGTGGCTCGAGGAGCTCCCGGGCGGGCGGGACGACCAGGCCGAGCTCGTCACGCACCAGTACCGCAGCGCGCTCGAGCTCGCCCGCGCCAGCGGAAACGAGACCGAGGAGCTCGTCGAGCGGACCCGCCGCGCCGCGCGCGAGGCCGGCGACCGGGCGTTCGCGCTCCATGCCTTCAGCGCGGCCGCGCGGCTCTACGAGGAGGCGCTCGAGCTCTGGCCCGCCGACGGGGTCGATCGTGCTCGGCTTCGCTTCGCGTACGGCAAGGCGCTGGTCGAGGCCGAGGGTTCTGGCGCTGACGTGCTCGCCGACGCCTCGCGTGAGCTGTTCGAGGCCGGAGAGCGGGAGCTCGCGGCCGAGGCAGAGGTGTTCCAGGCGGTGCTGTTCGAGCGCGAGGGCGCGGCCGAGTCCGCAGCGAAGCACGTGCAACGAGCCGCCGAGCTTGTCCAGGACGCGGCCCCGTCGCAGACGAAGGCCCAGGTGCTCGCCAAGCTGGCCGGCCTCCTGATGACGACCGATCCCGCGGAGGCCGTCCGCCTGGGCGAGGAGGCGCTGGCGATGGCCGGGCAGCTCGAGCTCGACGAGCTTCAGGCGCACGCGCTCACGACGATGGGCTTCGCGAAGGCGGCTGTCGGCGACGAGGGCGGCGTGCGCGACCTCGAGCAGGCGGTCGAGATCGGCGACGCGGCCGGCTCCCCCGAGAGCATCCGCGCACGCTCGCTGCTAGCCGCCGTCCTCGCCCACGAGGGCGACCTGCGGCGCAGCTCGAGGCTCCGCGCCGAGGCGTGGAACGACGCGCAACGGTTCGGCAATCCGTTCGTGATCCGGTTCCTCGAGAGCGAGAGCGTCTTCGACAACTACTGGGCCGGCCGCTGGGACGAGGCGCTACGGGTCGCGGACGACTTCATCGCCGACGCCGAGCAGGGATCGCGCCACTACGGTGAGATCCTGTGCCACGAGATTCGCGCCGAGATCCGCCTTGCCGCGGGCGATCGGAAGGGCGCGCTCGAGGACGCCGCATGGAGCCTGGAGAGCGCGCGCCAGACCGGCCATCCGCAGAGCCTCTATCCGGCGCTCGCAACCGAGGCGCGGGCCTTGCTCGACAGCGGCGAGACGAGGCAGGCCGGGCAACTCGTCGACGAGCTGCTCGCACTGTGGACGAGCGAGCCGAAGCTTCCCCCCTCGTTCTGGCTCGCAGACCTCGTGGTCGTGCTCGAAGCCCTCGGCCGGGAGCGGGAGATCGAGGCCTTCGCCGACGGAACCGGCGCGCGTACCCGCTGGCTGGACGCGGCGCTCGCCTTCGTTCGTGATCCGCGGTCGGCCGCACAGCTCTACGCCGAGATCGGAAGCCGGCCCGACGAGGCGTTCGCACACCTCCGCGCGGGCGAGCGCGAGCAGGCGGAAGCCGAGCTCACTCAGGCGCTCGACTTCTACCGCAGCGTCGATGCGACCGCGTTCACACGCCGCGCCGAGCAGGCGCTTGCAAGCGTCTCTGGACCGGAGCGCCCCGCCCGAGCCTAGGTCGACTCCAGCTCCTGCACCTTCTCCTCGACCGACAGGAAGTACTCGACGCTGTCGGGACGGAACGCCTCCCGGACGCGCTCGAGCGCCGTCTGGGCATCGGCCGGCTTGCCACAGAAGTGGATCAACGCAACCACCCGCTGGTCGTCCTCTGCGCCGAAGTAGACGTCGTCCAGCGCTGCGCCGCTTCTCGTGACCATGTCGTGCACTCTGCGCTTGACTTCCTCGGGATCACCCCAGACCTCGAGCAACTCGTCGGGGGTCCCACCGATGACTGTCCAGCCGTGCGGCATCGCGACTCCTCCTTCGCTGGTTGCGGGGCGATGATCCTCCTTCGGATCGCGATATTCAACAAACGGCCTATCCTCGACCTGTGAGGACGTGCCCTTCCTGCCGCCGGGAGAACGTCGACGGCGCGCGCTTCTGCATCTCCTGCGGAACGGCGCTGATCGTCCATTGCGGCGAGTGCGGGGCCGAGGTTCCGCCCGAGGCGGACTTCTGCCCGGCCTGCGGCGCCCAGGTCGCGCCCAGCCCGCTTCCGGCCGGGGAGGAACGGAAGGTCGTGACCGTGCTGTTCGCCGATCTCGTCGACTGGACGGGAAACGCCGAGCAGCTCGACCCCGAGGACGTGCGCGGGCTGCAGCTGCCCTACTTCGAGCGCGCGCGCACGGAGATCGAGCGCTTCGGCGGCACCCTCGAGAAGTTCATCGGCGACGCCGTGATGGCGGTCTTCGGCGCACCCACCGTGCACGAGGACGATCCGGAGCGGGCGGTTCGGGCGGCGCTGGCCGTGCGCGACGCGGTCGGCGAGCTGAACGAGCTCGCCGAGGACGTCGAGCTGCACGTGCGCATCGGCGTCAACACCGGCGAGGCCATGGTCGCGCTCGGGGCCGACGCCGGAGCCGGCGAGGGTCTCGTCACCGGGGACGTCGTCAACACGTGCTCGAGGCTCGAGGCGGCGGCGCCGGTAGACGGCATTCTCGTCGGCGAGACCACGTACCGCGCGACGGCGGCCGCGGTCGACTACGGCGACGGACTCCAGGTCGACGCGAAAGGCAAGCGCGAGCCTGTTGCGGCCTGGGAGGCACTCGGGCTCCGCGACGACGCAGCGCGGCCGTCGACGCCGCTCGTCGGCCGCTGGCAGGAGCTGAGCCACCTGCGCGACGCGCTCGTCCGCGTGCGCGAGGAGCGCACGCCGCAGCTCGTCTCGCTCGTCGGCGTTCCCGGGATCGGCAAGACCCGACTCGCCCGCGAGCTCGTCGCAACCATCGAGGCGGAGCCCGGCACGGCCTCATGGCTCAGCGGCCGCTGTCTCCCCTACGGCGACGGCGTCTCCTTCGCGGCGCTCGCCGAGATGGCCCGCTCGGAGGCCGGGATCCTGACCAGCGACTCGAACCAGGAAGCCGCGGCGAAGCTGCGGACCGCCGTCGAGGCGCTGCCGGGCCAGGCCGACGCACGCTGGCTCGAGGCGCACCTGCGCCCGCTCGTCGGGCTCGAGGGCGAGCCCGGGGAGCAGCGCGACGACTCGTTCACCGCGTGGCGGCGGTTCTTCGAGGCGGTGGCCGAGCGGCGGCCGCTCGTGCTCGTCTTCGAGGACCTGCACTGGGCCGACCCGGGAGTGCTGGACTTCATCGACTACCTCGTCGACTGGGCGAGCAGCGTGCCGTTGCTCGTGCTCTGCACCGCGCGCCCCGAGCTGCTCGAGCGCCGGCCGGGCTGGGGCGGCGGCAAACGCAACGCGATCACGATCTCCCTCTCGCCGCTCTCGGACGAGGACACCGGCGAGCTCGTCGGCGCGCTGCTCGGCCGGGGCCGGCTCCCGGCCAGCGTGGCAAGGCCGTTGCTCGCGCGCGCGGGCGGCAACCCGCTCTACGCCGAGGAGTACGTGCGCATGCTCGTCGAGCGCGGCTTCCTCCTCCGCGAGAACGGGTCCTGGCGACTGGCGCAGCCCGACCTGCCGCTCCCCGAGTCGGTTCAGGGAACCATCGCGGCGCGCGTCGACGGGCTTCCGGCCGACGAGAAGGCGGTCGTCCAGCAGGCGGCAGTCCTTGGCAACGTCTTCTGGCTCGGCGCAGTGGTCGCGGAGACAGGACTGGAGCGCGCGGAGGCCGAGCGGCTCCTGCACGGGCTCGAGCGCAAGGAGTTCGTCCGTCGCGAGCGCCGTTCCTCGATCGCCGACGATGTGCAGTACTCGTTCCGGCACGTCCTCGTCAGGGACGTCGCCTACGGCCAACTCCCACGCGCGCGCAGAGCGGAGGCTCACGTCCAGGCCGCCGCCTGGCTCGAGTCGCTCCCGGGCGGCCGAGAAGAGCTCGCAGAGCAGCTCGCGCATCACTACGGGCTCGCTCTCGAGTTGCAGCGCGCGCTCGGCGACGACTCGCCGGAGCTCGCAAAGCGGACGGCCTTCGCCCTCCACCGCGCCGGCGAGCGGGCGCTCAGCCTGAACGCCTTCGGCGCGGCCGGCCGCTACTTCATCGCCGAGCTCGAGCTTCGCCCGGACGACGACCCGGAACGGCCCAGCGCGCTGCGCGGCCTCGGCTGGGCGCGCGCGCACTCCGAGGGCGGAGGCACGACGGAGCTGACCGACGCTTTCAACGCCCTGTGCGCGGCGGACCGCCTCGAGGAGGCGGCCGAGGTCGCCGCGGAGCTTGCGGCGATCTTCTGGAGCAGCGGCGAGCCTGGGCAGGCGGACGAGTACGCCGCGCGGGCGGACGCGCTCGCCGCGGACCTTCCCCCGTGCGCTCGAAGGCCGTGGCTCTCAGCCGGCTTGCGAGTTACCGCAGCGTCAGCGACCAGGCCGAGGAGGCAATTCGCGACGGTAGCGCCGCGCTCGAGCTCGCCGAGAGCCTCGGGCTCGACGACGTCCGCGCCCGAGCCCTGACCGCGCTCGGGAACGCCCGCACCCAGAGCGGCGACCGGGCGGCTCTGCAGGACTTCGAGCGCAGCATCGCGCTCGCGGTCGCACACCGCTCCACCCACGCCGTCACCGCGTACATCAACTACGCCGGCTCGCAGATCGCGTTCGGAAACCTCGCCGAGGCCTTCCGGCTCCAGGCGGCCGGACGCGCGATCGCGGCCGAGCTCGGGGAGGAACGGCTGGGCGCCTGGCTCTACGCCGAGCAGATCATGGAGTGCTACTGGACCGGCCGCTGGGACGAGGCGATCCAGCTCGCCGAGGAGGTGAGCAGCGCGACCGTCGCCGCGATGAGCTACATGGAAGTGCCTGCCCGGATCACGCACGGGCTGATCGAGCTCGATCGCGGAGACCCGACCGCCGCCGCGGGCCAGGCCGAGCGCGCGCTCGAGCGGGCGCTCGAGATCGGCGACGTCCAGGTCGTCCTTCCGGCCCAGGCCTTCCGCGCGCGTGTGTTCCTCGCGGAGGGCGGCGAGCAGGAGGCTCGCGACCTCGTCGAGTCGGCGCTTGCCCAGCTGCCCGGCAAGGAGGCCTGGGCGAGCTACTCGTGGGCCGCGCTCGGCTTCCTCCTCGATGCGCTCGGCCTCCCCGCTCCGGAGACGAGAGGCGCGTCGACCCCGTGGATCGACGCGTGCCGGCTGTTCGTCGGAGGCGAGCGCGAGCAGGCCGCCGATCTCTATGCGGAGATCGGGGCCAGGCCCGAGGAGGCGCTGGCGCGGCTCAGGGCCGCCGGGCAGCTGGTCACCGCCGGGCGCCGCGCCGAAGCCGAGGCGCAGCTCGAGGCCGCGATTGCCTTCTACCGCGAGGTTCGAGCGACGGCGCGCCTCGACGAAGCAGAGGCGCTGCTGGCCTCAGCCTGAAAGCGGTCGCTTGCGACGCCGACCAAAGAGGCCGTGCCGGCTTTGCCGGTGCGGGCGTCTACGAGGTTTTCTTCGGCTTGAGCTTCAGCCAGAGGACGTTGACGATCGCAGAGCGCCCCGCCTCGACCGAGGCGAACTTCATCGGCTTCGCGAACGGGAAGAAATGCTCCTTTTCACTCAGCTTGAGCCCGTGGCTCGGGGTCGGCTTCTTCCCGTCGAAGGTCACGCGGATCGGAGGGCTCTCGAGCGAGAACGCCATGGCCTCGGCCCCGTGCGGCGGGGCGAGCGTCTGAACGTCGTTGGGCCCCTTCGAGATCGATGACGATTGGCCGCTCGGGTCGTAATCGACGCGTCCGGCGACGTGCATGGGTTCCTCCCTGGTCGGGTGAGGCGAGTCTAGTCCGGTCGCTCAGGCCGTGAGGTCCGAGGCCAGCTCGTCGAAGGCCGCCACGAAGGCGTCGCAGTCCTCCGGCGTGTGCGCGACCGAGAGCGTCCACTCCTCCTCGCGGCCGGGCGTCATATAGATCCCGCGGTTCATGTTGTAGAGCCAGGCGAGATCGGTCAGCTCCACGTCCTGGTGGGCCTTGAACGACTCGTAGTCGACGATCGGCTCCGGCGAGAAGGTGACGCAACCCTTGGCGCCGACCCCGACGCCGTATCCGGGGAGACCGTGGCGCTCGATCACTTCGGTGCAACCCTGCAGCAACCGCTCCTCGAGGGACTCGAGCAGCTCGTAGGCCTCGGGCGTGAGCACTTCACTCAGGCTCGCGTGTGCGGCGGCCATCGCGAGCGGGTTACCGTTGAACGTGCCGACCTGGTAGACGCCACCGGTCTCGACGATCTCGAAGGCGTCCTCGGTACCGCCGATCGCCCCGGAGGAGAGCCCGCCGCCGAGCGCCTTCGCGAGCGCGATCAGATCGGGTGTCACCCCAAACCGCTCCGTCGCGCCGCCGGCCGCGATCGTCAGGCCTGTCTTGACCTCATCGAAGATGAGCAGAACGCCGAGCCGGCGCGTCAGCTCACGCACCGCTTCGAGGTAGCCCGGCTCGGGGAGCACGACCCCGAGGTTCATCATGGCCGGCTCCATGATCACGCAGGCGGGCGGCCGGCCCTCGTCGAACAGCCGCTCGATCCGCCGCTCCATCGCGCCCGCGTCGTTGAACGGCACGGGCACGGTCAGGTCGGCCACCGACTGCGGGATCCCGCCGCCGTACGGGAGCGACACGTAGTCCTCGCGGTCGCCGATCTGGTCGTACGGGACGCCGATCGAGACCATCACGTAGTCGTGGTGACCGTGGTAGGAGCCGAAGATCTTCACGATCGTGTCCCGGCCGGTCTGCGCGCGGGCGATGCGGATCGCGTCCTGTGTCGCCTCGGAGCCGGAGTTGACGAAGCGCCAGCGCGGGAGGCCGAAGCGGCGCGTCAGCTCCTCCGCGACCGCAATGCCGTCCTCGGTCGGCGCGGCGAAGTGCGTGCCGAGCTCCATGCGCCTGGTCACCGCACGCGTGATCGCCGGGTGCGCGTGGCCCTGCGGCATCGAGCCGAAGCCGTTGTGGAAGTCGATCATCTCCGTACCGTCGACGTCCCAGACCCGCGAGCCCGAGCCGTGCGAAAGGTAGATCGGCCACGGGTCGCGCTCCTGGTACGCGGAGGCGACGCCGCCGGCCAGCGCCTTACGGGCGCGCTCGTACATCGCCCGCGAGGCGGGAGTGCGCTCGTCGAGGCGGCGCTGCTCGCGCTCGGTCAACTCGGCGATCCTCGCCCGGTCGATGTTGGTGGCCGGTTGCGTGCTCATGCTCGTATTGTGTCCTGCGGCGCGGCTGAGCGCCATGCGGTGGAATGATGGCCGCGATGGCGGCCCGCACTGGACGCGACCTGCGCCCGCTCTTCGAGCCGCGTTCCGTGGCCGTCGTCGGCGCCTCCAACGATCCGGCGAAGTGGGGTCAGTGGCTCGCCCGCGGCGCCCTGCGCGGAGAGCACCGCCGCTCGGTCTTCCTCGTCAACCGGTCCGGCGGAGAGGTCCTGGGCAGGACCGCCCATCGCTCCCTGGGAGAGCTGCCGGAGGCGCCAGAACTGGTCGTCCTCGCGGTCCCGGCCTCGGCGTTCGAGGAGACGGTCGACGCCGCGCTCGCCGTAGGCACCCGCGCGATCGTCGCGATTGCGGCCGGCCTCGGCGAGACCTCGGACGAAGGAGCCGAGCGGGAACGCGCCGTCGTCGAGCGCGTGCGCGCCGCGGGAGCGGTCCTCCTCGGGCCGAACTGCATGGGCGTCTACGACGCGTCCGCCGAGCTCGACCTTTCCTCGAGCGACTTCGTCCCCGGCTCGCTCGGGCTGGTCTCGCAGAGCGGCAACCTCGCGCTCGAGATCGCGCTGCTCGCCGGTGACTTCGGCCTCGGGATCTCGCGCTTCGTCTCGCTCGGCAACCAGGCCGACCTCGAGGCGGTCGAGATCGTGGAGGCGCTCGCGGCGGACAAGACGACGCGGGTGATCGGCGCCTACCTCGAGGACTTCCGCGCCGGCCGAGCCTTCGCGCAGGCGGCTGCGGAGGCGGGCAAGCCGGTGCTCCTGCTGACGGGGGGAGCGAGCGCCGCGGGCGTGCGGGCGGCCCGGTCGCACACCGGCGCGCTCGTGAGCGCGTCGGTCGCGGTGGACGCTGCGTGCCGCGCGGCCGGGATCCTCCGGGTCTCGACCCCGCGCGAGCTCGCGGATCTCGCCCAGCTCGTGCTCGCGACCAGCCGCCCGCGCGGCCGCCGGGTCGCGATCGTCTCCGACGGCGGCGGCTCGGCGGTCGTCGCGGCCGACCTGGCCTCGGACGCCGGGCTCGAGCTGCCGCAACTCTCCCCCGCCCTCGCCGGGAGCCTCGCCGAGGTGATGCCTCCGACCGCGACCACGACCAACCCGGTCGACTTCGCAGGCGCCGGCGAGCAGGACCTGAGCTCGTACGAGCGGGTGCCGCGGCTGCTCCTCGAGTCGGGCGAGATCGATGCGGTCCTCCTGACCGGCTACCTCGGCGGCTACAGCGCGACCTCGGAGGAGCTGCGTGAGCCGGAGACCGAGGCTGCACGCGGGCTGGCGCGTGCGGCCGACCAAGCCGGGCGGCCGGCCATCGTCCAGACGATGTACTGGCAGGAGTCGCCGGCGGTGGCGCTGCGCGAGGCGGGCGTGCCGGTGTACCGGGAGATCGGCGCGGCGATCGCCTCCCTCGCGCGCGTGGCCGAGCAGCGGCCGCCCTCGGGCGTGCCGGAGCTCCCCCGGCCGGCGGAGGCATGGCCGGAGGGCGGCTATCTGGAGTCGCGCGAGCTGCTGGCCCTGGGCGGGGTCGTCTTCCCCGAGGCGCGGCGGGTCACGGGCGAAGACGAGGCCCTCGCGGCAGCGGCCGAGCTCGGCTACCCGGTCGTCCTGAAGGCGCTCGGCCTCGTGCACAAGTCGGACGCGGGCGGGGTCGCGGTCGGGCTCGAGGACGACGCGGCGCTCGCGGCTGCGATGGCGGCGATGACCGCCCCGGAGGGCTACTCGGTCGAGCAGCAGGTGACGGCGGAGGCCTCCGTCGAGCTGATCGCGGGCTGCCGGCGCGACCCGCGCTTCGGCCCGGTGCTGCTCGTCGGCCTCGGCGGGATCCTCGCGGAGGTGCTTCGCGACACCGCGGTCGCGCTCGCCCCGGCCGAGCCCGCTCTGATCGAGGAGCTGCTGCTCGGCCTGCGCGGCGCGGCCCTGCTCACGGGAGCCCGCGGGCGGCCGTCGCTCGATGTGCGCGCGGCCGCGGAGGCGTGCGCCGCGATCTCACGCGTTGCGGCCGAGCACCCGGAGCTTGACGAGCTCGAGGTGAACCCGCTGCTCGTCACGCCCGCCGGGGCGATCGGGCTCGACGCCCGCGTCGTTCACTCCCAGCCGAGGTAGGGCGCGGCGCCCCGCTTGAAGAGCCCGCCGGCGATGATCACGCGCTGGATCTCGCTCGTGCCCTCCCAGATCCGGTCGACCCGCAGCTCGCGGAAGTGCCGCGCGGCCGGGCTGTCGGTCATGTAGCCGCGCCCACCGAGGACTTGCACCGCCCGATCGGCGACTCGCCCGGCCATCTCCGAGGCGAAGAGCTTCGCCATCGAGACCTTGCCGTGGACGATCTTCCGGTCGGCCAGCGTGTCGAAGGCGTGGGCCGCGTGGTAGGTGAGTAGGCGCGCCGCGTGCAGCTCCGTCAACGAGTCGGCGAGCTGGAACGAGACGCCCTGGTAGTCGGCAATCGGTGAGCCGAACGCCTCCCGCTCCTTCGCCCAGTCGGTCGCGAGGTCGAGCAGGCGCGTGGCCGCACCGCAGCAGCGGGCCGCGATGAAGAGGCGCTCGACGAGGATCCACTCCTTCGCGCCCGCATCGCCGCTCGCGGGAACGCGGTTGGCCTCGGGCACGCGGCAGTCGCGCAGCGCGAGCTCGGGATGGTGGTCGAGATAGGGGTCGTGCAGGAAGCCGGGCGTGCGGACGATCTCGAGGCCCGGCGCGTGCGGCTCGACGAGAAAGAGCTGCTGCTCGTTCTCGGCGACCGCGGCCACGATGTACACCCCGGGCTCGCCCTCGCTCGTGACGAACCACTTCTCGCCGTTCAGCACCCAGTCGTCCCCGTCGCGGACGGCGGTCGCCTCCAGCCCGGAGAGGTCCGAGCCCGCTCCAGGCTCGGTGAGCGCCCACGCCTCGCGGTACTCGCCGCGCACGATCGGCTCGACGAAGCGCTCGGCCTGGTCGGGGGTGACGAGCTCGAGCAGCTCGCGCGGGCCGCGGTCGACGACCGCGAACCCGAGCCCGTTCGTGGCCTTGCCCGACTCCTCCTCGATCGCGACCTGGCCGAGCATCGACAGCGCCTGGCCACCGTGGTCGGGAGGCATGTTCAGCATCGCGAACCCCGCCTCGCGCGCCTTGCGCCGCAGCTCGTCGACCTCGGCCGGATCGATCGACCCGCGCTCGGCGATCCGCTGCTCCAGCGGGTAGACCTCGTCCTCGACGAAGCGTCCGACGCGCTCCTTGAGGTCGCGAATCTCGGGCGGCAGCTCGGGGACGATCACGGCGGCGACCCTATGCGAAGACGCGCCGCGCCGCGAGCGTGCCCTCGAGGACGGCCTCCTCGAGCGACCGCGGCGAGAGGCAGTCGCCTGCGCTTTCGACAGGAATCCCCGGCGGCGCGGGCACCGTCACCGGCACGCGGCCGAGGGCGAGGACGACGGCGTCCGCCTCGACGGTCTCGACGAGCTCGCGCGCGAACACGTTCCTGAGCTGAACGGCTCCCTCGCCCGTCGAGTCGAGCTCGTGGTGGTGGAGGATCCGCACCCCCGCTCGGTAGAGCCGCTGCAGGTAGAGGTTGCGCCGGTACTGGTGCACGTGCTCGCCGACCGCGACAGGCGCCACGGCCAACGTCACATCCTTTCCGGCCGCGGCGAGAATCTCGGCCGCGTCGAGCCCGCCCGGGTCGCCGCCCCAATCGGCGACGACGACGCGGTCGCCCTCCGGTAGCGCGCCGTCGAGCACGTCCCACGCGTCGAGGACGGCCACGCCCTCGAGCGCGAGCCGCTCGTCCCTGTACGGGCGGGCGCCGGTGGCGAGCACGACGGCGTCGGCCTCGACGCCGGCTGGGTCGTCGGCTCCGAGCCGTACCTCGACGCCCGCCGACTCGAGCTGCCGCTCGGCGTTGGCCAGGAAACGGCGTGCGATCTCGGCGCCGCCGGGAGCGGCCCCGGCCAGCGCGATCTGCCCGCCCAGGCGCTGCCGGCGCTCGAGCAGCACGACCTCGTGGCCGGCCCGCCCGGCCTCGGTCGCGGCGGCGATCCCGGCCGGGCCCCCGCCGACCACGACGAGCCGTCCTCGGCTCGGCCGCGGCCGGTGGGCCGAGACTCCGCTCCCGACCGGTGCGCGGGTTGACCGCGCAGCGGAGCGGCGTGCCCGCGTGGTAGTGCGCGATGCAGGTGTTGCAGCCGATGCAGCCGACGATCTCCCGCAGGCGGCCGTCTCGCGCCTTCGAGGGCAGATCCGGGTCGGTGATCAGCGCGCGCGTCATGCCGAGCGCTTCGGCTCTGCCCGCGGCGATGAGCCGGTCGGCGACCTCGACGTCGATCATCCGCGAGGTCGCGATCCGCGGCGGCCCGAGCGCGAACGGCTCCGTCTTCCCGGCGATCGCGGCCTCCTCGACGGGCGGCGGCGGAACGATCCCGACCGAGCCGAGGTACGTGGCCGAGTCGCCGAGCGCGAGCGAGAGGTAGTCGACGCCCTCCTGCACGAGCAGCTCGGCGATCGCAGGCGCCCGCGGCGAGTCCGCCGACAGCCGCGCGCCGAGACAGAGCCCGGGCGCCGCCGACCGGACCGCACGGACAATCCCGGCCAGGAACCGACTTCCATCGGCCCACTCGTCGTCCCGCCGGTTCAGCTCGGGGTCGAGGAACTGCTCGATCAGATAGCGGTGCGCCGCCGAGAACTCGACCCCGTCGAGGCCTGCCTCGGCCGCGAGCTCGGCGGAGCGCGCGTAGCCGGCAATCAGCTCCTCGATCTCCGTCGGGCTCAGCGCTCGTGGCTCTGCGCGGAACCGCGGGCTCGGCACCGCCGACGGCGCAATCGCCGGCGGCCGCGGCGGCGACGCGATCTGCTCGCGTCCGCCGTGCAGGAGCTGGACGAAGAGCCTCGTGCCGTGCGGCCGCACGGCGTCCGCCACCCGCCGGTAGCCGGCCACGATCTCCGGGAGGTACCCACCGAGCGTGTGCGAGGTCAGCAGCCCCGACGGGTGCACCGCAGTCGCCTCCAGCACGATCAGCCCTGCGCCACCGCGTGCGCGGGCCTCGTGGTACGCGACGAAGTCGTCGGTCGGCAGGTTCTCGTGGACGAGCGTCGTCTGGTGCGCGGTCGAGACGATCCGGTTCGGGATCTCGACCGGCCCGAGCGCGAGCGGGCTGAACAGGTGCTCGAGCGCGGGCATTAGCCGACGCGCTCGAAGGCCTGGCGCTCGTCCTGCGAGAGCGGCCGCGAGCTCCCGGTCTCCCGGTCACGCGCGACGAGCACCGACTCGCCCTCGGCCGCGAGAAAATCGCCGGCCAGGATCTCCTCCTTCGTCGTCACGCTCGAGGTGCCGATCCGCTCCAGCCGGCAGCGCACGAGCACCTCGTCGTCCTCGAGGCGCAGCTCGCGCCTGAAGTCGATCGCGACCCGCGCGAGAACGTAGTCCCAGGCCGCCTCGCTCCGGCCGAGCGCCTCGTCGAGCCATTCGTCGCGGCACTCCTCGAGGTAGATCGCGTAAGCCGCGTTGTTGACGTGTCCGAAGGCGTCCACGTCGCTCCACCGGATCTCGACCCGCTTTTCGTGCACTTCGGCGATCCTATGCGGCACCGGCCCAACTTGACTGCCGGTTTCGTCGTCCGATTCAATCGAGCAGCGGCATGGGGCATCCGAAGGATCGACCTGGACTCACGCGGCGGCAGCTCCTACGGGGCGCCGCGGGCGGCGCGCTCGGCTTGAGCGCGGCGGGGCTCCTCTCCGCGTGCGAGAACACGACCGAGCCGATCGGGGCATCGGCGGGCGGACCGGTCGGCCCGGCGGCGAAGCTGGTGCAGCCGAAGCCGGTCGGACCGGGCGGCCTGCCGCTCCCGCGGCCGGACGACGCCGTCACGTGGGCGATCACCGCCGACAACCGGCCGATCAAGGCCGGCCGTCCGGTCGAGAACGGCCCGCTCAACGTCTACAACTACGCCAACTACATCGACCCCGCGACGGTCAACAAGTTCGAGAAGAAATTCGGGACCTCGGTCAAGATCGCCACCTACAACTCCTCGGACGAGGCGATCGCGAAGCTGTCGGCGGGAGCCGTCGCCTTCGACGTGGTCATCGGCCTCTCCGCGAACAACATCTGCAACCTGATCGCGCAGAAGCTCGTCCAGCCGCTCAACCACTCGTACCTGCCGAATCTCGCGAAGAGCATCTGGCCCGAGCTGCAGGACCCGTTCTACGACCGCGGCAGCCGCTTCACGGTGCCGTACGTCGTCTGGATGGACGGCATCGGCTGGCGCAACGACAAGGTCTCGGCGGACATCGCAGGGATGGACGTCCCCTGGGACATCTTCTGGCACTCGCAGCCCTACCGCGGCAAGGTCGGCCTGCTCGACGACAAGCGCGACGCGTTGAGCATGCCCATGCAGCGCAGCGCGATGCACTCGGGTCTCCGGCCCGATCTCAACACCGAGGACCCGACGATCATCGCCGCCGCGGGAGACGACCTCGCCAAGCTGAACGGCGTCTGCAACATCAAGGTCACGATCACCGACTTCCAGACCTTGCCCGAGGGCAAGACGGTGCTCCACCACGCCTGGTCGGGCGACCTCCTCGCCGGCGCGTTCTACTACATGCCCAAGGGCGTCAGCCCCGACGTGCTCTCGTTCTGGGGGCCGGACCAGAACGGCGTCGTCCAGAACGACCTCCTCATCGTCGGGCGCTCGGCCAAGAACCCGGTGCTCGCGCACGAGTTCATCAACTTCTTCCTCGACGAGCGGAACGCGTACAACAACTTCGTCAACTACAACGGCTACGTGCCTCCACAGAAGAACATCGACGCCGACCTGCTCGTCAAGCGGGGCCTGATCCCGAAGAGCCTGGTGAGCGCCGTCGTCCGGCCCGACCAGTTCGCGGCCAACCAGGAGCTGCTCCAGCTCAGCATCGACGGCGAGCGCCTGTGGGACGACGCGTGGTCGAAGTTCAAGGCCGGCTGAGTGGGATCGCGCTGGACCTGGCGGCTCGTCGCCCTTCCGGGAGTCGTCTGGCTAGCGATCTTCTTCCTCGTCGCCTTCTACGCCGTCGTCTCCGTCGCCTTCGGCAACCAGGACACGCTCTCCCAGCCGGTTCCGTTCTGGAACCCGCTCGACTGGAACGTCGGGTACGTGCTCGACGCGCTGCGCAACTTCCGGCACGGCGGCCCGTACCTGACCGTCTCGATCCGCACGATCGAGTTCGTCGCGCTCTCCATCGGGCTGTCGCTTCTGATCGGCTACCCGGTCGCGTACTACACGGCCCGCCACGCCGGCCGCTGGAAGGGCGTCGTCCTGCTCCTGCTGATCGTGCCGTTCTGGATCAACTACCTGATGCGGATGCTCGCCTGGATCAACCTGCTCGCGCCGGACGGTTGGGGAACCCGGATGCTGCACGACGTCGGCATCGAGCGCGTGTTCCTCTCGCTCGGGTTGCTCTCGGCGCGCGGCGGCTGGCTCGACGGCCAGCCCTCGGCCGTGATCATCGCTTTCGTCTACGGCTACATCCCGTTCCTGATCCTGCCGCTCGTGGTCGCGCTCGACCGGATCGACCAGCGCCAGATCGACGCGGCCCGCGACCTCGGCGCGAGCCCGTTCAGCGCGTTCGTGCGCGTGACGCTGCCGCTCTCGAAGGTCGGCATCCTCGCCGGCTGCGTGCTCGTGGCGCTGCCGATGTTCGGCGACTACTACACGCCCGATCTCGTCTCGGCCTCGACCAAGACCAACCTGATCGGAAACCAGATCGACGAGTTCATGCGCCAGGGCTCGGAGAAGGTGACCGGCGCCGTGCTGACCCTCTTCCTGTCGGTGTTCCTCCTCCTGCTGATGTTCTACTACCTGCGCACGACCAGGCAGGCGGGGGCGGTGGAGGAGGAGTGATCGCCTGGCTTCGCAATCCCTGGGGCCGGCCGCGCTGGCTCAAGCTGATCACGATCGTCTACATCACCTGGTCGATCCTCCCGGTGGCGATCGCGATCCTGTTCGCGTTCAACAGCGGCCGCTCGCGAACGACCTGGCAGGGGTTCTCGTTCCGCTGGTTCACCGGCGCGACCGGCAGCGTCCTCCACGATCCCGCCCTCCAGGGAGCCCTCGAGCACACGCTCATCCTGGCGGTGATCTGCGTCGCGGTGGCGACGCCGCTGGGCGTGGCGCTCGCGCTCGGGTTACAGCGCTGGCGCGGGCCCGGCGGCGGGACGGTGAACACCGTGATGCTGCTCCCGCTCGTGACTCCGGAGATCGTGATGGGCGTCGCGCTGCTGCTGCTCTTCCTGCGCGTCTTCCCGGGGATCGGGCTGGGGACACCGGCCCAGGCGATCGGGCAGGTGACGTTCACGCTCTCGTACGTGGTGGTGATCGTGCGCGGGAGATTGGTCTCGATCGGGCCCGAGTACGAGGAGGCCGCCGCCGATCTCGGTGCGCCGCCGCGCGACCGGGTCTTCCGGATCGTGCTGCCGCTGCTCGTGCCGGCGATCATCGCGAGCGCGGCCGTCGCCTTCGCGCTCTCGATCGACGACTTCGTCGTGACCCAGTACCTCTCGGGCGACGCGAGCACGACGACGGTCTCGATGCTGCTCTACGCGAGCGCGCGCGGGGCGCCGACGCCCGCGTTGAACGCGATCGCGACGGTGGCGCTCCTGATCACACTGGCGACGCTCGCGCTCGCCTTCCTCGTCTACCGGCGGTTCGCGGGCGGCGGCGAGGCCGCCGCCGTGGCCGCGCTGGATATCTGACGTGCAGGGCGAGGTTCGGCTCGAGGAGCTGACCAAGACCTTCGGCGACGTCGCCGCCGTCGACGGGATCGACCTGCGGATGCCGCCGGGCGAGTTCTTCACGCTGCTCGGCCCATCGGGCTGCGGGAAGACGACGACCCTGCGCATGGTCGCCGGCTTCGAGCGGCCCACGAGCGGGCGGATCATGCTCGACGGCACCGATGTCGCCCAGGTGCCCCCGCACAAGCGCAACGTCAACACCGTCTTCCAGAGCTACGCGCTCTTCCCCCACCTCGACGTCGCCGGCAATGTGGCCTTCGGGCTCAAGTACCAGCGGCTGACCAAGGAAGAGCGGCGGCGAAAGGTCAAGGGCGTCCTCGACCTCGTCAGGCTGAGCGGCTTCGAGGAGCGCAAGCCCGAGCAGCTCTCCGGCGGGCAGCAGCAGCGCGTCGCGCTCGCCCGCGCGCTCGTCCTGACGCCGCGCGTGCTCCTGCTCGACGAGCCGCTCGGAGCCCTCGACGCCCGGCTGCGCAAGGACCTCCAGGTCGAGCTGAAGGCGATCCAGAGCGACATCGGCATCACCTTCGTCTTCGTGACGCACGACCAGGAAGAGGCGCTCACGATGAGCGACCGCATCGCCCTGATGAACCAGGGACGCGTCGAGCAGGCGGGTGCGCCTCGTGAGATCTACGAAGGGCCGGAGACCGAGTTCGTGGCGGACTTCCTCGGCGTCTCGAACCTGCTCGAAGCCCAGGCGAGCGCCGACGGCGGCGCCTGCAGCCTGCGCATCGGGGAGCGCGCGTTCCGCGCGGAGCAGGGCGCGACGAGCTCGCGCGGAGAGGTGAAAGTGATGATCCGGCCGGAGCGGATCGGACTCGAGCCGCACGACGCGTCAGGCGACAACCGGATGCCCGGCCTCGTCGAGCGCGCGGTCTTCCTCGGCGGCCTGCACGAGGTCCACGTCCGCGTGCTCGGCGGCGAGCTGCTCAAGGCGACGATCTCGAACGACGGCAAGCCGCTGGGCTTCGCGCTCGATGAGGGAACGGCGGTGAGCCTCCACCTGCCGCCCGACGGGCTGCGCGTGCTCGCGCCCTCTCAGCCGGCGCCGAGCGCCGAGGACGCGGCCGAGCGCCCTGACCTCACGGCGCCCTCCATGTAGCCGGCCACCCACTGGTCGGAGCCGCAGACGTAGAAGGGCGGCGCGTGCGTGCCGTGCAGCGGCCCGACCCGAAGCACGTCGCCGGGCCACCACTGCGTGACGTAGCCGCGCGTGTACGGGTCGGTCGCCCAGAGCCGGTGGTAGATGACCGAGGTCTCGCGCGCGGCCGGGCCGTACATCCGCTCGAGCTCGTCGCGGACGAGGTCGTCGCGGTCGGCCTCGGCCACTGCAAGCAGCTGGCCGATGCGCTCTGGGGGCACGAGCGCGGAGAGGATGCCGTCGCGCTGCGGCCACGTCGAGGAAAGCAGATATTCGCCCTCCAGGAGCCCGTTCGCGCCGCTGTCCTCCCAGACCGACCTCGGGTAGACGGCGACCACCTTGGCCGCGAGCGCGTGCCGCTGCCGCCGCAGGGACTGCAGCCGCTCCGGGTCAACTCCCTCGACCTCGACCACCTGCGCGACGGTCACCGGCAGTGCCCAGACGACCGCCTCCGCGCTCAGCTCCTCGCCGTTCGCCAGCGTCACGGCGCAGCGCGGGCCGACGCTGACGCGTGTGACCTCGGCCTCGAGCCGGACCCGGTCGCCGAGCTCCGCCGCCATCCGGTTCGCCACCTCCGCGCTCCCCTCGGTCACCTGCAGCGACTCCCAGAGTTCGTACGAGTAGAACGACCCGTCGCCGGCGACCGCCTGCTTGCGGAGGTCAGAGAGCAGCGAGATCCGCTCGATCGAGCCGCCCGCGAGCGCGAGCGCCTCGACCTCGAGCGCCCTGACCGTCGACGGCAGCGCGTCGACGGACCGAAGCCACTGGCCGAACGAGACGGCGTCGAGCCGGGAGGCGTCCGGGTGCGACCATGGGTCGTCGGGGTCGACCGTCGCCGCGAGCTGCGCCCACTCGCGCTCGACCCGCTCGTAGTCGGCCCTCTCCTCGGCGGACGCGAAAGGAAACGTGTCGCCGCGAGCGACGCCTTCGTAGAGGTCGAAGGTCGTCGCCCCGGGAACCGCGGTGTAGCTCGGCTGGAGCGTCAGCCCGAGCTCGTCCACGAGCTGCATGTACGCGGTGTGCAGCGAGCCCACGACCTCGCCGCCGAGCTGCACGGGGCGCCCTCCGTCGACGTCCACCTGCTCGACCCGTCCGCCCACGCGCGCCCGCGCCTCGAGCACGGTCACGGCGGCGCCTCCGGCCGCCAGATCGCGCGCCGCGGAGAGACCGGCCAGCCCGGCGCCGAGGACGAGGACGTCGCTCCCTGCCATGCGGCCCGATATCTTGACTGCAGATGAGCGCGACCGACCTCGCTACCAACGGCCTGCCCCCGATTCCGCGGCCCATCGAGGAGGGCTGGACGCTGCCGGCCTCGTGGTACTCGGAGCCGTCGGTGCTCGACCGGGAGCTCGAGCGGATCTTCACCTCGACCTGGCAGTACGCAGGCCCGGCCGAGCACGTCGCCGAGGACTCGAGCTACTTCGCCTCGGTCGCCGGGAGCATCCCGATCGTCGTGACGCGCGCCGCCGACGGCGAGCTGCGCGGCTTCGTCAACGTCTGTCGTCATCGTGGCCACGTCGTCGCCGAGGGCGCCGGCTGTCGCAAGACGCTGCAGTGCCCGTATCACGCCTGGACCTACGAGCTGGACGGCTCACTGCGCCGGGCCCCCCGCTCGGAGCGCGAGCCCGACTTCGATCCTTCGGAGCTCTCGCTGCTGCCGGTCGCCGTGGACACGTGGGGCCCGTTCGTCTTCGTCAACCCCGACGCCGGCGCGGAGCCGCTGCTCGACGCGCTCGGCGCCATGCCCGAGATCGTCGCGCAGAGCGGGCTCGACCTCGACGACCTCCGCTTCCACTCCCACGTTCCCTGGGAGCAGTCGGTGAACTGGAAGGTCGCCCTCGAGAACTACCTCGAGTGCTACCACTGCCCGACCGCGCACCCCGGGTTCAGCAAGGTGATCGATGTCGACCCGGACTCGTACGGCCTCTCGGTGGAAGGGCTCGTGTCGAGCCAGGTCGGGCCGCTCCGGGACCCCGTACGCGACGGCGACATGCTCCAGTCGCAGTACCACTTCGTCTGGCCGAACACGACGCTGAACATCTCGCCCGGGCCGCAGAACATCTCGATCGAGCGCTGGGTGCCACTCGGGCCGCGCCTGACCGTCGAGGCAACCGACTACTTCTTCGGCGCAGACGTGCCCGCAGACCGGATCGAGGAGTCGCTTGCCTTCGACAACCAGGTCGCGAGCGAGGACGTGGCGCTCGTCCAGGCCGTGCAGCGGGGCCTCGACTCACGCGCAGTCCCGCAGGGCCACCTGATGCCCGAGAGCGAGCAACTCGTGGCCGCCTTCCAGCGCCGCGTGCACGACAGCCTCGCCTGAGCGCCCGTACGCGACGAACCTGCGCGGACCCCCGCGGAGCTTGCCAAACCTTTACCGAAGCTGAGCAAGGCTTGGCCGCGGGTTGGCCGAGCTTTGAGAGCCCCTCCGTCAGCGTGGGATCCACAGTCCACAACCAAACGGAGGTACAAGATGAAACGCTCAGTCTCAGCTCTGTTGCTCGCCGCGTTCGTCGCGTTGGCGGTCGCCGTGCCGGTCGTCCTCGCCGGCGGCAAGACGCAGATCGCCCTCCGCCCGGCGAAGGCGTACCCTCGCGCCAAGGGCTCCGCCCAGTACCAGGCGCAGACGGGCCAGCGGGAGCTCCAGGTCGAGGTCGAGCACCTTCGCGCTCTACGAGGCAAGCGTGTGTTCTTCTACGTCAACGGCATGCAGATCGGCGCCGCCCGCGTGACCGGTCTCGGGAAGGCCGAGCTCAGCCGCAACACCGAGCTCGGGCAGCGGGTCCCGCTGGTCAGTTCCGGCACGAAGGTCGCTGTCCGCACCGGTCGCGCCGCCGTCGTCTCGGGATCGTTCTAGGCGGCTGGTGAAAGTGGCTGCTCTGCGAGAACTGGAAACAAGGCGGGCAAGCGGCCTCGAGGTCACCCTGTTCTGGCTCAGCGGCACGGACAGGCTCACGATCTCAGTCCGGGACGCGAGCAGCAGTGACGGCTTCGAGCTCGAGGTCGACCCGGCCCACGCTCTGGACGCGTTCCGCCACCCCTACGCCTACGCGGCGGGTCGGTGCGTCTCACCCGCACGGCCCGCCGCTCACCCGTCCGCCGCCGACGATGGCTAGCGTCGAGGAGCTCCAGCAGGCGATCCGCACGCTGGTCTCGGAGCGCCAGGCGCTACGCGACGTCGGGGCGGGCCGGGACGAGCTCGAACAGAACCGCCTTCGGCTGATCCGTCTCCAGTCGAGGTTGACGAAAGAGCTGCTCGAGCGACATTTCGCCGCCGATCCAGCGACCGGCCGAGGCCACAGGCGTGCAGGATGGCGCACACTCCTCGCCGGCGCCGCTGTCCTCGCCGCGGGAGTCTCGCTCGCGTTCGCGACCGGCGTCGCCGGCGCAGGACGCGAGCCGACCGTCTCGCGGGCCACCGCGCCGCCGCGGTTCGCACACGTGATGGTGGTCGTCCTCGAGAACAAGCAGGCGTCGGCAATCGTGCGGAATCCGGCTGCGCGGGCCTTCAACGGGCTCGCGCGGCGGTACGCGCTGCTCGCGAACTACGACGCCGTCGCGCACCCGAGCCTGCCGAACTACCTCGCGCTGATCTCCGGGACGACGGGCGGGCTTCGTCGCAACTGCCTCGACTGCTCGCTGGCCGCGCCGACGATCGCCCAGACGCTCGACGCGACCGGCGCGACGTGGAAGGCGTACGTCGAAGGCGTGCGCCAAAACGGGTTCGGCGACGTCGACCTGCGAGCCGTGAAAGCCCGGATCCCGTTCCTCTATTCGCGGTACGTCCTCAAGCGCCGCGCCGACATGAAGCGGATCGTGCCCCTGGCCAAGCTCGCGCCGGACCTTCGCAGCAACCGCCTCCCGACCTTCTCGCTGGTCGTGCCGAATCTCTGCCACGACATGCACAACTGCTCGGTCCGGACCGGCGACCGCTGGCTCGGCTCCTTCGCCCGCCGCGTCCTGCCGGCGCTCGGCCCGCGCGACGTCGTCTTCGTCGTCTTCGACGAGAGCCACAAGCAAGACGTCCGCGGCGGCGGAGGTCGTGTCGCAGCGCTCGTCCTCGGCCCGCTCGTCCGGCGCGGCAGCGTCTCCCATGCACCGCTCGACCACTACGGCCTCCTGCGCACGGTCGAAGCCGGCCTCGGCCTCCCCCGTCTCGGGCAATCAACGCACGCTCGCCCGATCGCCGGGATCTGGCGGCGCTAGATCACGTGTGGAGCTCGCAAGGCGGAGCCGAGCGACCACAGCCGACTTAACTCCCCCCAAAGTCTCCGCTCGGCTCCTAAGACGACGAGGATAGCGCGGACAGCGCTTGGAGTAAAACCGGCCCGAAATCCTGGTGACGTAGGTGGAGCCGGAGCTTGGCGCCCCGTTCCGCTGCGGCTTGGAAGGAGCGCCCTCCGGGGGGAGGTGGAGGTGCTCCGGCTCCATGTTGCCGCAGGGAAGGGGATGGATTCCCCCTTCGTCGAACGCGGAGAAAGATATACACCCGCTCGGCGGTCGTGGCTGCGGCCCGGCCCACACCGCTGGTGTCCGAAAGAACCCCGGGCTCTGTGCGTTCTTCTGACTTGTCCGCTTCTGTCGTTACCGGCGATCACGGCTTGGGCTACACGGGGTTCACCCTGTTGTGGCGCGAAGAATTCCACGGCCACTCCACATCAGGTGCGATGCTCAGGACTCGGCGCGGAACGTGATCCCGTCGAGCGACAGTGTGTTGCCGGACGGAAGGGTGCCGTTTTGCATGTAGACCTCACCGTCGGCATTTGCCCCGAAGCCTGAGCCCTCGATCGAGATGATCGTCGTCTGCGCCGTCTGGCATTCGCAGGCCGCCGCGAAGTGGAGGTTCTTGCCGCTCGCCGGCCGGTAGCCCGGCGGCAACTGGAAGATGGCCTCATTCGGCCCCCCGTTCGCGATGAGCCCCCTCAGGTGTACGACACCTTCACGGTCCCTGTAGAAGCCCAGCGGCTCATCCGCCGGAAAGCCATTGCGGTCTTGCCAGGAATGCTGGAAGCCCGGCTCGCCAGGCGCACCGACAACGTGGAAGGCTTCGGGCGCGGCGACGTTCTGCGCCGTTGTGGCATTGTCGGCGCTCGACGCGTGGCTCGCGTTCGGCACGGTGCCGAGTGTGGCGGCGTTGACCTGCACACCGGTGAGAGACTGGCGCGCGACCTTCGAGCCGGTCACTGCGCCGCGCGCAAGCTTCCGGTTGGTAACTGCACCGTTCCTGAGCTGCTTGGCGCCTACGCTCCTCGCCGGCAGCTTGAACGCCGCGTAGCTGGTGCCGCTGAGCGCGATCGCGAGCGCGATGCAGGCGACGACCATCGCCGGTGAGGGTCGATAGTGGGTGAGACGAGACATCCGCGGCCTCCTTCGTTAGGCGTGTCTACGCGCCGTTGCTAAAAGAGTTGG
>CAVVBZ010000011.1:0-15917 GCA_963746635.1 uncultured Actinomycetes bacterium | reverse complement strand
CTAGACCGCGCTTCCGCCAAGCAAGCGACCCCATCCCTGTGTGCGGGGGTCAGACGAAGCGCTCTAGAGCCGTCGCCGGATTGAGCCGTGGCAAGCGCGGTTCGCTGCAGAGCACGGATCGAGCTTTAGCAGAGGCAGGTTGAGCTGGAGGGCCAGCTGGGCACCCCAGCACGCTACCCTCGATCGCGCCACGAAATGGGAGAGTCCGAGCCGGAGCGAATGCACACCCTCTATCTCCTCCGGCACGCGAAATCGAGCTGGGCTGATCAGACGCTCCCTGACCGGGAACGGCCGTTGGCGCGAAGAGGCCGCCGCGATGCGAAGCGGATCGCCAGGCAGCTCGCCCGCCTGGCAATCGCCCCTGAGCTTGTCCTCTGCTCCACCGCCGAGCGCACACGTGAGACGCTTGAGCTGCTACGGCCCGAACTCGCGGCGACCTCGACGGTGAGGCTGGAGGAGGAGCTGTATGCCGCCTCCGCCGATGAGCTGCTCGAGCGCCTTCGCGCCGTGCCGGAGGCGGTCGCCTCCGTGATGGTCATCGGGCACAACCCCGGCCTACAGCGCCTCGCCCGAGCCCTCGCCTCGGACGGAGCCGACCTCGCGCGACTCGAGGCGAAGTTCCCGACGGCTGCGCTCGCGACGCTCACGCTCGCGAACACACCTTGGCGCGAGCTGTCCGAGGGTGACGCGGTGCTCGCCGCGTACATCGTTCCGAAGCAGCTCGACTGAGCCCGCGCCTCGCCCGGCCGGGAAGCGCCTGATCCGTTGCGAAAATCGGGAAGACCTGGTAACGCGCGCGCGCGTGATCTTTGGTAGCTCACCGAGTCGCTGATGAGCCTCACCGGGTTGCGGCCTGCCGGGTCCGGCTCGGGTGTCCAAGCGTTGGCCGTCAGCCAGTCGGCGCCCTCGGGCTGGGCCGAAGACCCCGTGCTCCACCCCACAGTTCGATACTTGCCGCGGACGGTCATTGCTCGGTGGCGATGCTGAAGGCGTAGATCGCTCCATCGACCTGCACGGTGGCGAAGGCGGCCTTGGGCGGAACGAGGTCCGGCACTGTGACAACGTGGTCGCCGGCGGCGAGCCGGTCGTTGAGGAGCAGGAGCGAATCGCTCTTCGGGTCCGGTGGCACGAACGAGGTCTGCCACCAGATGGTCACCTTGACGTCGGCGGGGCGGGGGAGGGTCAGTTTGATCGACCGCTCGTAGGGCGTGAAGGTCGGCGCTCGGATGGGTTCTTGGTGGTCGCGGGCGAAGGCGCCCTGCACCTGATTGATGATCAGGCCCGGGATCCCGGCCAGGCCCTGGACGAAGATGACGCGCGGGTTGATGGCGCTTCAGCGCTGGCAACGCACGGCGCCCGGCGCCCTTCTCCCCTCTTGGCGCTGTGCTCTTATAACAGCATTTATACAAATGCTGCTATAATCTCGGCGTGGCCAGTTCCCGCGAGACGGATCCGAGTCTTGAGAGCCTGTGGCGGCCGTTGCGGCTGCTGGTCGCAGGCATGGATGCCGACATCGCCCGGATCTACGGCGAGGCGCAGATCGAGGGCTTGAAGCCAAGCTATGTGCACGAGCTGCTCCGCCTAAACGCCTCGGGGCCGATGACGATCACCGAACTCGCCGAGTCGGTCGCGCGCACACATTCCGCGACCAGCCAGAAGTTGGCCGCGATGCGTCGAGCCGGTCTTGTTCGCACCACTCCGGGTGCTGATGCGCGCAGCAAGAACGTGGTGCTCACGGCGAAGGCGAAGCGGATTGTCGACTGCCTGGCGGCCGAGTGGCGAGCGACCGAGGCCACGATCGCCGAGATCGAGGCGGAGATCCGCTACCCGTTGAGCGCCGTCGTGACCGACATCGAACAAGCGCTGCAGCGCCTGAGCTTCTACAGCCGGGTCCTCAGCAAGCTTGCCGAGGACCCCGCATGGCATTAACGCGCGCGGTCGGCGACTACTCAGCTCTCCGAGCAATCAGACGTGGACATTCCCGAACGCTGGCCCAGACCTGAGCGTTGCTCCTTCTAGCTCGTCGGTCAGTCGGTCGGACGCGACGGACTGGGCGGAGTTGGGCCACGCGACCCGACCGTGAGAGCGAGCACCTCGAGCACCCGGCCCCACTCCGTCACCTCGCCGTCACGAACGTAGGCTCCGCCCATCCGCTCGTAAAAGCCGCGCGCGTTCGGCTCGGCCTCCCACTCGAGTTGCTGTGCTCCGAGTGCAGCTGCGCCGTTCACGACGTGCTCGAAGAGTGAGCGTCCGACGCCGCGGCCGATCCAGCGCGGCTCGATCCACAGATCCTCGAGCCAGCCGATCTCCCCACGTGGGATCAACGATGCCCAGCCGATCGGCTCGCGCTTGAGCTCGGCGACGTAGACGAGCCGCCGGCGCAGGCGTTCGGGCTCGAAGTCGCCACCCTCGGCCCATTCCCGGACACGTGCGGGCTCGTAGCCCCAGTGCGCCTTCGCCGCGAGCGCGATCTCTCGTAGTCGTCCGAAGTCCTCGTTTCGTCCCTCGCGGATCTGGACCGGCACCGAGTTCTGCTCGTCTCCTCTCATCGCGCGAAACATCTTGCCTTCAGGCGATGCCGCCGGGATGCAGCGACAGCCACATTTGGCCCACTAGGAGAGCGAGTCGCGACTCGCTTCCGGGAGCGCGAAGTTGGCGCGTCGGGCCGCCCACGCGGAGTTGCTCAGCTAACTCGCCTGCCTCACCTCGATTGAGCGTGACAGTCGTGTGCGCCTCAGTAGGTAGTTACAGGATCCAAATTAAATCCGCGACGATATTCCCTTGCGTCGAGTGATTCGACGGTGTATTCTCTCGCTCCTATTTCTAGGAAGGAGGCGAAGGCAACATGATCCGACTCAGCACACATCCTCGTAGCGTCGTCTTCGCCCCGGCCTTTGTGGCCGTTCACGTGGAGCGGCGTGACGGCGGACTCAACCTCAGGGAAGCCCTTTGCTGGAGGCGCTCCGGCTAGCGGAGGCGTCATAGCGAAGTCCAGCGAGGGCGACCCAGACGGGTCGTTTTCGTCGTTTCTGAGCCAAAACGGAGTTCGGTAAGTCGAAAGGAAGGTGTACCCAAGTGGAACTCAGTAACGCGGCATGACCCGAATCGATCCCGACTCGGAGCGACAGTAGAGCGCGTTTACACGCAAGCAATAGGCCCTAAGAAATACAGGGCACGCGTTAGCTATCGGTATTTTCCATAGCAGCGCATAGGTCCTCCTCTTTGCCGGGACTCGATTCGGGCGATTCCCCGAATCGAGACCAATAGGCGAGAGGAGGTGAGAAGCGTGTACCAGTACGATCCTGACTTCTACCGTCAGTGTTATCGAGAACGGATGGCACAGATAAGGGCGGAGTATCAGCGCGCACAGGCGCGGCCCCAGCGGAAGGCTAAGGCGGTTGCGCAGTTCATGCCCTACGCGCGGTCTGTGTTCTCGCGTGTGCGTTCCCGCCGTCGCGCACCTGCATTCCGCGCCTGATGGTGCCACTCGCTCCGCAGAGTCACGCGCCTCTTGAATCGGCTCCCCAGTCGATCCGAAAGGCGCGTGGCTCTGGGCCAATTGAGTGCGCGTCTGAAGGACAAGTGCCGGTGGCCCTGGGCGGAGGCGAACTGTGCCGGTCTCAGCCTCGGTGAAGAACCTCCCTGGGCTCCCCTAGAGTCTGCCGCCGCCAGGACGGCGACGAGACCGAGAAGCGCAATGAGAGCAGCGAGCTTGATGCTCAATGATACGAGCCGGGAGGTCTGGAAGGGCACTACGGGCGTCGCCTGAGCGAGCGTCCTCTCCCCCGGAATGCCCCTCCTTCCTCACGGGCAGTCCGTCGCAGCTAGCTACATCAGCGAATCGCGTCCAATGCAGATGTTTCCGTGAGTTACGCCTCCCCCGTCGTTCCGGGTCGGACTTCCAAGACTGCGGACTCCGTGGCGCTGCTGTCTATTTCTCGACCGTGACGAGCGTCCCGATCGGCGTATACGGCCAGACCTTCGCCGCGGACGCGAGCGGGAGCTCGACGCAGCCGAGGCTCTGCGGAGTGCCGAACGAGGCGCGGTTGAACGCGTGGATCGCGTCGCCACCGTTGAAGTAGCTGATCCAGCGAATCCCAGGGTCGTTGTAATGGGAGCCGTCGGGGTTCGTCCCGCTCATCGTTCCGACCGGGATGTGCTCGAAGACCGCGAAGGTGCCGAGCGCTGTAGGTGCCGCTGGCACGCCCGTGTTGCCGGGCGAGGTGAGGATCGTCCGTCCGCGTGGCAGTTGCTTTTAACCGAAAAGCCCTGTTTCCAGGGCCTTTCGCAGCGGTCGCGCCTTGGCCTTTGCCCGGCACTCGATCTCCGCCGCGCGCCTAAACGATCAGCTCGGGCGGCTCAAGCAGACGATCCAGTGCCCGCGATTCCGCTCGCCGAAGCATTACCGGCTTCTGCTCAGAGAGCGCGCGCGTCAGGATCACGGCAAGGTCGTTGAGAGTCGAAGACGAACCAGCGCGGGCCAGGGCTCTCCCTCGCAGTTCCTCTACAACCGCTTCATCGAGGGCGAGCTTCCGCCCATTCAGGTCGAACTCGATCATGGCCGCAGAACTCTGATGCGACTCTACTCGTCGAGGTTCCGGAACAGTCAGATCCGCGTTTCGCCGCTCTCCACTCCTAGCGGGCGGTTCGTGATCGAACCGCCCGCCCCTCAAAACACAGCGTTCCGCAGTCGCTACTCCAGCGTACGTCGTCGCAGCCTCAGGGCGTCTGAACGCTGTGGACTTCGATGACCTCCTGCTCAACGCCAGGGACGTTCGGCTTTACGTTCTCGTCAAACCAGCGGTCGTGCTGCTCCTGGCTGTCCCAGATCTCGGAGACGGTGAAGCGGCCATTGTCCACGAAGGCGACGTGCATCACGAAGCCCGGCTGGGTCTTCAGCTTCTCGATAAGCGGAGGCGAGATCTCGTCGTATTGCGACGAATCCATTCCCGCGACGCGGTGCCGGATGAGTACGGCCATGACTACTCCCTCTGTTGTTGGGAGCACCACCCTGGCAGGTCTACACGACCCGTGCCCCACACACGCTTACTCATCGACGATGTGCTAGAGGGCGACGCCTTCGTCGACCCGTTAAGGATGCCGCGCGAACCCGGCCGCCGAGCGGGCTACGCTCGCACCCGGGCGAGCAGACCGCGCATGAGCCGAACCTCCGCCCGCGAGCTGCTCGCGCGTGCCGCGGCCGGACCGGCAACGGTCAGCGTCAGCTCGGTGCGGCTGCGCCCGACAAGCACGATGTCTACCGAGACGAATACACGCTGTCCCTGGCTCGCGACCGCGATTAGCGCACGGTAGGCGGCGGTGTACCTTGCGAGCCGCGGAAAGGCGACCTTCCCGAACGAGACGAGGCGTTCGTTCGAGGCGAGTCCCCTCGTAAGCATGTGGCGCAGGCACACGAGGGCTCGCGGGTCGATTACGGTCCGTCTCCAGTCGCGCGCGACCATCGATCGCGTCTTCAACACCTGCGCGACGCTTCGAAGGTTGAGCCCAGTGCGCCGGTAGTCGGCCTCGGCGGCGCCGGTCAAGACCAGATCCGACTGCTTCGGCTTGTAGCCGGGGCAGCTCAAGGTCGACGAAAGATCGGGCTTGGTGGCTCCGCCAGCCCAGCCGGCTGAGCCCAGATCAGCGCCGCGGAGCACGGCCGCCCGCGCCGCCGCCTGGTCGGCGGGGTTGAAGCGGATCTGTTCCGTGTTCGGCGGAGCCGAGTGCGGGGCAGAGACTGCGGCCCCGGGCGCAAGACCGACGGCAACGGCGACGAACACGGCTATAAGAGCGACTCTCGGCACGCACGCCCACCATCGCCCCGCCGGTACGCACCGTTCATGCCTCGAAAGAGGGAGGGCGGCGAATCCGCGGGCCGACCGCCGAACAACTAGGTGAGAAACGCGTTGATGCGCGGCGCTCTCCCCAGACGCCCTAGCGTCCGCCACGGGCCAAGCCTGACTCCCTCACACGCCTGACTCGCTTAGTTACACGCACACGCGCGCGAGGCTAGTCACGTCACACCCTGGCCGGATGCCGCGTGATTTCCAACGAGGCCTCCGTCATACGAGGTGCGGAGGGTCCCAGCCATGATCTGCTCAGCGTCGAGTGGTAGCACGGCCAACTCGGGCGAGGGGTTGCGAACGAAGCCGTCGAGCAGCACGAGGTCTTCTGCTTGCTCGGGCGTCAGCGTGTCCTCGGCGCTGGCGCGAGCTGCGCGACAGTGCTCCAGCCCGGCTTCGATCTCGAGCCTCGCCTCCGCTCCCGCTCCCGCTCCCGACGGTACCAAGCGAACGGCGCAGACGTCGCCGCCGCAGACGAAGAAGGCCTTCCGCCAGCCCGGCTCGATCGCCGGAGCGATCAGGCAGAGCTCCAGTCTGCGCAGCCGCGCTAGCCGGCGTAGACGCTCGACGACCTGCTCGAGTGACTCGATCCGATCGCGTAGCCGGGCTGCCTCCTCGTAGCGCAGGTTCTCGGCCAGGTGTGAGAGCCGCGCTTGCAGGCGCGGCAGCGGCCCGCCCTCGAGCAGGCCGTCGAGTTCCTCGGCCGTGCTCAGAGCAAGTGCCCGTGTCGCAAGGGACGCTCGCCGGCGGCTCGTGATCGGGCCAAGCGGCGTCGCCGTCCTGGTGACGACGAACTCCTCGCCCCGGCGCTTCAGGTAGACGCCGTGCTCCTTCCTGCGACTACGCGAGTTAGCAGGCGGCTGGAGCTCGCGGATCAGCCGCAGCTCCTCGAGTGCGGCCTCGAGCTCAGAACCCAGCACGCGCCACTCGATCCGCCCGAGCGCGAGCAGCGCCGCCTCGACCGACGGCCGCTGGCGTTCACTTCGGAAGTACGAGCGAAGGCGCGCACGCAGGTCACGGGCCCGGCCAACGTAAAGCACTTGCCCGTGGCGGTCGCGAAAGAGGTAGACGCCGGGTCGGGTCGGTGCGCCCCGGATGAGTAAGCGCTTGTCATAGACCCGGCGTCTGCGCGGGGCGGCGAGCGCGCGCAGGTCGGAGAGCCGTCTCGCCCCGAGCTCCTGGGCGATCCCGATCAGGTGCACGAGCACCTGGGCCGTGGCCTCGGCATCGGGGAGAGCGCGGTGGCAGGGCCGGGTCGGGACGCCGAAGAAGTGGGCGAGCGAGGCGAGGCCGACGCGGCGCAGACGGCCCTCGAGCAGGCGACGCGCGAGCGCGGCCGTGCAGAGCGGCGGCTCGGACAGGCGCCGCCCGCGCAACCGGAGCAGCTGCGCCTCGAGGAAGCGCTGGTCGAAGCGGGCGTTGTGCGCAACGAGCAGCTCATCGCCCGTGAAGCCAAGGAAGCGGTGGATGACGCTGGCGACAGACGGCGCCCGCTGGAGCTCCTGCTCGCGCAAGCCGGTGAGGCGGGCGATGGTTTGCGGGAGCGCAACTCCCGGATTGACAAGCGATTGAAAGGAGCCGACGAGCTCGAGCGCACGCACGCGAACGGCTCCGAGCTCGCAGATCCGGTCGCGTGCGGCCGAGAGCCCGGTGGTCTCCAAGTCGAAGACGACGAACTCGGCCTCCTCGAGCAGCGGGTCGGCTCGTCTTCCGGTCAGGGAGACAGTGGCGCCGGCGCAGGCGAGCCGGCTGTCGCCGGCGGTGAGGTCCGCAAGGAGCGAGCAGGCGAGGCCCTCGGAGATCGAGGAGGTGGCAAAGAGCGAACGGGCCGCCTCGACGGCCGACAGCGATCCTTGCTCCTCGAGCATGTCCACCAGGCGGTCGAGCGCGTCCAGTGCGAGCTGCACCCATTAGATGAAAGCGAACATATGTTCGCTTTGCAAACCGACCGTTAGTTCGCTCGTCAGTCGGGGAGCAGTGGGACTGTCAGTCCGTGGCCCCGGCCGAGTAGCACGGCCCTCGTGATCGCCCTCGATCCAAACCGCTGGCACACCTCGTCGAGTGCGGCGTCCAGTGCCTCGCTGTACGGATCGAGCGGTAGTGCGAGTTGGATTGCCCGGCCGTCCTGCAGATTGCTGACCGCAACCCCGACGAGTGTGATCCCCCGGCGCTCGATCATCGGCAGGGCGACCGCGAGCAGCCCCCTCGCCGTAGTGAGGATCGTGTGGGTGTTTGCGGTCGGATAGGGCAGCGTGTGCGAGCGTGTCGCGCGGGAGAAATCGTCGAAGCGCAGACGGAGGACGACCGTGCGGCCGACCCGCCCTGCGCTGCGCATCCGGCGGGTAACCCGGTCGACGAGCGCGACCAGCGCGGCGTCGACCTCCTCGAACGATCTCGGCGAACGGCTGAGCGCCCGCTGCGCACCCATCGAGCGCCGGCGGCGGCGCGCCTGCACCGGCCGAGGATCCCGGTTGTGGGCGAGAGCATGGAGGTGCCGGCCGGATGCCCGACCGAGCAGCGAGACGAGCGCGGCCTCGTCGAGCTGGGCGACCTGACCGACGGTGGTGATCCCGGAGTTGTGAAGCTTTGCCGCCGTAACCCTTCCGACGCCCCAGAGGCGTTCGATCGGCAGCGGCTGAAGAAAGGCGAGCTCACGGTCGGGCGGCACCACGAGCAGACCGTCGGGCTTCGCCACGCCGCTCGCCACTTTCGCAAGGAACTTCGTTCTCGCGATTCCGACCGTGATCGGCAGCCCGACCTGCTCGCGCACCTCGCGCCGCAGCCGCCGGGCGATCTCGATGGGCCTACCAGAGAGGCGTCTGAGCCCACGAACGTCGAGGAACGCCTCGTCAATCGACAGCCCCTCGACCAGCGGGGTCGTTTCGTCGAACACCCGATAGACGGCCTTGCTTGCCTCGGCGTAGGCCGACATGCGCGGCTCGACCACGATTGCCTTCGGGCAGAGGCGGCGAGCGAGCCCGACGCTCATCGCCGTGCGCACGCCGTGCGCCTTCGCTTCGTAGCTGGCCGCAAGCACAACCCAGGCGCCGACGATCACAGGCCGTCCGCGGAGACGAGGCTCATCTCGCTGCTCGACCGATGCAAAGAATGCATCGACGTCGGCGTGCAAGATGGTCGCCTCGATCGCCACGAACATATGTTCGCACGAACAAGTGCGACGAGAATGCCTTCCCCCGATCGAGTGGAAGTTCGTCAACCCACGCCGTCACTTCGAGCACCTCGAGCAATCGATCGATCGAGGGCGACAGTGGACCGTGTTCGACCCGAACCGTCTGGCTGCCGTCGTGAGGTGAGCTACTCAGGTGCGTTTCGCGCGTCGCGAGCTGCTGCTGCTGCGATGACGTTCGGCCGTCCGTAAGGTCTGTACCCGCGATGACCCTTCAGGACCTGGTCGAGACGGCCGTCGCGAGCGGCGCGGTGCCGGGCGCTGCGGGGCTCGTTGCTGCGCGGCGACGACGTCGAGATCGGCGGCGCCGGGCGAGCTCGAACCGGATTCGATCGTCCGTATCGCGTCGATCACGAAGCCGATCACCGCCGCGGCGGTGATGCTCCTCGTGGACGACGGCCTCGTGGCGCTCGACGACCCGATCGCGCGGTGGCTGCCCGAGTTGGCGTCGCCGCAGGTCGTGCGGACGCCTCGAGAGCCCGATCGACGACGTCGTGCCGGCCGAGCGCCCGATCACCGTCGAGGACGTCCTGACCTTCCGCGCCGGCTGGGGCTTCCCGTCCGACTTCTCTCTGCCGGCGGTCGTCGAGCTCTTCGAGAGGCTGCCGGTGTTCGGGCCGCGGGAGACGCCGGACGAGTGGCTCGCGACGCTCGCCGAGGTGCCGATGCTGCGCCAGCCCGGCGAGGCGTGGCTCTACAACACCTGCTCCGACATCCAGGGCGTGCTGATCGCGCGCGTCTCGGGACGGCCGCTGCCGGAGTTCCTCGCCGAGCGCATCTTCGAGCCGCTCGGGATGATCGACACCGGCTTCCACGTCCCCGCGGAGAAGCTCGACCGGCTGCCGCCGTACCACGGCTCCGAGCCTCGTGCCGATCGACGACGGCCTCTGGACGGAGCCGCCGATCTTCCCGTCGGGCGCCGGCGGCCTCGTCTCGACGCTCGCCGACTGGCACCGCTTCGGACGGATGCTGCTCGCCGACGGCGGCGGGCTGCTGTCGCCGGGGTCGGTGCGCCTGATGACGACCGACCACCTGACGCAGGAGCAGCGGGACGCGTCGACGTTGTTCCTCGAAGGAGCCGGCTGGGGCTTCGGCGGCGCCGTCGCAGCCGACGGCCGCTACGGCTGGGTCGGCGGCACCGGCACGACGCGCGCACGTCGCGCCGTCGACCGGACACCGTCGGCATCCTCTTCACCCAAGTGCAGATGACGGGACCGACGCCGACGCCGCTGATGCGCGAGTTCTGGCGGTACGCGTTCGGCGCGTCCTGACGCTAGCTTGTCTGTTCTCGAGAGCGCCCAACTCCTCGTGCCCTCGATTAGTGACCGAGCCGCCACCCGTGCTCGTCACTCTCAGAGTTCGTTAGTCGTGGAGCATGGGATCGTCAGGCTTAAGCAGTGTTAGAGCGTCGCCTGTTCCTGCCCGGTCTCGCCGCCCGCGGCAGCCTCTATGCGCCAGGGCTGCCGCAAGGTTGGCAAGCGCTCGATCCACCTTTGCCTGGCAAAACTCAGGGACGCTTCCACGCCTATCGAAAATGGCTCGCCGAGGAGCTCGTGAAACATGCTCGGCCCGTGAGTCTGGCGGGTCATTCCCTAGGTGCAGCCTTGGCGATCGCAGCAGCGGCCGACCGTCCGGATCTGATCGACAAGCTGATCTTGTTCTCGCCGGCCGGGCTGCCGCTCTCGAAGCCCATGCGCGACAGCCTCTGGCTGTTGATCCAACAAGTCGTCCAAGGGCTCTATCCAGCCAAGGAGGTTGCCGCCGTTGTCGGTGAAACGATCAAGCATCCCCGTGCGACGCATCGGCTCGCCCGCGAAGCGCACGAGCTCGATCTAAGCGACGAGATGACCCGGGTCGCAGCCGCCGGTATCCCGGCCCTGGTGGTTGCTTGCGCCTCCGACACGCTCACGACACCCGCCGTCTGCCAGACCATTGCTGCCGCCCTCGGCTGTGGCTGTGAACAAGTCGAGGGTGCCGGGCACATGTGGATGTTGAGCAACTGGGCGGGTTTCCGAGCCTTCCTCAGCCACTGAGCACGGCCTCGCTGGATTCCGCGACATCAGCGGCTCGGGGCGCAAGTGCCTCGGTAAGGCCGGACCGATCACGGGAAGTCAGATACCTCTATGTGAAGATGATCTGGCCGCCTGCGGCTTTCTCGTAGAACTCGCCGACGCTGATGATCTCGTCGACGTGGGGAACGAAGTCGTCCATGGTCAGCCCGAACATGTCGACGGTCGCCTTGCAGGCGTAGAGGTGGACGCCAGAGTCGGCGACGAGCTCGATGAACTCGGGGACCGGCGGGATGTCGATCTTCTCCATCTGCCGCTTCATCATTCTCGTCGCGATCGCGGAGAAGCCTGGCAGCACGCCGATCAGGGACGGCAAGTGCATGCCGGGGTTGCCGACCGTCGCGACCTTGATCTTCTCGTAGCGGTCTTTGCGGATCGCGTCGAGGCCGAAGAAGGTGAAGAAGAGGTCGGCCTCGATCCCTTCCATGCGGGCGCCGTTCGCCATGATCAGGCCGGGGTAGATGCCCTCCAGCGAGCCTTTCGAGACGACGATCGCGACCTTCTCGATCGTCTTCGGCTCGCTGAGCGCGACGCGTGGTTGTTCGAGCAGCTCGGTCATCATGTGCTCCTTCCTAGATGCAGCCTTTGGGCTTGGGGATGCCGCCGATCTTGGCGGCGAGCTTGGCCGGCCCCTTGGGGAAGAGCTGGTAGAGCTCCTTGACCGGGACGCCGGACTCCTTGCCGAGCGATCGGATCGAGGGTGCTGTGCCGGTCTGCGAGGTAGCGGTCGCGCATGAACCGGACCACGAGCCAGTGCCGGTCGCTCAGCTCGGGAACGCCGTTCTCGGCTGCGATCGCCTCGGCGATCTGCTCGTTCCACTGCTCCGGGTCGGTCATGAAGCCCTCGTCGTCGACGTCGACCGGGGCATCGGCGATCAGGGTCGTGGTCATCTCGTCCTCCTTGCTAGGCGTGAACGGGGAGGTGCTTCTTGCCGGCGGTCGGCATCGCCGGGCCGATGCCCGGGATCTCGCGGCCGGGCAGCAGCGCGTGCCAGTAGACCCACTGGAACGCGAGCTTGCCCAGGTGGTTGAGCCGCGACTCGCGCAGGAGCGGCAGCCCGAACACCGTGGGGAAGTGGCCCGGGCAGCGGCTCGGTGTCGTAGTTGAAGTCGATCAGCAGCGCCTTGTGGAAGCCGGTCTCGATGAAGCAGTTGGCGTGGCCGTCGTAGCCCGCGTCGAGCTCCTGGTCGGCGAGGTAGCGGGCGACGTTCTCGGCCAGCACCTCGGCCTCGAAGTGGGTGACGGAGCCGGCCTTCGAGGTCGGCAGGTCGGTCGCGTCGCCGAGCGCGAACACGTTCGGCTCGGCCGGAGTCTGCAGCGTGCGCTTGTCGGTGGGGACGAAGCCGAGCGCGTCGCCGAGCCCGGGGAGCGCTCGACGTAACCGGCGCCGCCGTGGAGCGGGACCGTGACAAGCAGGTCGAAGTCGAGCTCGCGGCCGTCGTAGGAGGTGAGCTTGCCGCCGACGCCGTCGACCTCGCCGGCGTTGAACTCGGTCACGAGTTCGATCTCCTTCTCGGCGAGTAGCGAGCCGAGGTGCTCGGAGGCGATCGGCTTGGTGAAGGCGGCGTCGAGCGGCGTCGCGTAGACGAGCTCGGTTCGGTCGCGGAGACCGCGCTCGCGCAGGTACCAGTCGGCGAGGAAGGCGAACTCGAGCGGCGCGACCGGGCACTTGATCGGCATGTCGACCAGGTTCACGACGAGCCGGCCGCCGTTGAAGCGCTCGAGCGCGCTGTGCAGAGCGACGGCGCCCTCGGGGGTGTAGAAGGTGAACACCCGCTCGTTCCAGCCTGGGCCGGTGAGGCCGTCGGTCTCCTCCGGCTGCAGGCGGACGCCGGTGGCGACGACGAGCACGTCGTACGAGAGCACGGTCCCGTCGTCGAGCACGACCTCGTCCCGCTCGGTCGAGACCGACTCGACCTCGTTCTCGTGGAAGACGATTCCGTTGCGAAGCTGGCGGCGGCGCGGCCGCACGATCTCGTCCACCTGCGCGAGCCCGAACGGCACGAAGAGCAGGCCCGGCTGGTAGACGTGGCGGTCGTCGCGGTCGACGACGTGGATCTCGGCCTCGTCCGCGTCGAAGCGGCGCCGCAGCCGGTTGGCGGTCATCGTGCCGCCGGTCCCGCCTCCGAGGATCACGATCTGCTTTTTGCTCACGGTTCACCTCCCGTTGCCACCAGCCGTCGCCCGGCAGGGCGCTCGCGGCCCTCGATCCTCTCGATGAACTCGACCCCGGCCTCGATCGAGCGGCGTAGCGGACACGCGCGCGCGACCTTCTCCAGCCGCTCGAGCTGTGCATTGCTGAGGTCGCCGCTCACCGCGATCGCGATCTGGAAGCGCGGGGTGTCGAGCGGTGGTCGTAGTCGACGTCGACCGTCACCTCGCCGAGCTCCCGTCCCTTTGTCCGGGCGTACATCACGAGCGTCGTCGAGGTGCAAGCCGCGAGCGCGGCGGAAACAGCTCGTGCGGCGCCGGGCCGCTCCCGTCACCGCCAAGGTGCTCGGCTCGTCGGTGATGAGGCGGTGCTGACCGTCGATAACCACCTCCTGACGCAGCGTGCCGGAGATCGAGCGGGCTGTTGCCGTGAGACTCATCGGTCTGATGACAGCCTCCTCACGCCTGTGGACTCGCCATCCGGGCGCGCGCGGAGCGGAGCGTGGACAACTACGCAGTGCTCGAGTCGTCGCGTAGTTGGCCTCAGGAGTGGCCGAAGCGGACGTCCGGGAGGACGCGGTCGAGCCAGCGCGGCAGCGCCCAGGCGCGGTGGCCGAAGACGCGCAGCAGCGTCGGGATCAGGACGAGCCGGACGAGCATCGCGTCGAGCAGGACGGCGATGCCGAGGATGACGCCCATCTCCTTCGGCGGCAGCGGGCCCGAGAGCGCGAAGGTGAAGAAGACGGCGACCATCACCGCGGCGGCGGCGAAGATCACGCGGCCGGAGTGGGCGAGGCCGCCGACCATCGCCTCGTGCGGGTCGTGCGAGCGGTCGTAGTGCTCCTTGGCCGAGGAGAGCAGGAACACGGTGTAGTCCATCGAGATCGCGAAGATCATCGCGAAGAAGAACACCGGCCCCCAGGCGTCGAGGAAGCCCTGCGACTCGAAGCCGAGCAGGCCGGCGCCGTGGCCGTCCTGGAAGATCAGCCGGGCGACCCCGAAGGCGGCGCCGGTCGCGAGCAGGTTCGTGAGGACGCCGAGCGCGGCGATCAGCGGCGCCTGGAGCGCGACGAGCAGGAGCAGGAAGCCGAGCGTGAGCACGACGCCGATCACGAGCGGCGTCTTCGCGGCGAGCGCCCGCTCGAGGTCGTGGTTCTCGGCCACGGCGCCGCCGACGAGCGCCCCCGCCGGGAGCGCGGCGCGGAGCCGGTCGATCGTGCGTCCGACGGCCGGGCTCGAGGGGTCGGCGTTCGGGACCGCCTGGACCAGCGCGAGGCCGTTCTGCCCCGGCTGCGGCGGCGAGACGCGGGCGATGCCGGGATCGCGCGGGCAGCGGCGGCGACCGCGGCCGCCGCTGCGCTGCGGCGCGACGATCTGGAGCGCGCCGGGCGCGCCGACGCCGAAGGCCTGCTGCACCTGCGCGTAGCCGACCCGCGAGCCGTCGTGCGCGGGGACGACCTTGATCGACGGCATGCCCGTCTTCAGCCCGAGCGACCGGGAGCGCGAGCAGCACGAGGACCAGCGTCGCCGCGGGGCCGTAGACGTGCGGGTGGCGCCAGAGCCGCTCGCCCCAGCGCGCGAAGCGCGCCGAGCGGTGCTCGCCCGAGTGCACCCAGCGCAGCGCGAGCGCGTCGACCCTCGGGCCGAGCTTCGCGAGCACGGCGGGCAGCAGGGTCAGCGTCGCGGCGAGGACGAAGACGACGCTGAGCATGATCCCGAGCGCCATCGAGCGGAACGCGGGGCTCGGCACGAGCATCACCGCCGAGAGCGAGATCAGCACGGTCAGCCCCGAGAACAGGACGGCCTTGCCGGCGGTGTCCATCGTCACGGCGACCGCGTCGCGGGCGTCGAGCTTCGAGCCGAAGAAGGCGCCGCGGAAGCGGTGGACGACGAAGAGCGCGTAGTCGATCCCGAGCGCGAGCGCGAACATCAGCGCGAAGTTCATCGCCCAGATCGAGATCTCGAACCCGTTCGAGAGCAGCGCCAGCAGGCCGGCCGACGAGACGAGGCCGAGGATCGTCAGCAGCAGCGGCAGCCCGGCGGCGGCGAGCGAGCCGAAGGCGAGCACGAGGATCGCGAGCGTCACCGGCCAGGAGATCAGCTCCGACTTCATCATCGCGTTGCGGTTGGCGGTGTTGAAGTCGCTCCACATCCCGGACGCGCCGGTGAGCGAGACGCTCGACGGCGCCGCGGCCGGCGGCCTTCAGCTTCGACTTCAGCGCGTCGGCGGCGGCGACCATCGCCGTCGGATCGCCCTTCGCGCCGGCCGTGCACGATGGCGGTGTGGCCGTCGGCCGAGATCGTCGCCCGGCGCTGGGCGCGACGACCGAGGCGACGTGGGCGTTCGCGCGCAGCACGGCTCGACGCGCCGAGCGTCCGCGCGGAAGGCCGGGTCGGCGGTGGTCTCGCGTCGGGAGTGGACGACCACCATCAGCGCCGAGCTCGAGAGCCCGGCGAAGTGTCTCCTGGATCAGCGCGCGCGCCTGCACCGACTCCGAGCCGTTCGCCTGCCAGCCGGCGCCCGAGAGCGCGGTCTCGACCCGCGGCGCGAAGGCGCCGAACGCGACGGCGACGACCACCCACGCGATCGCGACCGTGCGCACGTGGTCGGCCGTCCAACGGCCGAGCCGGCCGAGCGGGCCGACCTCGGATGCTCGGCGGCCGGA
>CAVVBZ010000010.1:0-34185 GCA_963746635.1 uncultured Actinomycetes bacterium | reverse complement strand
CCTTCGGCGTCGAGCGTCACCTCGTCACCTTCACCGGCCAGGCCGCGCATGCGGGGCTCGACGCCGATGGACAGGCGCCGCGACGCGCTCGCGGGAGCCGCGAAGCTCGAGCTCGAGATCCGCGAGATCGCGAAGCGAACGGGCGAGGGCGCGGTCTGCACGATGGGCGGAGTCGTGACGAAGCCGGGGATCGTGACCTCCGTTGTCGAGACCGCCGAGTGCCTGCTCGACCAGCGCCACCTGGACGCGGGAACGCTCGCCGCGATGCTCGACGAGGCGAAGTCCGCCTCCGAGCGCTTTGCCGAAGAGGAGGGCATCGAGGTTGGCTGGGAGCGCATCTGGAGCATCGAGCCGATCCTGTTCGACGAGGGGCTGATCGAGCTCGCGGACGAGTCGGTGCAGGAGGTGGCGGGCCGTTCGCACCATCTGCCGAGCGGGCCGCTGCACGACGCAGCCGAGGTCTCGCGCGCGGGTGTCCCGACGGTGATGCTGTTCGTCCAGAGCCTGCGCGGCCTCTCGCACACGAAGCTCGAGGACACGAAGGAAGATCACCTCGAGCTCTCCGTCCAGGCCCTCGACCGCCTGGCCGACAAGACGATCGCCCACGTCGCCGCCGGTTAGCCGCACTACGCCGAACGGCCACGGTGCACCAGACCGTGACGAGTTCTTCACAGGGACCGGGCGATCATGCTCAGACCCTGCCAGCGACCTCGGGGAGGCGCAGATGCTCAGCTTTGGATTGACGGCCCTGCCGGACCCGCCGTACACGCGGCTGGTCGAGCTGTTTCAGCGCGGCGAGAGCCTCGGCTTCGAGTACGGCTGGACCTACGACTCGCACATCCTCTGGCAGGAGAGCTACGCCCTGCTCGCGATCGCGGGCGTGCAGACGGAGTCGCTCAAGCTCGGCCACTGCGTGACGAATCCCGGGCATCCGCGACCCGACGATCACTGCGAGCTGGTACGCGACCACGCACGACGTCACGAACGGCCGCATGGTGATGGGCATCGGCCGCGGCGACTCGTCGCGCCGCGTCGTCGGCCTCAAGCCGGTCAGGGTGGACGAGTTCGAGCGGCGCCTGCAGATGATCAAGGACCTGATGAACGGCCGCCCGGTCGAGTGGAACGAGCAAGGAGCTCGAGCTGAAGTGGGTGCGCAAGGAGCTACCCGAGATCCCGATGCACGTCGCCGGCTACGGGCCGCGTGCGCTCGGCGTCGCCGGCCGCGTCGGCGACGGCGTGATCATCCAGCTCGCCGACCCGCAGATCATCCAGTGGATCATGGACACGGCCCGCAAGGCCGCCGAGGAGGCCGGCCGCGACCCGGCCGCGCTGCAGTGCATCGTCTGCGCGCCGAGCCACGTCTCCGACGACCTCGCCGAGGCCCGCGACCAGGTGCGCTGGTTCCCGGCGATGGTCTCGAACCACGTCATGGACCTGATCGAGCGCTACGGCGAGAACTCCGACGAGATCCCGAGCGCGCTGACCGACTACGTCAAGGCGCGGAAGTTCTACGACTACAAGGACCACAGCCGCGTCGGTGCCGCGCACGGCGAGTTCGTCACCGACGAGATCTGCGACCGGTTCTGCGTCCTCGGCAACAGCGAGCAGATCACCGAGAAGCTGCAGGAGCTCGAGTCGGTCGGCGTCGACCAGTTCGACATCTACCTGATGACCGAGAAGGCCGACGAGACGCTCGCCGCCTACGGCAGCGACGTCATCCCCGGTTTCTCGGGCGTCGCCGCGTAGCGCGGCAAGCGGCTCATCGGCGTGAACAGGAGGTAGCCCGCCTCGCTCGGCCGGGTCCTGTTGACCGCGTAGACGAGCCCGGTCGGCTCGAGCTGCACTCCACGACCTGCCGCCACCTCGTCAACGTGGTCGCAGCGACGCGGTCCTTCCCGCTCGAGAGGCTCACGACGTGCACGACGCGCACGTACGAGCCACCGGTGCGGGTGGCCGCGTACGCCGCCAGCTTCGAGCTGACGTCGACGTAGCGCGCGCCGTTCGCCACGCGCCAGGTGTGCAGGCGCTTGCCCGAATGCGAGTTGAAGACCTCGAGCGTTCCGGTCTTCGTCAGCACCGCGAGGTAGTCGCCGCGCACCGCGGCCTCCTTCGCTGAGCTGGGAGCGACCCGCGGCAGGAGCTTTCCGGCCGCCGAGTAGAGGCCGACGCTGCCGTCTGCCCGCAGCACCGCGAGCTGCTTGCCGTCGGTGGACCGCATCCATCGCCTCCGCCCCGGCGCGATCGTCCGCAGCCGGGCGCCGATCGTCTGCAGTCGCGCCGAGGTCACGCGGTCGTTCTCGTCGGTCGCCCAGCGGTTGACCGCCAGGAACCCGCGAGGCGCCACGACGCCGCCGATCCACGCGCCGCAGTCCAGCGGCGGAATACCGCCGCAGGTCGCCACCCGGTGACCTCGCCCGTACGGATCGCCGACGCGAGCTTCCGCTCCTTGGGCTTCGGCAGCGACGACGTGTAGAGGTAGTCGTCGCTCTCGGAGTTGCCGCCTACGTTCACGATCCACGCCGCCCTCGCCCGCGATTGCAAGCTCACGCACGCCGCCCCCGCGCTCGAAGTGTCGGCGTCGCACGTGCCCTTCCCGCTCATGGCGGTAGTGACGTCGCGTCCGCGACGTTCCAGACGTACACGGTGTTGCAGCGCTGCTTCGGCACGCCGTACCTGGCCGCGACGTCGCACGCGACCCGCGACCCGTCCATCGCGAGCGCCTCGATGCGGGTGGGCGTGCTCGTCGCGAGCGGCCGCGGCGATCCGCCCACGGCCGACCTCGTGAGGCAGGCGACCGCGAGCAAGCCGCCGACACAACCCCCAGAATCGTCAAGCGTCGCCTCATGCTCTCACCTCACCCAGCATGGTCGCCGCGCGCTCTCGCCGCAGCATCGGTGCCGACGCTGACCCCGCATGTGGGCATCTACTGGCGTGTTAGCCTCACCAGCCGTGAGCGGGCTGCGACCGACGCGATGGCTGCTGGCGGCGACCCTGGTCGCGCTGCTCGCCGTCGTCGCAGCCGGCTGCGGGTCGACCAAGAAGAGCGCCTCGTCGACCGCGGCGACCTCGTGCACGCCCGACCAGCTCAACCTGATCAAGAAGGGTCAGCTGACGGTGGGGACCGACAACCCGGCCTTCGATCCGTGGTTCAGCGGCGGAACGCCGAAGGGCTCGACCTGGAAGTTCAACGACCCGACGACGCAGAAGGGCTACGAGAGCGCGGTCGCCTACGCCATCGCCAAGAAGCTCGGCTTCCAGCCCAGCGGCGTTAAGTGGGTCGTCGTCCCGTTCGAGCAGCTGTTCAAGCCCGGTTCCAAGAACTACGACTTCGACGTGAACCAGGTCTCGGTCACGAACGCGCGCAAGAAGAGCGTCGACTTCAGCGACTCCTACTACAACACCAACCAGGCGCTCGTGGCCATCAAGGGAACGCCGATCACGAAGGCGAAGACCCTCGCCGACCTGAAGAAGTACAAGCTCGGCGCGCAGGTCGGAACGACCAGCTACGACTACATCGTCAAGAACATCAAGCCGGACAAGCAACCCGCTGTCTACAACACGTCCAACGACGTCAACTCGGGCCTCAAGACCGGCGGCATCGACGGGATCGTCGTCGACCTGCCGACGGCATTCATCATCACCGGGGCCGAGGAGGTCCCGAACAGCGTCGTCGTCGGTAGCTTCCCGACCCTCGGCGGCGGCGACCACTTCGGGGCGGTCTTCGCGAAGGGCAACAGCCTCGTGAAGTGCGTGAACGAGGCGCTGACGACGCTCAGAGCGAACGGGACACTGACGCAGCTGCAGAACAAGTGGATCTCGAACGCGGGCGCTCCCGTCCTGAAGTAGCGCTCAACGGATGAACGACGGCGCGGATCCCGGCCGCGGCTCGAGGATCCTGGCCGACCTGAAAGGCTCCGGCGGTGGGCCGCAGCAGCGTCTGGATCGCGGTCGCGAGCACGCTCGTATTCGTCGGGATCGTCGTCGCCCTGGTCGTCACCTCGCCAGGCTGGCCCGCGGTCAAGCAGGCGTTCTTCAACCGCGAGATCTTCGTCGACTCGATGCCGGAGATCGCGCACGCCTTCCGGCTGAACATCCAGATCTTCCTGATCGCGGAGGTCTTCATCCTCGTCTTCGCGCTCCTGATCGCGATCCTGCGCGGCCTCCCGGGGCCTGTGTTCTTCCCCATCCGGGCGCTCGCGGTCATCTACACCGACCTCTTCCGCGGGATCCCGACGATTCTCGTGATCTACATCCTCGGGTTCGGCGCCCCGGCTCTGCAGCTCTCCTGGGTGCCGGTCTCGCCGCTGTTCTGGGGCATCGCCGCGCTCGTGCTCGTCTACTCCGCCTACGTGGCCGAGGTCTACCGCGCAGGGATCGAGTCGGTGCACGGAAGCCAGGAGGCGGCGGCGCGCTCGCTCGGGCTCTCGCGGATCAAGACGCTGCGGTTCGTGATCGTCCCGCAGGCAGTCCGACGCGTGATCCCGCCGCTTCTGAACGACTTCATCGGCCTGACGAAGGACACCGCGCTCGTGGCGCTGATCGGCCCGGTCGAGGCGTTCCGCCAGTCGCAGATCGACGTCGCTGCGACTTTCAACTACACGCCGTACGTCTGCACCGCGCTGCTGTTCATCCTCCTGACGATCCCGCTCGCGCGGCTGACGGACTGGCTGATCGCGCGCGAGCGGAACCGCCAGCTGGCCGGGGGCGCGCGGTGAGCGAGAACGGCAGGGCCCTTCGGCTCGAAGAGATCCGGAAGTCGTTCGGCGAGAACGAGGTGCTCAAGGGCGTCGACCTCGACGTCGGCGAGCACGAGGTCTTCTGCCTGATCGGCGCCTCCGGCTCGGGGAAGTCGACGCTGCTGCGCTGCGTGAACCTGCTCGAGAAGGTCGACGCCGGCCGGATCCTGCTCCACGGCGAGGAGATCACGCGGCGCGACGTCGACGTCAACCGCGTGCGGCGCGGGATCGGGATCGTCTTCCAGGCCTACAACCTCTTCCCGCACATGAGCGTGCTGCGCAACGTCACGCTCGCGCCGAGGAAGGTCCTGCGCAAGCCGACGGCCGAGGCCGACGCCGAGGCGATCGCATTGCTAGAGCGCTTCGGCCTCGCCGACAAGCGCAACGAGTATCCCGACCGTCTCTCGGGAGGCCAGCAGCAGCGAGTCGCGATCGTGCGGGCACTCGCGATGCAGCCAGACCTGATGCTTCTCGACGAGGTCACGAGCGCGCTCGACCCGGAGCTCGTGGCAGAGGTGCTGAGTGTGATCCGCGAGCTCGCCGAGGGCGGGATGACGATGCTGATCGCGACGCACGAGATGAGCTTCGCCCGCGACATCGCGAGCCAGGTGTGCTTCCTCGACCAGGGCCGGATCCTCGAACAGGGCTCACCGGAGCAGATCTTCGTCGAGCCGAAGGAGCAGAGGACGCGCCAGTTCCTCGAGCGGATCGTCGAAGCGGGGCGGCTCTGATGTCAGGCGGTGGGCCGGCGCAGGCGTGACAGCAGGACGAACGCGCCGACTCCGGCCAGCGTGAACGAGACACCTGCGTAGAACCAGGGGTGCGGATCGAGGCTCTCGTCTCCCACATGGATGCCCGCGATCAGCAACAGCATCCACCCGATCCCCGTGAGAAAGCCGCTCGCCTCTGCCCAATGCGGCGACCTTCGAGCCACCAAGACGAGCGCGACGAGCGCGAAGGGGAGGATGAGAAGGCCGATCGAGAACCCGGTGACGAAGCTGAAACTCATTCCGAACCCCGCGACCGCCCAGGTTAGGAACCTAACCACCAGATGCCACGTCCTCTGGCCGATCCGTGGCCGCGAACGATGAACATGCAACAGACGACGAGTGCGAGCGGATACACGAGGATCACTGCCTACCCTCCGGTTTCAGAGTGATTGTGCCTCGCGCGCGGAGGGCGCGCTGCGATACTGGCCGCGTGGAAGACCTCGCCGTTCTCGACGTCGTGCCGAACGAGGTTCTGGCCGACCTGCTCTGCTCGCTGCTCGAGGAGGCCGGCATCCCGTGCACGCAGCGGCTGACGAACGTGGGCGGCGCGATCGGCGTCGGGATGCCCGTGATCGGCTCCCGGGAGATCCTCGTTCCGGCGGACCAGCTCGATCGCGCGCGCGAGGTCCTCGCAGAGCAGGAGCAGGCCGGCCCGCTCCCGGGCGAGACCGACTCCTAGCCGGCCACGGCTACGAGACGCCGTCGAGCAGCGCCCAGTTGCCGGCGAGAGCCGACTCGGCGAGCGAGACGAGCCGCTGCTCCTCGTGGCCGTCTAGCTGCGCGCGTGCCTCGGCCGCATGCTCGTGGTCGCGCTCGGAGTGAAGCTCGAAGTACACCGTCGCGTCCGTGCAGGGCTCGAAGCCGTAGTGCTGGACGAGGCCGCGGAGCTTCGTCGCCGAGATCTCGGGCTGTCCCGACTCGATCGCGTAGAGGATCGCAGCAGCGCCGAGCTCGTCGTCGGCCGCGGCCCAGGCGGACGAGCAGCAGCGTGTCTCGGGAAGCGGCTCGTGCGTCTCGGTGCCGAGCGCGGAGGCGAAATCGTCCCAAAGCGAGATGTGCGCGGCCTCTTCGTCGGCGTGCAACCGTGCCGTGCGGGCAGCGCGCGCCAGCGCGACGACCGCGTGCCGGTACTCGCCCGCGTAGCGCGCCAGCTCCTCGTGCGTGAGCTCGCCTTGCTCCCAGCGGACGTAGAAAGGATGCTCGAGCACGTTCCACCGCTCCCGGGCGGCGTCAATCGCTGCGATCACGTTCATGTGGCTCCTCCCAGTGGCACGACCCCGTGCGCCGATCCTAACGGCTATCCCGGCGGAACGATGAAGCGGGCGGAGCCGATCGGTTGGTAGCGCGCGAAGGAGCGCTTGCCGAGACCGGCCCAGACGTACCAGCGGTAGCGACCCGGGCTTAGCGTGTAACGACGGCCTCCCCATTTCCACGTGCTCGTGAGACCGAGCTCGCGCTTGGTCGGCCAGGCGGCGAGGATCCGCCTCGAGCCCCGGAAGAGCTGCGTGTGGTAGTAGCTCGCGTTCCGGACTGCGTTCCAGCGCAGGATCGGCTTCGGAGCTGCGCGCGGGATGTACGGCATCGAGCGGAGGGTGAGAACCTTCGGCAGCCCGGTGACGGTCGCCTTCTTCGAGACGTTCCCCGCCTGGTCGGTGCTCTGGATCTCGTACTCGTACTCCAGCCCGGGCTGGATCTTCGTGTCTACGAAGCGTGACCCGGTGCCCTGGTAGACGACCTGCTCATCCGAGCTGCCACGCGCCCGGCGCTTGACAGAGACCGTATCGGCCGGGCCGGTCGAGGTCCAACGGACGAGGTCGGAGGCGGCGCGGCTGATGACGCCGACCTTCGAGAGCACGGGAGCCGTGGCGTCGTACTTGAGAGGGAAGCCAGCGGAGGCGAGATTGCCCGCCTCGTCGTGGCACGTGCCGACTGCCAGGGCCGTAGCGCTGTCCGGGCCCGAGTACGTCGACGTACAGCTTGCGAATCCGGAGAGCGCGTCGGTGCCTTTCCACGTGATCGCGACCGGATGCCTGTACCAGCCGTTTGTATCCGGAGAGCGGCTGACGGTAGCCCCGGTGATCTGTGGAGGCGTCGAGTCGTACTTCAGGCCGAACGCAGGACCTGAGGCCACGTTACCCGCCAGGTCGTGACACGCGCCGCCCGGGACCGAAGCCGTCCCGCTGTCCGGGCCAGAGTAGGTCGCCGACGTGCAGCCGGCCATCCCCGAGGTCGCGTCGGTACCGCTCCAAGTGATCGTCACGGGATGCGAGTACCAACCGTTCCCGTCGGGCGCCCGCCCGCGAGTCCCGGCGCCGACCTGCGGAGGGGTCGAGTCGTACTGCAAATCGAAAGGCAGGGACTTGGTGTTTCCGGCTTTGTCCTGACAGTTGCCAGTGACCGAGGCCGTGCCGTTGTCCGGCCCCGTGTACGACGTCGGCGCAGCGCAGGCGTCGACCCCAGAGGTCGCATCGGTACCGCTCCAGCTGATCGTCACCGGGCTCGTGTACCAACCACTCGGATCGGCGTCTCGGCCCGCAGTTGCCGTCACGTTGGGCGGCGTGTCGTCGTACTTCAAGGAGAACGGTGCGCTCGTGACGTTGCCGGCCTTGTCCTGGCAGTTGCCCGGGGCTAGAGCGGTAGCGCTGTCCGGTCCGGAGTAGCTCGATGAGGTGCAGCTGAAGATCCCCGAGGTGGCATCGGTGCCGTTCCAGGCGAGGTCGACCGGGTGGTTGTACCAACCGTTGACATCGGGATCACGAAGCGGAGTCGCGGCTGTGCTCACCGGAGGAGTCGCGTCGTACTTCAGGCCGAACGCAGGAGCCTGGGCGGCGTTGCCCGCCTTGTCGTAACAGGTAGCGCCTGCAGCGGAGGCTGTCGCGCCGTCCGGCCCCGAGTAGTCAACCGACGTGCAGCCGTCACTCCCAGAGGTCGGGTCGGTCGCGCTCCAGGTGATCGTCACGGGATGCGAGTACCAGCCGTTTGCGTCGGCGGTGCGGCCCGGTGTCCCAGCGCCGACCTGCGGAGGGGTCGAGTCGTATTTCAGGTCGAAGTCTCGGGACGCGGGATTCCCGGCGTTGTCCTGGCAACTGCCCGTAACCGATGCCGTTCCTGTGTCCGGCCCCGAATATGACGGCGGCAACACGCAGCTGCTGCTGTCGATTCCGGAGGTCAGGTCGGACTTGCTCCAGGTGAGGGTCACGGGGCTCGTGTACCAGCCGCTTTGATTGGGGGCGCGGCTCGGGCTGACCGTGATCTGGGGAGCTGTCGCGTCGTAATTCAACGAGAACGGCGAGGACGCGGAGTTGCCGGCGTTGTCATGGCAGCTCCCCGTCAGGGTTCCGCTCGTGTCCGGCCCCGAATACGCCGTCGAGGTGCAGCCGCCGGTCGGGATTCCAGAAGTGGCGTCGCTTCCGTGCCAGGTGATCGTCACGGAATGCGAGTACCAGCCGTTCGAGTCTGCGGGGCGGCTGGCGGTAGCGGGGGTGAGCTGCGGAGGAGTCGCGTCGTACTTCAGAGCGAAGGCTGGCGCGGAGGCGGCGTTGCCCGCGTTGTCGTGACAGGTCGCGCCTCCGGCGGAAGCTGCCGCGTCGTCCGGGCCCGAGTAGGTAACCGATGTGCAGCCGGCGATTCCCGAGATCGGGTCGGTACCGCTCCAGGTGATCGTGAGCGCATGCGAGTACCAGCCGTTCGAGTCCGGGCTCCGGCCGGGAGTACCTGGGGCGACCTGGGGTGCGGTCGAGTCGTACTTGAAGCCGAAGGGCTGGAACGACCCCTGGTTCCCGGCCTTGTCCTGGCAGGTGCCTGTGACCGAGGCCGTGGCGCTGTCGGGGCCGGAGTAGCTCGACGAGGTGCAGCTGGCAATCCCCGAAGTGACATCGCTGCCTCCCCAGGTGAGGCCGACCAGGTGGTTGTACCAACCGTTGGCGTCAGGAGCGCGGGCTGGAGCCCCGCTCACTCCTGTGGGCGGATCGGCGTCGATCTTGATCGTCGAAGTCGGGAACGAAATAGAACCTCCGCCGCTCAGATCCACGGTGCACGTCGTCTGAATCCCTTTCGTGGGCCCAGGTACCTGAACGGCGATGCCGCACCCATGACTGTCCACGACGAGGTTGTCTGGATCGCTGAGGGACCAGTGCACGACAACGTAGTTACCGCCGGGGCTTCCGCGGTACCAGCCGTTATCGCCTGTGATGCCGCTGATCGTGTAGGAGGCAGACGGCAGCGTGGTAGCGGAGACGGCTGTCGTCGCTACGAAGAACGCAACGGCGGCGAGCGCGATGAAGCTTGAGACTCTCTTACCCCTCGGGCCGAGCGATGCTCGGTCCCTTTCCGGCCATGCCTGCATCGGACGGCGACGCATGGGCCTCTCCTTCTATCCCGGCGGAACGATGAAGCGGGCGGAGCCGATCCGGTTGTAACGGGCGAAGGAGCGGCGGCCGATGCCGGCCCAGGCATACCAGCGGTACTTCCCGGGCGCGAGCTTGTAGCGGTGGCCGGCCCAGCTCCAGCTCGTGGGCAAGGACAACTGGCGGGTGCTCGGCCAAGCGGCGAGGATCCGCCTCGAGCCCCGGAAGAGCTGCACGTGGTAGTAACTCGCCCCGCGCATCCGCTGCCAGCGCAGGATCGGATTGGGCGCTGCCCGCGGGATGTAGGACATCTTCTTCAAGGTCAGCACCTTGGGCAGGCCGGCGACGGTGATCCGCTTCGAGGCGTTCCCTGCCTGGTCTGTCGTCTGGATCGCATAGACGTACTCGAGCCCGACCTGGATCTTCGTGTCGAGGAAGCGGTCGGCCGCGCCGCGGTAGACGACCGGCTCCTCCGAGCTGCCGCGCGCCCAGCGCTGGACGACGGCGTTGTCGGAGGGGCTCGAGGAGCTCCAGCGGACGAGATCGGAGGCCGCTCTGCTCGTGACCCCGACCTTCGAGAGCGCGGGCGGGGTGGCGTCGTACTTGAGCGCGAAGGAGGCCGAGGCGACGTTGCCGGCCTTGTCCTGGCAGGTGCCTGTGACCGAGGCCGTGGCGCTGTCGGGGCCGGAGTAGCTCGACGAGGTGCAGCTGGCAATCCCCGAAGTGACATCGCTGCCTCCCCAGGTGAGGCCGACCAGGTGGTTGTACCAACCGTTGGCGTCAGGAGCGCGGGCTGGAGCCCCGCTCACTCCTGTGGGCGGATCGGCGTCGATCTTGATCGTCGAAGTCGGGAACGAAATAGAACCTCCGCCGCTCAGATCCACGGTGCACGTCGTCTGAATCCCTTTCGTGGGCCCAGGTACCTGAACGGCGATGCCGCACCCATGACTGTCCACGACGAGGTTGTCTGGATCGCTGAGGGACCAGTGCACGACAACGTAGTTACCGCCGGGGCTTCCGCGGTACCAGCCGTTATCGCCTGTGATGCCGCTGATCGTGTAGGAGGCAGACGGCAGCGTGGTAGCGGAGACGGCTGTCGTCGCTACGAAGAACGCAACGGCGGCGAGCGCGATGAAGCTTGAGACTCTCTTACCCCTCGGGCCGAGCGATGCTCGGTCCCTTTCCGGCCATGCCTGCATCGGACGGCGACGCATGGGCCTCTCCCCCACGAGATATCCCTACCGACGAAGCTTAGCTCCGTATTAGCAGGGATTCCAGCGCTAGCGGTTCGGTGGCGGTATCGGCGCCGGCCCGCCCCCGGTGCCGATCGGAGCGGGAAGCGGAGCGGGAGCCGACGATTGGCCCGACGGCTGTGTCGCCGCTGTCGAGCGCGACGAGACCGCCTGGCGCGCGGGAACCGTGTTGGTTTGCACGGCGAGCTCCGCGGCACCGGACTGCGATGGGCGCTTGACGGCCGCGTGATGGACGGACTGCTTCTTCACGGCCGCGCGATGCGTCGATCGCAGGCTCGAGCCGCGGAACGCGTCCACCGGGCGCAGCGCGTGGCTCGCGGGATGCGCCGCCGCGCGGTGGACGGGCGGGCCGTGCCAGGCATAGAAGGACGCGCCTCCGGCCGCGAGGAGAGCTGCGGCGAAGGCCACGCCTCCCACCGCCCAGCCGAGCTTCGGTCGCCACCGCCGCCGCGGCGCGGCGGCAGGGGCCGGCGCGGCCGTTCGTGCGGGCCGCGAGAAGCCGAGCTCGCTCGTCCAGAAGCTGATCCCGCCGTAGCGGCTGGCGGCCACGTAGAGGTCGGAGTGCCCGGCCGCCTTGAACTCGCTCGCCGACGGCCACGCGTCGCGCCCGTCGCAGAACTCCTCGAGCGCCGATCGGATCCGTTCGTCGGTCCAGTGACGCTGCCCAGGCCTCTCGGTGCGGGCGAGGCGGTACCACGTGCTGCGACCGCCGCCGACTCGCTCCAGGATCCCCGCCGAGACCAGCTCTGCGAGGTCGTAGGCCGCCTGTGAGCGGCTGACGCCGGCGATCTCCTCGTAGAGCCCGCGCGTGAGTCTTGTCGCGCCATTGCCTTCGAGCGCGGTCAGCACGCGCTGCTGCGTGGCTTTGAGCTCGGATCGGGCGGCTGAGACTCGCTGCGACAACTTTTCGTCCTCCTCCCCAGGAGGCTTACCGGTCTCACCTTAGCGCACCCCCGTTTCCGGGGCCGGCTGCAAAAAGATCTTCACATAAGGAGTTGTTATAGGTGGGCACGGAGGCCAGACCGGCGCGATCCGCCGGCTGAAAAGGCCGGCTTGCACCCTCGCTGCGGTCCTTTCTCTAGCAGCGGAGCCATCGGGGCGATTCGTCCAACCGCCCGAGCGCTTTCGTCCAACTCGATTTCATGCAAGAAATCAGAATGCTAATAACGTGCGCCAGAATTTCACCAGTAATTCGCCGAGATCGACAAAAAAGCCTCTTGAAATCACTGTCAACCATTGCTACGGTCATTTCTGTGTTGACCACGACTGCGGTGGCGATAGATTCAAATCGGGGCCTCGGGGGACGCCGTGCACGGCTTGCGGCTGCGGCCCTGGTCGCCTTCCTGTTCGTGGTCATCTACGCCGTCGCGGCTACCGGAAACGCCCGAGCCGCCGATGGGCCGGTTTCCGCTCCCGTGCCCGTTGTACCGGGCGTTTCCGATGCCTCTGCCGGCGCGGCGGGCGCCGACGTGCCGGCGCTTTCCTCCCTCGCGCCTCAAAGCGCGCCGGCGCCCACCGACCAAACCGCTTTGACCCAGCAGGCGGCAAACGCAGCCGCATCGGCAGTTCAGCAGCAGCCCCAGAACATCATCATCTCGATCCGGATCAACAGCCCCGGCAACGATGGCCCGATCTCGCAGATCAACGCGAGCGTCGGAGCGGCAGGCAGCTCGAACAGCTCCGCGACCGGCCAAAGCGCCGGAACTGGCGGGGGAAGTGGTCAGCAAGGCGGAAATCAGGGCGCCTCGACGAGCCAGGCGGCCGACTCGAGCGCTGCTGCGGCTCAGAACCAGCCGCAGAACATGATCATCTCGATCCGGATCAACAGCCCGGGCGACAACGGCCCGATCGTGCAGCAGAACATCGCTGTCGCGGTCTCGTCCGCCGACAACGGGAGCGTCACAGGCCAGCAGCAAGGCGCTGCAGACGGCGCGACGGCTACCGGGACGCAGACCGATCCGACCCAGGACGGAACCCAGCCCGCCGCGACCCCGGCAGCCAAAGGCAGCACGTCCAGTGGAAAAGCCGCTCCCCCCTCGGCCCCGGACGCCTCGAGCTCGGCTTCTCAGCCGGCAAGCGGTGCCTCGAGTTCCGCGGGCACGTGGCATTCCGCGTCCGCCGCCCCCGCCAATCCGGCCTTCTCGCCGGCACGGGTCGCGCGGCACACGTTCAGCGCGGCGACGCACCGCCTTCGGCGGCCGGTCGCCCGGACAGCCCACGACATCGGCGCCGTTCCCCGCAATACGGCCGATGTCCTCAGAAATCTTGCTTCGCGCCCGACAGTGCATGCGAGTGACAGCGGCCCGAACGTATCGAACGCCGTCGTGCTGACGCTGGTCGCGATCCTCGGGGCCTTCGCGGTGCTCTTCGCCTCGTCCCTGATGGGCCGCGCACCCCGCGTGCTCGAGCGGCGGACCTGGCGCCTGCGATGAGCGAGGCCGTCAGAGCCGTGTGTGGACGAATCGGCCCGGCCGACTGGACGAAGCGGGCGCAATCCGCGCTGTTCAAGCCGATTTTCGACGGGCTTTGCAACGGCTCTGCGAGGGCGCGATGACGCTCTCGATCCTCCTCGTCGACCGTCACCCGGTCGTCCGCGAGGGACTTCGCTCCTGGCTGGCCGCGTCCGACTTCGATGTCGTCGGCGACGTGGGGACCGCGCCCGAGGCGATCGACGCCGCGATCCGGCTGCGACCGGACATCGTCGTACTGGACGCCCTGCTCGCGGACGGCGGAGGAGCGGCCGTATGTACCGCGGTCGCCGAATGCCTGCCTCGAACGGCAACCGTTGTGTACGCGAGCGAGCTCGACGAGGAGTCCGTTCTCTCGACGGCCTCCGCCGGCGCCCGCGCCTACCTCCTGAAGGATGCGCCAAAGCCTGATCTCGCCAACGTTTTGCGGCGTGTGGCGGCCGGCGAGCGCTTCGTCGACCCGGCCGTCGCCGCGGTGCTGTTCCGGGCGCAGGGCGCCGCCGCACGGCCCCGCCTGACCGAGCAGGAGCTGAGCGTCGTCAGGCTCGCTGCGCAGGGGCTTACGAACAGGGAAATCGGGGCCCGGCTCTACCTGAGCCGTCACACCGTCAAGGAGTACCTCAGCAACGCGATGCGCAAGCTCGGCGTGGACAGCCGCGTTGCCGCAGTGGTCGAGGCCGGACGGCGCGGGTTGCTCGGCCCGGTTCCGCTGTCGAAAGCCTCGTAGGCGTCGCTTGCGATGCCGGCTGAGAGGCCGTGCCGGCTGTGCCGGTGCGGCCGTCAAAAGCCCCCACCCGGGGGGATCAAGACCCGCCACGCGGGGGCTACCGGGCAAAGGCTCCGGCTCGCATCATCTCTCCTAGAGCTCGCCTCTTCCGCTACCGATCGGAGCAAGAGACGAACACCGCGAACACCGTGTCTCGGCCATTTGTTCCCGGCTCAGCCGGCAGGGTTGCGCGCGCGGTTTCATGGCGCGCGCGAATGTGCGTCCTTGCGGGTGTGCTCGTCGTCGCCGGGCTGGGCTCGCCCGGGGTCGCTCGTGCTGCTAGCCCCGCGGGCGGCGGCGGGCTGGCCGAACAGGTCCAGCTCGCCTTGAACCAGCTCGGCGTAGCCAGCCAAGGCGACCGCGGGTTTTCCAGTGCGGGCAGCGGAATGAGCCTGAATATCCCGAGCGCGATCCCATGGGGAGGAGCAGTCCCGGTCTCGGTCGCCGGCGCGATCACGACGAGCGTCGCGGCCGCGACCGAGCCGGTCACCACGACGACCTCTGATCCCGCATCCACGTTGTGGGCGGGCATCGGAAGCCCACCGTCGGCTCCACCGGGGACCGGATTCTCGGGACAGGAGCGCGGCGCAGCAGAGAACACCGGGCAGCCCGAGCGCGCGCAGGGCGCGGGCGCCCGGGCTGCGTCGCGCTCAGAGGTTCGACAGCCCGGCATCACGGGTATCGCCACAGTTGTGCCGCAGAGCAGCGTCGCGGCGTTGCGAGGGACGCTCGTCGCGCACGGGCTGGGCCAGGCCCGCGCTCACAAGGCGCGCGCGAAGCCCGCAAGTCCGCCGGCGGGAGTTGTGCCGCAGCAACTCCCGCCGCGGCCGCTTCCGCCGCGCCCGGACATGACCTCGCCCGGCCAGGCGAGCGGCCAGGGCCCCTCTGTCCCGCTGCCGCTCGTAGCGCTCGCCGCGGTCCTGAGCTTTCTTGCGCTGAGATTTCTGCCTCGGGCCCTTCCGGTCCCGGCCTTCCGGAAACCGAGGCTCACCGTCACGACTGCCTGGAAACCGGGCTGACCCTCCTTCTCCGGCCTCATGCCGCGCGCCGACGGTCTGCGACGGCGCGCCGACCCGACACAACGAGAAGAGAAGGAGAATCACGTGAAACTGAAGCTACTGAGCGTTGCCGTGGCGCTCGTCGCCCTCTGGGTGGCCCCCTCGGCGTTCGCCGACGGTAGTCCCGGCGGTTTCCAGGCCGGGGCCCAGAACGCGTCGACGAACCAGGGTGCCTTCGGAGCGGCGGCCAGTTACCAGAACGCGGTCAACGCCAATGTGCCCGTCTCGATCGCCGGGGGGAACATCTACTCCGGCCCGAGCTCGGCGACCCAGAACGCGACGTCAAACGCAACGACCGACGTCTCGAACCACGCCAAGACCGACCAGAACCAGCGGCTCGGACAGAACATCGGCGGCTCCAGCTGTCTCGCCGGCTGTGGTGGCGCGGGCGGATTCCAGGCCGGGATCCAGAACGCCCAGACCAACCAGCTGGCCGCAGGTGCCGCAAAGAGCGACCAGAACGCTGTGAACGCGAACGTGCCGGTCTCCGTGGCCGGCGGGAACGTGAACTCCGGCCCGAGCTCCGCCTCGCAGACGGCGAACTCGTCGGCCAACACCGACGTCTCGAACAAGGCCAAGACCGACCAGGACCAGTCGCTCAACCAGAACATCGGCGGCGGAAGCTGCCTCGCGGGTTGTGGCGGCGCCGGTGGCTTCCAGGTCGGTGCCCAGAACGCCGAGACCAATCAGGCGGCCCTGGGCGCGGCGGAGAGCAAGCAGAACGCCGTCAACGCCAACGTCCCCGTCTCGATCGCCGGCGGCAACGTCAACTCCGGCCCGAGCTCGGCGACCCAGAACGCGACGTCGAACGCGAACACTGACGTCTCGAATCACGCGAAGACCGACCAGGACCAGCGTCAGAGCCAGAACATCGGCGGCGGCTCCTGCAAGCTCGGTTGTGGCGGCGCGGGTGGATTCCAGGCCGGGATCCAGAACGCCGAGACTAACCAGCTCGCGATCGGTCTCTCGAAGAGCGATCAGAACGCTGTGAACGCGAACGTGCCGGTCTCCGTGGCCGGCGGCGACGTGAAGTCCGGCCCGAGCTCCGCCTCGCAGACGGCGAACTCGTCGGCCAACACCGACGTCTCCAACAAGGCCAAGACCGACCAGAACCAGGGTCTCTGCCAGAACATCGGCAGCAGCAGCGCAAGCCGCGGCTGTGGCGGCAAGGAGATCATCCGTGGCGAGGACAGCCGTGACGCCAAGGCCGGCTGTGCAGCCGGTTGTGGCGGGGCCGGCGGCTTCCAGCTCGGCGTCCAGAACGCGAAGACGAACCAGGGAGCCCTGGGTCTCGCGGTCAGCAAGCAGAACGCCGTGAACGGGAACACGCCCGTCTCGGTCGCCGGTAAGAACGTCTCTTCCGGCCCGAGCTCGGCGACCCAGAACGCGACGTCGAACGCAAGCACCGACGTCTCGAACCACGCCAAGACCGACCAGCGCCAGGGTCTGAGCCAGAACATCGGCGGCTCCGGTTGCTACGCCGGTTGCGGCGGCCCCGGTGGCTTCCAGCTCGGCATCCAGAACGCCGAGACGAACCAGGGAGCTCTCGGTCTCGCCTTCAGCGGCCAGAACGCGGTGAACACGAACGCGCCGCATTCGATCGCCGGCGGGAACATCTACGACGGTTCCAGCTCGGCTTCGCAGATGGCGACCTCGGGTGCCAACACCGACGTCTCCAACGGCGCGAAGACCGACCAGAACCAGTGGCAGAAGCAGAACATCGGCCAACTGGGGGTGTGGCGGATCTAAGACGACGCGTGGGAAGGGCCGGGCTTGGCCCCGGCCCTTCCCGCCTTCATCCGCCGAGGCCTCATGCGACGAGCAAGAGTCAGACGCCGGATCGCGCTACTGGTGGTTCTCGCGTGTGGGCTCGCACTTGCTCTGCCAGCACTCGGGGCCGTCCGGGAGTCGAGCTTCGTCGAGCGGGCGACGGCGCCGTACCGCGCGACGGTCAGCTGCTACAGCCGGCCAGACTGGGCGGCGCTCGTCGACTCCGGCTACCCCGACCTGAAGGGCCACGAGGCTGAGGTCTACGGTCTGTGGCGTTACGAGATCCGCCAGGTGGCCTTGCCTGTGCGCGGGTGCCGGGCGCTCGAAGGGTGGCGGCGGACGCCGGCGGCTCGTCTCAGCATCTGGGTCTTCGTGCTCGGCCATGAGCTCACGCACGCCCGGCAGAGCGACGTCTACAACGCGCCGTGGAGCCGGCCGTTCGACGAGGTCGAGGCCGACTGCGGAGGCTTCGCGAAGTTCGAGAGCGTGAGGCGCGCGCTCGGGATCAAGCGTCATCTGAGGCCGCCGCCGAGAGGCTTCGCCCGCTGCCCGGTGAAGCACGCCAAGCGGCGATAGCGAACTACCGGGGCAGGGTCAGCGCGACGATCCTCCCGCGGCCTTTGAGATTCATGGCCCACGCGATCCGACGGCCCTCGATCGAAAGGCCGATAGGTGCTGCCTTGGCGCGCCACACGAGTTGCGTCTTCCCTCCACGCAGCACATAGATCTTGCTCCCCACCGCCCAGACCACTCCGGAGCTCCCGACCGAGACCCGCTTCACCGTAACCGGCACGTTTCTGAACAGGGCACCGCCTGCCTCGGCCCAGTACTCACCCGTACGGGCGTCGTAGAGCTGGATCTGCCTCGATCCGTCCGGGAACTCGAAGAGCACCGCCAGCTTCGGCCAGGAGAGCGCGATCGCCCTCGGTGTGCCGGGCGGAACGACGCTCGAGATCAGGCGGCCCGAGAGGTCGAAGACTTGCACCGGTGCGAATTCGGCAGCCCTCGGCGGGCCGATGTCGGGGTAGAAGCGCGGCGTCTTCGCCGGCACGACGGCGATGCGGTTGCTCGAGGTCGCGAGCATGACCGAGGGCGTGATGCCCAGGATGTCCTGCGCATCGGCGCGGACACGCTTGACGCTGCCGTCCACGTCGATTCGGCGGCAGTCGTACTCGTTGTCGCACCGCTGGCCGGTCGCTCCGAAGACCAGCGTCGCGCCGTGCCCGGCGACCCCGCCGAGGTATCCGCCGTCGGCGGGACCGGGCATGGAGAAGAGCTCGTAGACCGTCCGCTCGCCCAGGGTCGGCGATCCGCTGTGGACGTGCGTCTCGAGCGTGTTTCCGCCGTCGTAGCTTGTCCAGAGCGCCTGCGTACCCGCGAGTGCCAGTGGCCGCGCCTTCACCTTGACGGGCCCTCCTCGCTGCAGGGCGTCGCCGATCACCGGTCCGTGCTTCGCCGCGATCCGCCGCACGTGCACCCCGTAGCGCGAGTCGATCCAGGCGATGGTGCTCGTGTCCTGCGCGAAGGCATGAATCAGGCCGTGTGCGGCCACGAGCGTGCGTGGCGTCGTTCGAGTGGCGGTCGTCCTGCCCGCGAGAGGCATGCCGAGAACGAGAACGGCGATGGCGAGCAGCGATGCCCCGCGTGTGACGGTGTGCGTCGCTGCTCGATCGAGGGGGCGCTTCACCCTCAGCTCACCGCTCGGAGCACCTTCGCCAGCGGGACGAAGACGAGCTTGCCTCGCTCGGGCGTTCCCGGGCGGGCGTGCTCGCGGTACGTGATCGCGTAGACAAGCCCGCGCGGGCCAATCGTCGCGTCGCGGCCGTAGTAGCCCGATCCCCGACCGGTCGCGAGGACGACGTCCTTGCCCGTCGTGAGCCGCATCACGTGCAGTTTTCGCGCGGCTGCCGATCGCGGATCGACCGAGTACACGGCGAGCTCCCCGTAGGCCGCCAGATGACCGGCACGGGACCGACCCGTAGCCGCGATCGGCCACGTGTGGACCAGCGTCCCGGTCTTCCAGTTGTAGACCTCGAGGGTGTTCGCCTCGGTCAGGACGACGAGGCGGTTGCCGGTGAGGGCGATCTCCTCGGCCGAGATTGGAGCGATCTCCTTGAGGAGAGCTCCGCTTGTGGAGTAGACACCGACCGTAACCGGGGTCTCGAGCGCCGTGGTCTGCCCGTACATCGGCCATGCCTTTTCGGAGCGAAGCACCGCGATCCGGCCCGAGTCCGCCGACTGCGAGATGATCGCGCCCGGCCCGACGACGATCTGCTTGAGGCCGGCAGACGAGACCAGACTCAGCTTCTGTCCGATGCACGTGCCGTCCCGGGCCGACCACCACGTGCTGACCGCCAGCACCTTCCCGGAGCCCACGGCCCCGGCGATCCACCGTCCGTACCACGCCTCGGCGTTGACGTCGCCGCCGAGGTAGCGCCTGCCGGAGGCCAGCAGCCGCCCGCGGGATCCGATGGTCGCGGAGAACAGGTGCTCCTGCGTCTGGAGCGAGTTCCCGATCACGTACCTCGTGATCCACTCCACGCGCGTGCCCGCGATCGCGACCTCGGACGTGTGCTTGCTGTACTTGCCCTTCATCGTCGAGGTCGCGCCCGTCAGCACGTTCCAGACGTAGACCGTGCCTCCGCTGGCGTACGCGACTCGTGACCCGTCCATCGCGAGCGTCGCGATCGGGCTTCGGGTCTGCTTCACCCTGCTGGCCGGCGCTCCTGCGGGAGCCGCCTGGACGACAAAGATGAGCAAAACCCCGACGAGAGCCAGGCCCAAACTCCAGAGCCTTGTCATCGCTCTCACCTCCTCGGTCAATCGTTCCGTCCAGGGGCGGCACGTGCATCAGTGGAGACGCTGACGCGGCGGTGGTTACTACCGACGCCTAGGTGAGCTCGAGGCTCGCAGTTCCGCTGAGGTCGAGCCACGTGCGGCCGCGGCCCTGGACGATTCGGACCATCACGGCCTCGCAGTGGCAGCAGCGGACGACGATGCCGGCCCCGGTGTAGACGTCGAGCCGCGCCATCTCCTCGTGTGCGCCGCAACCGTTGCAGACGCAGCCCGCGGCGGTCAGATCGGCCCCGACGAGCTCGAGCATGAGCCCGCCGATCGCGTTCCCGTCGAGCTTCAGGTCGCGGATCTCCATCTCAGCTTCCCGTCGCTCCGAAGCGCTCGGTCCGGATCCATCCTGCCTCGTAGCCGAGCTCGAGCAAGCCGTCGGCGGCCGCATCCACGAACCGGGTCGAGCCGCAGACGAACACGCGCGGCTGCTCCGAGGCGGGCCAGGCGACCTCGGCGAGGAGCTCGGAGTCGATCCGCCGCGCGTAACCCGTCCAGCCGGGCGGCTGCTCGCGCGTGAGCGTGTGGACGACGTCGAAACCGTCGCCTTCCGCTGCGAGCCGCTCGAGCTCGTCGCGGTAGATCACGTCCTCGAGCGTACGGGACGAGAGAAGCAGCCGCATCGGAGCCGTCGCGCCGTTGCGGGCGCGGTGGCGGGCCATCGCCATCAGCGGGACGACCCCCGAGCCGCCGGCGACGAGCAGGACCGGCTCGGGCTCGTTCCCGTCCCAGACGAAGTACCCGCCGATCGGCCCCCGCACCTCGAGCATGTCGCCCTCCCGCGCCTCGTCGACGAGGTACGGCGAGACCTCGCCGTCGTCCAGCCGCTCGACCGTGAGCGCCAGCTCCTCGCCGGGAGCGGACGCGATCGAGTAGCTGCGCTGCGCTTGGTAGCCGTCCTCGGCCGTGAGTCGCACGTCGAGGTGCTGGCCCGCGCGATGCCCGGGCCAGCCCGGCGCCACGAGCTCCAGCGTCCGGACCCGGGGTGTCTCCTGCGCGACCGCCGCGATCTCGGCGGCGACCCAGAAGGCACCGCTTGCGGTGCCGCCACCAGGGCGCACGGGCTTAGACCGTGCGGCCGTCGGAACTGACCGATCGACCGGCTTCGAGCTCACACGCAGACCTGTGAACCTAGTCGCCCCAGTACCGCTGTTCTAACCAAGGGTCGCCTCTCAGGTGGTAGCCGTTCGATTCCCAGAAGCCGGGCTCGTCCTCGTCGCGCAGGCCGAGCCCGCGCACCCACTTGGCGCTCTTCCAGAAGTAGAGGTGAGGGACGAGCAGCCGCGCCGGCCCGCCGTGCTCGGGATCGAGGTCCTCGCCGTCGTAGCCGAACGCGACCCAGGCCTTCCCGTCCGTCAGGTCCTCGAGCGGCAGGTTCGTCGTGTAGCCGCCGTCGCAGAACGCGACCGCGTAGGCCGCGTCGTGCTCGACGCCGTCGAGAAGCGTGTCGACCGAGACGCCCTCCCAGGCCGTGTCCAGCTTCGACCAGCGGGTGACGCAGTGGATGTCGACCGTGGGCATCTCGCTCGGGAGGGCGCGGAACTCGTCCCACGTCCAGCTGACGGGCTCGTCGCCGCCCTGGATCGTGAACGTCCACTCCTCGAGCGGCGTATGCGGCGTCGGCCCCGCCGAGAGCACCGGGAAGTCGTCGGTCAGGTACTGACCCGGCGGCACCCGGTCGGTCGGACCCTCACGCCGCTTGCCCTTGAACCCTCGCGAGAAGACCATCGACTGGACCCTCGCCTCAGCTTGCCGCGATTCCGGCCACTGTCGCGGGGACGCCCTCGAACTCGCCGATGAGGTCGAGGTGCCCGTCGTCGCCGACGGTCCACCCGAAGACGCGCTGGTGATCGGCGTCGATTGCGTACAGAAAGCGGCCGTCGCGCGTGATCGCCTCGTCGCGGATTCCGGGCTCGCCGATCGTGGTCGAGCCGGCGATGGGTTCCAGCAGCTCGAGCGCGCCGCCCTCGCGGATCGCGTAGCTCGAGATCGTGCCGTCGCCGAAGTTCGTCACGTAGACGAAGCGGCCGTCATTGGTCGTTGCCGCCCAGCAGACCTCGCTGCGAGTGTCGGCGATCGATGCGCTGACCGGCGCCAGGTGTCCCGGCTCTGCGAGCGAGTACGAGGACGCGGCGGCCTTGCCCTTCTCGCCGCCGAAGGCCTCGGTCACGATCACGGAGCCGTTCGCGAAGTCGAACCCGTACGGCGTCGCGCCCGAGGACGGGATCGTCTCCGGCCCCTCGGCGATGCCGTGCGCATCGACCGTGTACGAGCTGATCGCGTTCGTGCCGCGCTCGGTCACGACGAGTGTCTTGCCGTCCGGGCTGAACGCGATCTGCGCGGGATCGGCATTGCCGGAGCTCAGGGGCCGCGTCGAGCCATCGATCGGCGTCAGCCCGACGCCGGCGAGCGTGAAGCCGCTGATGTTGGGCGTGCCGCCGTTGTTGAGCGCGTAGACGATCTCGCCGCTCACCGCGATGCTCGTGGGAGCGCTTCCACCCGAAGCGATCCTGTCGGCCAGCTTCAGCCCGTCCGCCTCGACGGCGAACAGGGTCAGCTCGTCGCTGCCCGTGTTCGTCACCAGCAGCCAGGCGCCGTCGTCGCTCAGGACGATCGAGCTCTGCGACGGCGAGATGCGGAACGCCTGTCCCGCGCCCGCCGGTCTCGTAGCGGCCGAATGGCTCGAGCCGCCCGTCACCGGCGCGGTCGTAGGCGATGACCTCGTTCTTGTCGGCGTCGTTCGTCTGGACGTAGATCCGTTCGTTCATTCGACTCTCCTCCGCGACCCCTCGCTTGTGTCGAGGGATAAGTCTCGGGCCAGCCGCTCGCGTTACACGTCAGCGCGAGATGGCGAGAAGCGAGGGCGTCATCTGGTCGCCGGAACCGGGCCGGAGGATCGTCACGTAGGCGGAGGTTCCCGAGATGGCGGTCGTCCAGAGGACCCGCGTGGTCGGCTTCGGGCGGTTCGGGCACGGAAGGTGCTCACCCTGGGTCGTGTGGCCTGGCTCGTGGCCGGCGTCCTGGCCCGCGAGCGGCGGCAGCTTGTACAGGACGCGGCCGGGGCCGTTGGCGTCGAGCGGCCCGATCCGAAGCTGCTGCGAGCAGCGCGAGACGCGCACGTAGAGCAGCCTCCCTCCGATCCGGGCCGGGTTCAGCAGTTGCACCTTTCGCGACGAGCGGAGCACCCGGCGCTTTCCGGTAGCGAGGTCGAAGGAGAGCAGGCGGCTCTCGTCGGGCGTCGCCAGGTGGTAGACGACCACGTCGCGGGCGAGCGACGGGCGGCCGAGTCGTCCCGCCGCCCGCGACCGGCTGATGACCGTCGTGCTCGTCGGGATCGGCGAGCGAGAAGGCGCGGATCTGCTCGGAGCCGTTGGCCAGCCGGACCCGGTAGACGAGCCAGCGGTCCGAGACGGCGAGCTTCTCGACTCCCGGGACGGTCGCCTGCAAGGTGGGCGCGAGCGTCTCGCGGGTGGCGACCGTGACCGTGTCGCCCGAGCGCCAGGCGATGTTCGCGCCTCCGAGCGCCGGGTCGGTTCCGGGAAGCTGCGTCTGCTCGCCGTCCCGGAGCAGGAAGCCGCTGAGCCCCGGCTCCTGCCAGACGAGGTCGGCGCCGGCGACGCTGGGGTCGCCCCCGGGCGAGGCGACGGGCGTGGCCGCTCGCGCCTCCCCCGCGACGAGCGCGATCGCGAGCGAGCCTGCGGCGAGCACACGCAGCGCCCGCAGGCCCTGCGGCCGCTCGGCGAGCGCGCCCTCGTCTCCGCCGCGCGCCACGAGCACGAGCACGGGCAAGGCCCGCCCGGCTGCGAAGCTCAGGCCGATCACGATCGCGCCCGGGACGCTCCCGAGTCCGACGCAGAGCGGCAGCAACGCCCAGCCAGCAGCGGCCGGGACGAAGGTCGTCACCCCGGTTCCGAGCAGGACGCCGTAGAGGAAGAGCGCCCGCGGCAACGGCATCGACCGCCGCCAGGGCTCAGGCACCTGGAAGCGGACCTGCGGGCGCACGCGCAGCCCGGCGACGTCCGAGATCACGGCAGCGGCGGCAAGCACGGCCGCGGCGACCAGGAACGCACGCCCGGGCTGGAGGACTGCTCCCAGCGCGCCGAGCGCGCCGAAGATCAGCGCAGCGCCGACCCCGAGGCCCGCCGCGAATGCGGCCGCGGCTGCGACGAGCGCAGTCCGTCCTCCAAACCGGCGTGCGGCACTCACGGTGCCGACCATCGAGAGGCTTCAGGGCGACCAGGCACCGGCGAGCCCGACGAGCAATCCGGTCAGCGCGAGGGCAGCGGTCAGCATCGGATCTTCGAGTCGTAGTACATGACGCAGAACACGTGCCGGCCCTGGTAGCAGTAGCCGGTGAGCGCGGCATCGCCGTTGATCCTGTTGCGCACGTAGCCGCAGCAGTCGACGAGCCTGCGAACGTGACCGCCGCAGCACCGGTACCAGGAGCCGTCGAGATAGGCGCGGAACCCGTGCTCACGCGCGGCGTTCTGGCAGATGCGCGTGCGCGGAGCCGGCGGAAGCGGGTCCCCGTCAGGATCTCGGAGTAGCTCCCCCTTCGCATTGACCGGTCGCCCGGCCTTGTCGATCGGGCGGCCCAGGTCGTCGACCGCGTGGCCGTCGGCGGCGCGGAGCGGGAAGCCCCGGCCGTCGATCCGTGGGAGGCCCGTCGGGTGCGGGCAGGAGCCGGTCGTGTAGATGTGGCCGCAGAAGTGGTACGCCTCCGCCTTCTGCGCGCGCAACGCCGCAGCAACGAAGCCGCCGCTCCCGACGGCCAGCAGCAGCCGTCCGGCTCGCGCGAGGAACCCGCGCCGCGAGCTCGCCTCGGTTACTGCGTCACTAAACACGCGCGGGCCGCTGTGCCGCGGCGAGTACGCTCTCGAGCTGGTAGAGCGAGTTGAACGTTCCCTTTGCCAGAACCTCGCCGTCCGGGCCGAGCGCGACTGCGTAGGGGCTCCCGGGGATCGCCAGGGCGCGCCAGACCTCCGCGTCGGCCTCCTCGTCGAAGACCTCGAGCTCCACGTCCGGATCGGAAGCGACCAGGCGCAGAGACGGCTCGAGCGCGTGGCAGAGCGCGCAGCCGGGCGAGCTGAAGACCGCGGCCAGCACCGGCGCGGTCCGCTCGAACCGGTCGACGAGGGCGAGGCGGCTCCCGATCTCCGGGCCCTCGTGGTCGATGGAGAGCGCGGCCTGGGGCGCGATCGCGAGGCGCAGCTCGCCGACCTCGCGCGCGAGCGCCAGCACGGCCACGCCGAGGACGACCACAGCCGCGAGCGCGACGCCGAGGCCGATTCCGAGCCACGCGTCCGTCGACGGCTTCGTGTCCGGCGCGACCGCGAGCGCCGCGAACGCCAGGGCCAGGAGCGCGGTTCGCCCTACTGCCGGCCAGCCGATCCGCGAGCGGGCGCCGAAGCAGCCGCACGGCGCTCCGGCCCGGCCGCGCGCCATCGCCCAGAGCAGCGCGAGCGCGAAGATCCCGAGGAGCCCCGCGGCAGCCCAGGCCGCGCCGGGCAACCCCGCGGCGACGGCCACGGCCAGAGCGGCCTCGACTGCGATCACGCCGCCCCAGAGCGCGGCGCGCACGGCAGGACGGCTCACGCCGTAGGAGCTCGAATGCTTCACGCGCGCGCGAGCCGGCGAGGAGCTTGGCCACGGCGGAGGCGAGCAGCACCCCGGCGAGCAGAAAACGAAGAAGACCCACGACCGTCAAAGGCGGTGGAGAATACCGGCCAGAGACGACGTTTCGTGCGAATCGCGTGGAGGTGCGAGGTGACGCTGCTCTGGTTCGTGATCTGGCTGATCTGCGATCTCGTCGGGGACAAGGAGCCGCTGACCTTCGATCCGGTCAACTGGTGGGCGGGAACGCTCTTGCTCGTGGTCGCGATCGACCTGAGCAAGACCTACGTGCCGAGGCGCTGAGCGCTTCGGGTCGTACTGCCGCGACCTAATCCAAGGGAGGGACTATGTGGTGGGGAATCGGCGGTGGAGTGATCCTGTATCTGGTGCTTCTGATCACGCTCGGAGTGATCACGCTGAGGAAGGGGCACTGGGTGATGTTCATCATCGGGATCTTCTTCCCGCTCTTCTGGTTGATCGGCGCCGTCATCCCGCCGGTCGCGGGCAAGGCGACGAGCTAGCGAGTCAGCATGCCGCGGCTGAAACGTCCGAACATCATCGAGCGGCAGATGTCTGCTCTCCTGCGATCGCCTCCGCGTGTCACGACCGCTGCCACGGTGATCGTGACCGCAACGGCCGCCGTAGTCGTCGCCGGCGGGGTCCTGATGCGGGTGCTCGACCACAAGGAGTACGCGAACGTCTGGGTCGGCATGTGGTGGGCGATCCAGACGGTGACCACGGTCGGCTACGGGGACGTCACGCCTAACGCGACATCCGGCCGGATCGTCGCCGTCTTCGTGATGCTCGAAGGGATCGCTCTGCTCACGGTCGTCATCGCGGGGATCACGTCGACGTTCGTCGCTCGGGCTCAGCGGGAGCTCGCCGCCGGCGAAGCAGCCGAGGACGACGCAGCCGAGGCTCGGGTAGAGACTCGGCTTGACGACCTCTCGGAGCGGCTCGAGCGGGTCGAGTCGATGCTCCGCGAGCTGACGAACAGCTAACGCTTATCAGTCATCGTGGCGAGCTAGCCACTCGCCGACGATCTCCATGTAGCGCTCGCGTTCTTCGACGTGGGGCAGGTGCGACGACTCATCGAGCAGCACCCACTCGGAGCCGCGGATCCCATCGCGGAGAACCTCCTGGAGCGCCGGCGCCGCCTCGTCGTAGCGGCCGGAGACGATCAGCGTCGGCACGTCGATCGAGCCGAGGCGGTCCTTCGACTGCCAGTCCTTGATCGAGCCGATCACGTGGAACTCGCTCGGCCCGTTCATCGTGTGTAGACGGTCGGGTCGCGGTCGATCCAGGCGAACGCCTCCACGACTTCGGCGGGCCACGGGTCGAGCCGGCAGAGATGGCGCATGTAGAACACCTGGCACGCCTCGGCGTAGGCGGGGTCGTCGGTCGTCCCTGCTTTTTCATGCTGTCTCAACGTCGCCTCGACCTCGGGCGGAAGCTCGGCGCGGAGCCGGTTCGCCTCGGAGACGAAGTCCGGAAACGAGGCCGCGGTGTTCGCGAGCACGAGCGATTGCAGGCCCTGCGGCTGCGTGAGGGCGTACTCCTGGGCGAGGAAGCCGCCCCACGACTGGCCGAGCACGTGATGGCGGTTGCGCAGCCCGAGCGCGTCGACCAGGTTGTGCAGCTCGCGGACGAAGAGGTCGACCGTCCAGAAGTCGGCGCCCCGCTCTGGGAAGTGCGTGCTGCGCCCGTTGCCGAGCTGGTCGTAGTGGACGACGGCCCGGCCGCTCTCGGCCAGATCCGCGATCGAGATCAGGTAGTCGTGCGTCGCGCCGGGCCCGCCGTGAAGGACGATCAGCGGGACAGGAGCAGCGGCGTCGTCGGGAGCCAGGTCGCCGGTGATCCGGTACCAGGTCTCGGCGGTCTCACCTCCGAGCTCGAACGGGATCGTGCCTTCTCGTGGCGTCACGTGGCGACCCTACAGCTTGGATTCCGCGCTAGGGCGTGATCGGGGTGGTCATGTCCTGCCCGATCTCGGCTGCGCTCAATGTCGGCCGCTCGGACTATGACATCGGTGACGAGCATGCGTAAGACGCAATCGGCGCAGATGAAGGAGCAGAGCAACGACACCGCTTCCGGCCGCTCGTACTCCGCTCTATGCTCGCACTGGCCGTTGCAGGCCATCACGGATGGAGCGCACGCTCGACCCCGCCCGGCTCGGAGATCACATCGACCGGCTCTACCGGGCCGCTTGGGCGCTCTGCGGCTCCCGGGAGGACGCCGAGGACCTCGTTCAGGAGACCTATGCAAGCGTTCTCGCGCGCCCGCGCCTGCTCCGCCGCGAGGACGACCTCGGCTACCTGCTACGGGCCCTGCGAAACACCTTCCTGAACAAGAAGCGTGCCGAGCGGAGCCGGCTGCGCCCCGGACCGCTGCCCGATGAGCTCGAGCTCGTTGCCGACCCTAAAGCGCGCGAGCCGCACGCTGCGCTCGAGGCCGGGGAGCTCTATGCCGCAATCGCAGCGCTCCCCGGTGACTTCCGGGATGTGCTCGTCGCGGTCGATGTCACCGGCCTCTCCTACAAGGAGGCGGCCCGGGCGCTGCGTATCCGCGAGGGGACGGTCATGAGTCGTCTCTACCGCGCCCGTCAACAGGTCGTGCGCCAGATCGAAGGCAGCTCAGCCTGACTTGTAGGTGTCAACTGTTCCGACGAGGACTTTCTCGCCCGACGAGGCCTGAGTGCCGTTGGCCCGCTCGCGCGTGACGGTCAGCGTCGTGAAGTCCTTCGGCGAGACGCCGGCCCACAGCGTGACCTTTCGGCCGTCGTTGAACGTCCCGATCGGCACGAGAACCCCGGTGCGGTTGCGCAGCCACGCCTCGTAGAAGCGACCTTTGTCGAGGCGGGGAAGCCCTGTCGCGCGGAGCTCGACCCGCCACCCAGAGGAGGTCTTGGTCAGCGTCGCGTTACCGCTGGCGGTGGGCGCGAGCGCAGTCGCGGCGAGAGCAGCCTGGAAGCGCTCGCCGGAGGTCCCGGCCGGGGCGGAGCGCGACCACCCCGATGGCCACGGCCACGACAGCAGCCGCCGCAACGCCGATCAGGATCGGACGCTGTCGCGCAGACACACGGCTCGGCCGCCGTTGTGCGTCGATGCGCGTCCGCAGGGAGGCCGGTGCTTCGACCTCGGCCGCAGCGCTTCGTGTCAGCGCGACCGCCCGCTGTTGTTCGGCGAGGCGGTCGGCAAGCTCGGAAGAGGCCGCGACTTGCCGCTCGAGCGCCGACCGGTGCTCGGGCGCGAGCGAGCCGTCGGCGAGCGCCGCCAGCTCCTCCTCGTGCGGCTCGTTCCGGTGAAATCGCATCGAGCTTCCGAATGCCATGGTAACTGGGGGTCTCGTTCCTTCGACCTAGCTTGGTGAAGAGGTGGACGCCGCCACTTCGGGCGCGTCTGCCTCGTCTTCCGCCTCTGTGCGATAGGCGACGCCACGTGCTGCCGCGTAGGCAAACGGATGGTTGAAGGCGTCGAGCGCCTGCTTGCCGTCGCCGGCCGAGAGCTCGAACGAGCTGTCGGTTTGGGAATCGTCGACGACCACCTTCAGCCGGCCGTCGCCTCTGTTCCACAGGAGACGTACGTCCAGCCCGTTGCCGGTCCGGTGAGCGAGCTCGGTCGGCGGCTCCGTCGGGCGGTTCGGGTTGTCCATGTTCGCGCTCATCGTCGTCCTTTCCATCGGGAGATCCATTCGCCAATCAAGGACACCGCGGCGCACTCCTTATTCCCGATCTTCGCCGCCGGGGGAATAGCCGCCGCGCACCGGTGTCTCTAGCAGGCGAAGGTCAACCACTGGGAAAGGAGTCCCATGAACACAGAGAGAGACCGCACACGCGTGATCCGGGGTGTTCTCGTGATCGCTGCTCTCGGCCTCGTAACGGCGTTCGTCACTGGCGGCGCCCTTGCGGCTGGCCACGGAGGAACGGTTGTCAAGCTGCGTCAGAGCAGCCTCGGCCGGATCCTCGTCGACTCGCACGGCAAGACGCTGTACCTCTGGGCGCACGACAAACGCGGCAGGAGCAGCTGCTACGGCGCCTGCGCAACAAACTGGCCGCCGCTGATCACTCGGGGCAAGCCGAGAGCGATCTCCGGCGCTCGGAGCGCGCTCGTAGGTGCAACCCGTCGCAGGGACGGCAGGATGCAGGTCACCTACCACGGCCACCCGCTCTACCACTTCGCCGGGGACACGAGGCCGGGCCAGACCACCGGCGCAGGAATCAACGCCTTCGGTGGCACGTGGTATCCGGTGTCGGCGACCGGTACTCCAGTGCGGACGTCGTCCATGAGCGGGTACGGAGCTCGCAAGTTCGAGCGCCCGAAGCTCGCGCACGGCCTGCTGCTCGTCAAGGGCACTCAGGCCGACGACAAGATCGCGCTCCGCCTGAAGGCCGGCAACCCCGGCATCCTCCAGGTCGACGTCGGCGACAACGGCTCGGCCGATTTCAGCTTCAAGCGCAAGCACGTCGCGAGGATCGCAATCGATGCCCGGGCCGGCGACGACCTCGTCCGGATCGACGAGAGCAACGGCGTCTTCACCGACACGATTCCGACGAGGATCGACGGTGGAGACGGAAACGACAGCCTGGCGGGAGGCTCCGGAGCGGAGACTCTCCTCGGCGGCAACGGCAACGACCTGATCGACGGCAACAAGGGCAACGACCTGGCGCTGATGGGCGCCGGTGACGACACCTTCGTCTGGGATCCCGGTGACGGCAGCGACGTCGTCGAGGGCCATGACGGTGCCGACACGATGCGCTTCAACGGTGCCAACGTCGGCGAGAAGTTCGACCTGTCGGCAAACGGAAGCCGGCTTCGCTTCTTCCGCGACGTTGGCAACATCACGATGGACACCGCCGGAGTCGAGCGCGTCGATCTCAACGCCCTCGGCGGCGCTGACCTCGTCACCGTCAACGACCTGGGCGGGACCGATGTCAGCAGCGTCAACGTCGACCTCGCCGGAGCCCTCGGTGGCTCCGCAGGCGACGGCGCAGCCGACCAGGTTGTCGTCAACGGCACCGAGGGTGACGACGCGATCAAGGTGAGCGGAGATGCCTCGGGCGTCGCCGTCTCCGGCCTGCCGGCGCTGGTCTCGATTCAGCACCAGGAGCCGAGCGATGGCCTCGCGGTGAACGGCCTCGGCGGTGCCGACAGCATCGACGCTTCCGGTCTCGCTGCAGGGGCGATCACGCTCACGCTCGGCGGCGGCGCCGGTGCCGACACGATCGCCGGAGGCCAGGGCGTCGAGACCCTGGTCGGCGAGGCCGGCAACGACCTGATCGACGGCAACAAGGGCAACGACCTGGCGCTGATGGGCGCCGGCGACGACACCTTCGTCTGGGATCCGGGCGACGGCAGCGACATCGTCGAGGGCGGGGACGGCCGCTCCGACACGATGCGCTTCAACGGCGCAGCCGCGGCCGAGCAGTTCGCCCTCTCGGCAAACGGCAACCGACTCCGCTTCTTCCGCGATGTCGGCAACATCACGATGGACACGGCCGGTGTCGAGCGGGTCGACGTGAACGCCCTCGGCGGCGCCGACCTCGTCACCGTCAACGACCTCAGCGGAACCGACGTGAGCAGCGTCAACGTTGACCTCGCCGGAAGCCTCGGCGGAGCGACGGGCGATGGAGCGGTCGACCGGGTGGTTATGAACGGCACCGCAGGCGACGACGCGATCGACGTCAGCGGCGACTCCGGCGAGGTGAAGGTGGGCGGTCTCGCCCCGCTGGTCGCAATCTCCAACCCGGAGGCGACCGACCGCCTCGAGCTCAATGCGCTGGAAGGCAACGACACCGTGAACACGGCCGGGCTGGTCGCCGGCACGATCCAGGTGTTCGTGGACGGCGCTCTTGTCCCGTAGGGCGAGCTCGCCTGCAAGCGCTACGCGGGGCCCCCGTCCTGGGGGCCCCGCTATGGCTAGCGTCGAAAGCCTCCACGAAGCGGTCCGCGCCCTCGTCGCAGAGCGACAGCGATTGCACGAGCGTGATGCTGGTCGCGACCAACTCGAGTCGAACCGGCTCGAGCTCGTGTGTCGACAGCGGCAGCTCTCGTACGCGCTGATCGACCGCCACCTTGTCCAGGCCGATCGCGACGCCGCCTAGTCCGCCTCCGCCCGAGCACCGGGAATACAGGACGCCTTTGAGTGTCCTTGACAGCAAGAACGTCGATCCCGAACAAGGAGGAACACATGTCTCGGACGTTTCGCATCGCACTCGCTGTCACCGCAGCTGCCCTCGCGATCGTGGTCACCACTTCCGCGGCGGCATCGGGCCCAAAGACGGTGCGCGGCGCTGTCGGCCCCGGCTTCACGATCCAGCTCATGCTGAGCGGCAAGAAGGTGGCGAGCCTGAAGAAGGGTGTCCCCTATCGCTTCACGATCAGCGACCGGTCCTCGATCCACGATTTCCACCTGGTCGGGCCGGGGCTGAACCGGACGCTGACGACGGTTGGCTTCACCGGCACGAAGAGCTTCGTGCTGAAGCTGAAGAAGGGCTCCTACCGCTTCTTCTGCGACCCGCACTCCGCTGTGATGCACGGAAGCTTCCGCGTCGTCTGACGCGATCGACTGGCTCCCGGGAAACCGGGGGCCAGTTCCCCCTCGAGCCGGTTGTCTTCGGACCGGAGGCGGAGGCGGAGGCTTCGAGAGATGCCCCGGCTGGAATCGAACCAGCGCACGCGGTTTAGGAAACCGCGCGTCGCCCAACTAGGTGTCTAGGTATCCCCTGGAAATCGAGTGTTTTTCTTGAGCAGTTCGTCAGCTCGCCCGTGCACTGCCCTTGTCGCGAGCGGCCGGAGGACTAGGCGCAACCCCTGATCGGCCCGAGGGCGAGGAAGTGAACGAGGACGAGATCGTGGACGAATTCAAGAAGTTCCTCGATGACCTCTCGCCCGATCAGTTCGCCGCCGGTAACGAGTAGCGACTAGTAGATGTAGACGGTTTCGCCGTAGTCGCTCGACGCGAAGATCGTCGGAGCGATCCACATCGGCATCCGCACGCAGCCGTGCGACGCGGGGTACGCCGGCACGGAGTAGAAGCCGTGGATGGCGAACGCGCCGAGGAAGAAGGACGAGTCGTACATCCCGTCGGGGAGGAACCCTGGAATCTTGCTGTAGACGTGCCAGCGGCCGACTGGCGTGTTCCCGGTGGCGCGGGTCGAGACGTGGGAAGACTCGCACGACGCGGCCGCCGACGACCGGAACAGAACCTGACGCGTCTTGTCGACCTCGAGGTGGCGGTACGGGCTCTCGGTAGCGGGCCAGCGGCACGTGCGCGGTCTGGAGCCGACGCCAGAGAGCGGGTGTCACACGGCCGGTACGCGACATGCCATTCACCTTCTGGAACGCGAGGACGGCGTCCGCAGTGTCGTACGAGTAGTAGGTGTCGACTCCGCTTATCGCGTAGCGCAGCTTGGCGAGCCGGCCCTCGAGGATGCGCACAGTTGGCCCTCGCGCGCCTTGCGAGAGATGCGGGAGGACGACGTTAGAGCGCAAGGTCTCTTGCCGCCTGAGGTAGGAGCCGTTTGGCGTGACGGTGATCCGGACGACGTAGTCAGCGACACGGTCCGGCGCCCAGGCGCACGGTCGCGCGGTCTGCGAACAGGCGTGGCCGAAGCTCGCGACCGGGAACGCCAGATTCGGATCTGCAACGCTCCCGAGTCTCGTGGCCTTGAGCTTCGCGCGCAGGACGAGGCGCTGGCCGAGCATGCGCGCGTCGGGGAGCGCGACGTCGAGCCCCGGGCGGAGAGCGACTGCAACTGCGTTCGACTGGACGGTCTCGAACCTCGCGATGTACGTCGCGGGAAGTCGTCGAACGGCTCGGAGCTGGAATCGTCCCTTGCGGTCGGCCTTACTGTTCCCAGAGGCGAGTCCGCGGCGTAGAGCGTGATCGGCGCACCACGCAGCGCCGGGACCATCCGGCCGCGGAGCGTAACGGGCTTCCGGCACGTGGCGACCGTCGGAGCGGTGAGGGTCAGTTGGGCGGCGATGATCGTGACGGAGGACTGCGCGCTGGAGCCGTCAGCTGCCGTCGCGGTCACGGTCGCCGTGAAGCGGCCGGCCCCGTAGCGGTGCTGGACGACCGGGCCTTCGGCCTGAGTCTGTCGCCGAGGTCCCAGCGGCGGCGATCGCGTCACCAGAGGCGGTCAGCGTCACGTCCAGCGGGGCGGGGCCGAGCGTCGGGACCGCCTGGACGCTGACCGTCGGCGCAGCGTTCGCGGGCGCGATCCAGACGAGAAATGCGAGGAGCGGAAGGACGCGCAGCACTGTCATAAGGTTAGAGGCTTGATGCGAAACGCAGCCCCCTCGACCAGCGTGTTATGGCGCTCGGGGATCGCAACTTTGCGGCGGGGCGAGCCGGTAACAAGCCCTCGGAGCCGGGAATCGTCGGATCCCCGCTCTGAGCTAATCCCAAGCTGGGATACAAGCTCCTACGCGCGCGCTAGGACCGTGAAGCCGTTCGACAGCCAGATTTCGGTGCCGTCTCCGAGTGTCAGCAGAGGAGGCGCGCGAAGCTCCGACTGCGCCTGCACGGCGCGAAGATCCTGAGCGACGCGCGGGCGAAGA
>CAVVBZ010000009.1:0-14274 GCA_963746635.1 uncultured Actinomycetes bacterium | reverse complement strand
CGCTTCGCGAGCACCTTGCCGAGCTCGACGCCCCACTGGTCGAACGAGTCGATCCCTCAGGCCGTGCCCTGCGTGCAAAAAATGTGCAGCCGTCGCTTCGGACCGGTTGTCCGAGACGACGCCAAGGCGGGCCTGAGAGCGGTTTGCACTCAGCACGTCGTACAGCTCGCACGCTCGCCGAGCCGGGTCTTACGCGGGGTCTACGTCTTTGTCGTGTGAAGTCTTCGGCCGCCACCGCGGCCGGGCGCGTTTCGTCGATTGATGCGGCTTCGCGCGACTCTGCGGGTCCTGCGACGACAGCGGCTCAACGCTCGTAATGAAGGGGTCCCCGGTTCGAGTCCGGGCGTCGGCTTCAAGCGATTAGCCGGCTTTTCGTCTGCTGCGCGGCTACCCCCAACTCGGTAGCGTACGCGTATGTCTGTCTTTCGCAGACTCAAAGCCTGGTGGAGCAAGGACGACCTCGAGGTCGCCGACGAGGAGACCCGCATGACGCCTGCCGAGCGCGAGGTCGCGGAGGAAGACTACGAGGCCCTCAAGGACGACACCGATGTCCAGCGCGGTTCCTTGCTCGGCGGCCAGGCTGATTACGAACGCGACTCCGAGCCTCCGAAGTAGACAGTCCCGGGTACGACCGGGTCGAACGCGTCCAGGAGCCCACGCTCGTATCGCGGCTGCTCAAGCCGTCAGCTCGAGCGCTTGCGTCGCCGGCGGCGCGGCTCCGGGTCGAGCCAGTTCTCCGGCCAGAGGAAGAGCTTTCGGTTCGCGACCCAGACGCGGAATCTGCGCAGCCATGACCACACCGGGTGACGATATCCCTGGGCCGGGTCAGCCACGCCTATAGTCGCAGCGTGCCGATCCGGGTTGTCTTCGGCGAGGACAACTACCTCGTTCGACAGGGCGTCCTTCGCGTGCTCGAGCTGGAGCCCGACATCGAGCTCACGGCGGTCTGCGAGGACCTGCCGTCCCTGAATCAGGCGATCGACGCCGAGAAACCGGACGTTGTCCTCACCGATATCCGCATGCCGCCGACGAATCTCGATGAAGGCATTCAGGTCGCCGATCGCGTGCGGCAGACGAGCCCTGGGACGGGCGTCGTCGTCCTCAGTCAGTTCGCGGCCCCGGAGTACGCGCTGGCGTTGCTCGAGCAGGGCGCCGACGGGCGCGCCTACCTGCTCAAGGATCGGATCGGTGACGACGGCGTCGGGCTCGCCGGCGCCATCCGCGAGGTCGCCCGGGGTGGGTCCGTGATCGACCCGCGGGTGGTCGAGACGCTGGTTGCGGGGCGCTCACGTACCGCCTCGCCGCTCGACGAGCTGACTCCCCGGGAGCTCGAGGCGCTCGAGGGGATGGCGCAGGGCAAGAACAACGCGGCGATCGCGGCCTCCCTCGTCATCACGGAGCGGTCGGTGGAGAAGCTCATCCACTCGATCTTCCAGAAGCTCGGGCTCAGCTGGCAGGCGGATGTCAACCGGCGGGTGAAGGCGGTGCTCCTCTACCTCGCCGAGCGAGAGAGCTAGGAATCGAGCGGGATCGCCCCGATCACCCTCGTGCCGCGTCCGGGCGCGGACTCGATCCGCAGCTTTCCGCCAATGGCACCGAGGCGGTCGCGCATGTTCGTGAAGCCGGAGCCGCGGCCGGCCCCGGGGGCTAGGCCGGAGCCGTCGTCGGCCACCTCGAAGAGGAGCCCGCCCTCCTCCTCCCAGACCCGCACTGTTGCCTGCGCGCCCTCGCCTGCGTGCTTCCCGGCGTTCTGGAGTGCCTCGATGCAGCAGAAGTAGACGGTCGCCTCGACCTCGGCGTCGTAGCGGCGCAACCCGGGCGCATCGGCGCGCGCGGGGATCGGCGCGCGACGGGCTGCGTTGGCGAGCGCCTCCCCGAGCCCACGGTCCTGGAGAAGCGGGGGGTAGATGCCGTGCGCGAGGTCGCGGAGCACCTCCAGCGCCTCCTGCGCCGAGGCCCGGAGCTCGGCAAGGATGTCCTTCGCTCTCTCCGGATTCGAGTCGACGAGTCCGCGAACGACGTCCAGATTGACGGCTACACCCACGAGATGCTGCTGCGCGCCGTCATGGAGGTCGCGCTCGATCCGCCGTCGCTCCGAATCGGCAGCGACCACGATGCGCGCCCGCGAGGCGCGGAGCTCGTCCGCCTGCCTTCGAAGCTCGTCGAGGGAGGCCTGCAGCTGGGAGTCGAGTCGAACGTTCCGCAGGGCCAGGCTCACCTGACTCGCGAGGTCAGCGAGCGCTCGCTCGACGGCGTCGTCAAACGCGGGACCGTCGACTGCCTGCTCGGCGACCAGGAGGCCGTACAGCTCGCCCGCGTGCGAGATCGGCGCGATGCGCACGACGGCGTCTTCGAGATCCTCGAGGAGCTGCGGGAGCCAGACGGCGAGCCAGGCGGGGCCGGAGACCCCGGCTCGGGCGACAACCGTCTCCTCCGATGCGCTCAGGCGAAGCCACGCAGGGCCTCGATCGGGATCCGAAGCGACGCGATCGAGCATTCCACCCGATCCGGTCCAGATCTCGACCGCCTCCAGCGCGAGCGAAGTGCGCAGGGATTCGGCCAGCTGCAAAAGCAGATCGTCGAGCGGAACGGCCCGCGAGAGTTGGGCGCCGAAGCTACGCACCACCTCGGCCGGCGCCAGGCCCGAGCCGTGGACCAGCTGGTTGGCGAAGCCCGCGAGCCGCTTGCGCAGGGGAACGTAGAGCACCGCGCAGACCGCGGCCGCCATGATCGACAGGGCGACGAGTGACTGCTGCTCCTCGGTCGGAGCGTGACCGAGCCAGGCGACGACGACGAGGTAGACAGCCGCAACGAGCGCCGTCAGGCCGGCAAGCGTGATCGTGTGCACGAGGAGCCGGTCGCTCGCGCCGCGGAACCGTCTCGATGGCTCGAGCAGGAGCCCGAGTGGGATCGGAACGGTCGCGAGGGCGGCAATCGCGAGCACGTGCGTTGGCCAGCCGACGAGGATGTGGAGCGTCAGGCCGACGAGCACTACCTCCAGCGCGGCGGCCAGCGAGAGCATGGCCCCTGCCAGCCTTCTGCGCTCCGCGGAGCGCGCCAGCCGGTACCGCGAAGCCACGCCGTTGGCTCCGACGACCGCCACGAGGGCAGCCTCGACCACCACGGGCCAGGTGGGCATCGAGGGCCGCTGCGTCCAGAGGAGCACGCCGACGCCCGCCCCCAGCAGGTAGCCCACTCCGACTGCCACCTGCCCCTCGTCCGCGACGAGCGACCCGTCGGGAAGCGCGAGCAGGATGTGCAGCAGCAGGGCGGGAAGCAACGCGATCGCCAGGGCCTCCGCGAAAAGCGCCGCCTCGCCTCCAGGACGGTCACGGTTGATCGCCGCCGTGACGGCAACCGCCGCAGCGAGAAAGGCGAACAACACGGCAAGCGTTCCGAGCCGCTCGCTCCCAAGCCGGAGAAGCAGGGCCGCGCCGGCGAGCGCCCAGACGAGGGTCAGGCAGATCCAGCCGACGCGTCCCGCCAGGCCGCCGTCCCACCCGTCGACCGCCGCTGCAACCGCGGCGGCCACGCTGAGCGGTGCGAGGAGCAGGAAGGCCAGGCGCGCGAGTGGAAGCGCGTGCCGCGCAGTGCTCGCCGGCTCCGCCGTCACCGCCACCTCACTCCGCCCTGAGCACGAGCGCCGGACGCGTCCTGGCCGCAATGCGTCCGGGGACGATCGCGATCAGGTTGGCGAGCACGATCGCGCCCGGCACGATCAGCAGGAGCAGCGGCACCGGCGTCACGGCTTCGGGAACGACTCCGAGCTGTTCGGCGAACAGGTTCCAGGCCCAGCGGCCGAGCACGTCACCGAGCGGCAGCCCCACGATCAACCCCACCGCCGCGTACGTCGTCGCCTGCCAGGCGACCGTGGCGCGCACCTGGCGCCGGTCGAACCCGAGCGTCTTCAGGATCGCCAGGTCGCGCCGCCGACGGCGGACGGCGAAGACGAGCGTCTGCGCGAGCGCCGCGACGGCGACCGCGACCAGCAGCGCCGAGATCACCGCCGGCAGCTCGCTGACCCCGCCGAAGTCGGCAACGGGAGCCGGAAGCCCGGGCGCCGGAGCGACGAGGAGCCGCTGCAGCTTCGCGAGCGTTCTCGCCCGGTCTGCCCCGGGAGCGATCCGCGCCTGGAGCACAAACGGACCGTAGGTCGACAGCGACGCGCCGATCCGGACAGCGCCCGACCACGTCATCGCGGCACCCTCGCCGAGGTTGTTGTGGAGCGGGTAGCCGGTTGGGAGCACGCCGCGACCGACGATCCGCATGCGTTCCCCCAGGCTGCCTCGCACCTCGACCGTGTCCCCGATTCGGAGGCCGAGCGTGCGCATCGTCCTCGTCCCGAGGAGGATCTCGTCGTCGCTCCTCGGGGCGCGCCCCTCGATCACCGTCGGAGGCAGAGACCCCTTGATGTCGTGCATCGCCCGCACGCCCATCTGCCGCCCTTCCACCGAAACGAGGCTCTTGTCGTCGCCCATCGCGACGGCGCTGATCGACGGGTCTCGCTCGATTGCCGCCACAGCACCGGGTCGCTCGCCGGCCCACTCGCTCCGGTAGTCCCAGTTCTGCCCGAAGAGCCTCGGCGTCGAGAACAGGTGGTGGAGGCTCGCCGAGAACGTGAGCGTCGTGCCGACAACGACGACGGCGAGGATGGCGCCGCCGAGCGCAGAGCCGACCGGCACGGCTCTCGAAGTTCGCCCTCTGGCGAGCGCAAGACGCACTCCGGTCACCACCGGCGCGGGCAGCCCTCGCCGCGCGAGCGCGTCGGCTGCCCGGACGCGGCCGGTTCCTTCCGCGCGTCCCGGCTCGCCGGGTCGTGCCGCTCGCCAGGCGACGAGCGAGCCGACGAGCGACACTGCGGCGAGGACGGCAGCGCCGCCCAGGCCTACGGCAAGCGGGTCGACGGCAAAGCCGGGGCGCGGCTCGAGCTCGCGCGCGTACCCGATCGGCGTGAGCGGGGAGATCGCGGCGCTCGTTGCAACGGCCAGCGCCGCCGCCCCCAACGCGATCGTCCCCGCTCGGGCGATTCCGAGCGCGACGAGCTGCCGCCCGGTCATGCCGATCGCGCGGAGCGTGGGGAACTGAAGCGCGGTAGAGCCGGCCAGACGCGCGAGTGACTGGGCGAGGAGGAGCAGGCTCAGAAACGCGCCGAGTGCGGCGCCGAGCCACAGCGCCTGTGCCAGGTTGTGGATCGAGCCCTGGATCTGGCGCGACACGTCGCGCTGGTCCACCGTCGCGCCGCCCGTGCCGTTCCGTTCGATCCCTCGCCGGAACGCGGGCAGATCTGCCGCGCCCCGCTTGAGTCGAGCGTCGAGGATGAAGTCGAAGTCCGACCCCGGGAAGGCCCGGTAGAAGGCCGGGGTCAGATGGACGACCCCGCCCGGGTGATTCACCGGGTCGGTCGCGGCCGCGATGCCGACAACCCGCAGCCGTACCGGGTGATCGGAGACGCGGACGCGGACCGTGTCCCCTACGCCGACGCCGAAGGTTCGTGCGGCCCTCGAGTCGAGTACTGCCTCCTCGACGCGGTTCGGGTCCGCGCGCCTTCCGGCCAGCAGCTTCCAGCGATCCAGTGCCACCCCGTCCCGGCCGTCGGTGCTCGCGTACATCAGCATCGCGTTGGGCCCGACGACGGGGATGTCACGCCCATGCGCGTCGCGAGCGTGGAAATCGAGCTCCTCGCCGATCGACGACGCCGCAACCTGCGGCAGCTTCTCATCCAGGCGCAGGGCGGACAGCTCACTCGTGGCAATGCCGACATCGCTGTGGCCGTATGCGGCCAGGTGGCGGGCCAGCGCAGAGTCGGTCCGGCGCGCGCCGGACGCCGCCGTGACGAGGACGCCTCCTGCAATGCCTGTGAGCACGGCGAGCGTCAGCCAGGTGCGCCAGCTCGAACGCAGCTCGACCGAGAAGCGCATCCAGACCGCAACCACGGGTCAGGCTCCTGATCTCGACATAGCCGTAGCTTCTTCGGCGGCGGCGAGGAGGCGGCCGTCCTGCATCAGCACCACACGTGTCGCCGAGTCGGCGACACGGTCGTCGTGCGTGACGAGCAGGATTGTCTGCCCATCGGCGTTCAGGCGCCGGAACAGCTCTAGCACCTCGAGCCCGCCGGCGGTGTCGAGCGCACCCGTTGGCTCGTCGGCGAGGAGCAGCGTCGGCTCATTCGCGAGCGCGCGCGCGATCGCAAGCCGCTGCCGCTGCCCACCCGAGAGAACGCCTGGCAGCTCTTCGGCCTTGTCCGGCAGCCCGAGCAGGTCGAGCAGGTTGCGGGCGCGGCGCTCGGCATCACCTTGCGAGGCACCTGCGATCACCGCCGGCAGGGCGGCGTTCTCCAGCGCCGAGGTGTCCTCGAGCAGGTTGAAGAACTGGAAGACGAAGCCGATGTGGCGCCGGCGCATGTGCGCCAGCTCGCTCTCGTCCTTGGCTTCCAGCGCTTCGCCGGCGAGCACGATCTCGCCGGACGACGGTGTGTCCAGGCCGGCGACGAGGTTGAGCAGCGTCGACTTGCCACAGCCCGAAGGCCCCATCACGGCGACGAACTCGCCTGGCGAGATCATCAGGTCGACGCCACGCAGAGCGCGCACGGGACCAGCTTCCGACGCGAACGTCTTGCGCAGCCGGACGGCTCTCAGCACTGGCTGGACCGTCGTCGAGTCGCCGTCCACTAGGGCAACTCTGAACGCGATTCGGCGGCCCTGCAAGCGCGCCACCCGGGCAGACGATTCGGAGGGTAACCCCCCACCGAACGCCTGCTGCCGCGGTTGTTCCGGCCGGGACGCGCTGTCTAGCTTCGTTCCAGCTGCGCTGACGAACAACGAAGGAGGTTTTCCAGATGACGATCCGCGTGGGGCTGCTGTGTCTCCTTGCCGGCGCATTGGTGCTCGCGCCGTCATTCGCCCGGGCGACGGCGCCGGGCAGCAACGGGAAGATCGCCTTCATGCGTTACCGATTGCAGGACAACCCTCTGTGGAGCGAGATCTACGTCGCGAACCAGGACGGCTCCGGAGAACACCGGGTGTCCCACTCGGCCAGAGCGGTCGAGGACAAGCATGCGCACTGGTCGCCTGACGGCAAGCTGATCGTCTTCGATCGCTGCACGCAGATCGTGTGCTCGATCTGGCTGGTCAAGCCCGACGGCACGGGGCAACGTTCGCTCACACGCGTCTGCAGGGCGGCCGCGCTGCCGCCGGCCTGCCCGGACAACAGCCATCCCTCCTTTGCGCCCGACGGGCGGCACGTCGTCTTCGTCCACGAGACGGGTCGCATCAAGCACGACGAGATCGCGAACTCCGAGATCGTGATGACCGATCTCAAGGGGAGGCACATGAAGGTCCTTCGACGATCGACCGGCTACCGCGTCGGCTTCGGGCAACCGCAGCTGTCCCCGAACGGCACCCAGCTCGTCTTCAGACGCTACAACTCGAGGCGCACCCGCCCGGCGAGCAGAAGAGCGATCTTCGTCGTCAACGTCAACGGCAGCGGGCTGCGGCGCCTTACGCCCTGGAGCCTGCGCGCCACCGGCCCGGACTGGGCACCGGACGGCAGCCGGATCCTCTTCGCGTCCAACGCGATCAACGACGACAACCTCGCGCCCGGCACCAACCTCTACTCCATCCGACCCGACGGCACCGACCTGCGACGCGTCACGAACGTGGGTGCGAGCCACTACGTGCTCGCCGGCTCCTACTCACCCGACGGCAAGGCGATCGTCTACGCCACCGATCTCGACGCCACCCCCAAGCCGCTCGGCGGGAACACGTTCCCCGACATCGTCACCCAACCCCTCGGCGGCGGCCCCGTCACACGCATCACCCACAGCGCAAACCTCGACGGCTGGCCCACATGGGGAAGCGATGCCGACCACCCCGCAGCGGCCGGTCTCGCAACTCCCGCGACGCTGCCCGTCTGCGCCGGGGACTCTCAGTGGCGCTGCGGCAGCGTCGTCGTCCCGCTCGACCGCGCCGATCCGTCTGCCGGGACGATCCCGATCGCCTTCTACGTCTCGCCGCACACCGGTTCGGGCCCCGCGTTGGAGCCGATCTTCATCACCCCTGGTGGGCCCGGTGAGAGCGGCTGGGCCGAGCGTTTCTTCTACGAGAAGGCGCCGGAGCTGTCGGTGCGCCACGACCTCGTCCTGATCGACCCGAGGGGCACCGGTCGTTCGGGCGCGATCGACTGCCCCGACCTGCAGAACGGCTTTCGGAACTACCCGGCGTTCCACACGGCCGTCGGAAAGCTGCGGGCGGCAGCTCGGCGCCGCGGCCGACCGCTACGGCTCGGGCGACGTGGCCCTCGACGTCGAGGACGTGCGCAAGGCCCTCGGCTACGACCAGATCGACTACTACGCGTTCTCGTACGGCCCGGTGTCCGAGCAGGGCTACGCGGCACGGTTCCCGCAGCACGTTCACGCGCTCGCGCTCGACGCCGGGCTGGTCGCATCCGACCGCGGGCAGTTCTTCGCGTGGGGTCTCGGTATGCCGCAGGGGCTGATGCGGATCGAGCGCCTTCTGTGCCGGCGCAGCTCGTCCTGCCACGGCAATGTGGCGGCGGCCGTCCGATACCTCGCAGCCCGTGTGCGAGCACATCCCGTGAAGGGCCGCCGCATCGTCGTCGACGAGGTCGAGCTGATCAACCTCCTCAGCCACGGAGGCGACCAGGGGAAGATGGCGCCGCCGAAGACCGTGCTCCACATGGCGGCCGCGCTCCGTCGCCGCAACCCGAAGCCGCTGCTCAAGCTGGCGCGGCAGCAGCCGTTCTGGCCCGGCCCGATGGGCGCCGCCGGCGACTTCTCGGAGGGCGACAACATCGCTGCTCGTGCAGCGATCTGCCCACGCCCTGGAGCCCGGCCGACCCGATCGCGGTCCGGCGGAGCAAGTACGCGGCGGCGCTGGCCGCGTTCCCGAAGCAGACCTTCGCGCCCTTCTCCGCGCGCGGCTGGAACTGTCTTCTGGTTCAGCGAGGAGTGCCTGACCTGGCCCGCACCGAGCCGCTACGAACCGGCCGTACCCACGACCGCGCCTCTCCGCAACCTGCCGACGATCATCTTCTCGGGCGACGTCGACAGCACGGTCACCACCGAGATGACGCGCCACCTGCTCGACGAGTTCCCGAACGCGGCCTTCATCACCGTCGCCGGTGCCGCCCACCCGGCGATCGGCTGGCGCCAGGACTGCGTGCCGCAGATCGCCGCCCACTTCTTCGAGACGCTCCTTCCCGGCGACACGTCGTGCGCAAGAAAGCCGAGATGAAGGGAAGACGCGCGCTCGACGCTGCGGTTCTCCTCGTGGCAGGGATCGTCGTCCTGCTCGCCGGGTGCAGCGCAGGGCTCGAAGGCGCAGGCCCGGCCTGCGCTCGCGAAGAACGGCCCGCTGACCGTCATTGCGTCCGACCCCTCGCGGAGCGGGAATACGTCGCCGCGATCGGGAACCCTGGCGGACGAAGCAGCCTCTACCGTCCCGGGTGCTGCGAGCTGGTGAGCATCGCCTGGTCGCCGAACGGGCGCGGGCTTGCGTACTCGCGCACCTGCGCGCGGCGGGTGTCCAGTGCCGAAATTGCTCGGCATCCACATCGTCGACGCGGCCACCGGAAAGGGTCGCGAAGTCTACAAGAGAGCAGGAAGGTGAATCCGATCTCGCCTGGTCGCCAAGGGGATCGAAGCTCGCCTATGTCCGGACCGACCGGGACGCCCGACTGGATCGCCTCGTACGGGTCGATCCACGTGATGAAGATCGACGGATCGGCCGACACGCTGCTCCACACCGGAACCGGAACGACGGCTGCGACTCCTCGCCGTCCTGGTCTCCGTCCGGCAGTCGGCTCGCATTCGTACCCCAGGCTGCGGCGCGGAGCGACTGCGGCACGCCCACTCGGTTTCGATCATCGACGCGAACGGATCGAACCGCCGCCTCCTGGTCGCGAACGCGTCGACGCCTGCCTGGTCTCCCAACGGCGGGCGGATCGCCGTTCACGCCGGCTGCGGCGTGAAGCTCTTCACGCCGGCTGGGGAGGACGTGACCCCGAACAGACGGCCATGTGGCGCGATCGGCCTGCCTGGCGTGCCGGTCTGGTCGCCGACGGACGGAAGATCGCGATCCAGGCGCGAACGTGGATCTACGTCATGAACGCCGACGGCAGCGGGCTACACCGTGTGACGACGCTGACCGGGCGTGGGATGTGCAAGACCGGCCGTCCGGCGTGGCGGCCGCGTAAGGGGTAACGAGACCAATGAGAGGAGGCAGGCAATGAACGGCACGTACGCCGTCGTAGCGCAGGAGACACTCCCTCCTGCTTCGCGTTCTCGGTGTTGCGGCGGCGGTTCTCTTGCTGGCAGCGGCGGTCGGGGCCGCGTACCCGCGCGGGTCGGACAGTCGCCTTGCCGGGAGCCTCGTCGCCGTGAAGAGCGACCTCCCACCCGAATGGTCCTACTGGGTGCCGTTCGACGAGACCTGGCTCAGCCAGTGCCTGCACCGCACGCCCGCGGTAACGGCCTGGTCGTTCTCCAGCCTCGGGTCGCCGCATCAGGGCTTGAACTCCGTCGTTTCGGTTCTCACGACTCGGGCGAAGGCGGCGCAGTACTACCGCACCGCCGTTCGGGCAGTTCCCGGTTGCGCGCGCCGGTGGTGGCCGGATGCATCTCGTGGGAAGGTGCGACGACTCGCGTTTCGGCACTTCGGCACGCAATCGGCGGCCTGGCGGCTTCCGTTCTCTCCGACCCGGAGTATCGCGCCATCGCCGACTGGGTCGTGATCAGGAAGGGCCGGGCTGTGCTGGTCGACGTCTTCCTGTTGGTGCCCGACGTCAAACCCCGAACCAGACAACGCCCTGTTCCAACCGAAGAGGGGATCGTCGGTCACGCGATCAGCCGCGCCAACTAACGCGTCCGAAGCCCGTCTGAAGAGCACAGGCATGAACGGGCTCGCGCAGCATCTCGCACTCCTCAGCGTCGTCACGACCGGCGTCGGCGCCGCCATGATCCGGATGGGAGTGGGCAAGGGCCTTCTCGAGGCGCGACAGCCGCGGCGGTGTCCCGCCTGTGGCCGGCTGATGCGAGACCGCGTCTGCCGGGCCTGCGTGCGACTGGCCGCGCCGAGCTGTCCGCTCTGCGGCGGGTCTTGACCAGCCGGGGACCGGGCATTAGGTTCGCGCTTGTAGCGAACGCAACGGAAGGCGTTTTGTCCGTGAATCGGGACGTGCCTGAGTTGCTGCGGCTCGGATCTCGGCGGTTTGACCGGGTGAACGACGTTCGCGTGAGGGCGGGCGATCCAAGGGCGTGCCTCTGGCGGCCACGGCGCCCTGCGCTCGTCCAGGCCAACACATCGACCTCGGCCCATGGCCGAAGGTGAAGAAGGAGGAGCGCGAATGCCAGTTGTCGGAGCCGGACTAATCGGAACAGGGCAAGCCGAGTATCTCGACGTCGTCCTACAGGGCGGCCGTACCTATTCGTTCAGCGTGCATCCGACTGAGCAGAACGTCGATTTCGACCTGCACATCTACGACCAGAACGGCAATCTCGTGGCCTGGGACGAGACCCCGGCGGCCGACGCCTACGGCATGGTCACGCCGATCATCACGGGACCGTTTCGGCTCGTCGTCAACGCCGTCTCCGGGATGGCCGCATATCAGGTCGAGGTGGTCGGGTAAGGACGCCGGAGGCGCCGGTCAGCGAACGCAGAACGTCGTTGCGCCGGGCTTCGCGCAGACGAGCCCGAGCAAGGTAACGCCGTCATCGTCGAGGACGATCAGCCGTGGCTCCCGGGCGCGCTCGAGCAGCTCGATCGCCTCGGTCATCGGCGTTCCGGGCGTGACGCTGGGCGGCTCGAGATCCGCGTACCGGGAAGCAGGCTCGTCGTCGGCAGCGCTCGCCGGGAGCCCGTCCCGCTCGATGGCGCCTCGGAACGCGCCGTCCTCGGCGAGGAGGATGGTCCGGACGCCGCGACGCTCGAGCAGCGCTCGAACTTCGGAGACCGGTGAATCGGCTGGGAGCGTCTTCGGCCGCGGGATCATGACGTCTCGGACGGTGAGATCGATCACGTCCTCGCGCCTCATGGTGCCGCTCGGGTTGTCGACGCTGGCCATTGCGGCATGGTAGGCGCTGGCGCTACTTGGCGAGCATCACCTCGGCCGCCTTGACGTCTTAGCGACTCCTTAGGCCGCTCACAGCCTCCTTTCAGCTTCGCCTGCGACGGTGCACGTGCGCCCGGATCGGGCGGTAAGCGACAGAAAGGAGGCACATGACGAAGGAAAGGCAGAAGCGGTGGTCGCTCGAGCGTGTGGTCGTCCTCGGGGCGATCGCGGTCGGGCTCACCGCCGGGACGTACGGCATCGCCAGCGCGGCCAGCGGGTCGGGCTCGAGCCAGTCCTCGTCCGCATCGAGCGGCGGCTGGCAGTCGATCGCGATCCAGCCGGCAGCGAACGCCCCGCAGGCCCAGAGGCCGTGGGGCAGGCAGCGGAGTGACGAGACGCTGCTCAGCGGTGAGGCCGCGGCCAAGGTGAAGGCGCTTGCCCTCGCCAAGGTCCCCGGCGGCACGATCATCCGCGTCGAGACGGACGCCGACGGCAACGCGGCCTACGAGGCCCACATGGTCAGGGCCGACGGGACGCCGGCGACCGTCTACGTCAACAAGCAGTTCGAGCTCGTGAAGGTCGAGTCGGGGATGCCCGCTCCACCTCAGCAGGGCTCGAACGGCTCGAACAGCTCGAGCGGCGCGAGCGCCTAGTCGCGTCGTCGAGAAGGGCTCGCCCTGGCGCCGGGGCGAGCCCTCGCGGTCGTCGCAGGCGTAGAGTCGCACCATGAGCAATCAGAAGACATTCACCGCCGAGGAGGCTCGCCAGATCGGCGAGCAGATCGGGATCGACTGGGAGACGGCTCCCTTCGACGTCGAGCAGTTCCGGATGGGCATGGACGTCGAGCTCGAGCACGGCCTGCACGATCCCTCCACCGACGTCACGGGGGACGACGCCATCGTGACCGGGAAGATCGCGCTCGCCCACCTGAACGAGTTCTCCGACTACTACACGCGGCTCGAGCGCATGGAGGAAGAGGCCAAGCGGGAGCACGGCGGGACCTCGTAGCGAACGGCGGTCTCCTGCGTTACCCTCCCCGCCGAAGCGACGGGGGAGCAGGCTCGTGGGGAGAACGAATCTCGCAGGTCGCGCCGGGCGCTGGAGCGCCGCACACTGGAAGACCGCGTTCTTCGGCTGGCTGGTGTTCGTCGTCGCCGCGGTCTTCATCGGAACCTCGGTCGGGACGAACAAGCTGCTCGACTCGAACGCCGGCGACGGCGAGTCGGGACGGGCGCAGAAGATCCTCGGCAGCGGCGACTTCAAGCAGCCGGCCTCCGAGAGTCGGTCCTGATCCAGAGCACCGAGCACAACGCCCGCGAGCCGGAGTTCAGGGCCGTGATCAACAACGTCGTCGGGCGGCTCCGGCAGGTGCCCGAGGTGACGGCGATCGTGTCGCCGCTCGACGCAATCTCCGCGAGCCAGGGCCAGGTCTCGAAGGACCAGCACTCGGCGATCGTCCGCTTCGACATCAAGGGGAAGGTCGAGGACGCGCACAACCACGTCCAGGGCGCGCTCGACGCGACCGCCGCGGTCCAGAAGGCGCACCCTGGCTTCATCGTCGAGGAGTTCGGCGACGCGAGCGCGCGGAAGGCGCTGGACAAGACGCTCGGAGATGACTTCAAACGGGCCGAGAAGCTCGCGCTTCCGGCCACCCTGATCATCCTCCTGTTCGCCTTCGGCGCGTTCGTCGCCGCCGGCATTCCCGTGCTGCTCGCCTTCTCGGGTGTGCTCGCCGCGATCGGTCTCTCGGCTCTCCTGAGCCACGGGATCCCGGCCTCGGACGCAACGCAGTCCGTGATCCTGCTCGTCGGGATGGCGGTCGGCGTCGACTACTCGCTCTTCTACCTCAAGCGCGAGCGGGAGGAGCGCGCCCGCGGCAGGAACCCGCACGACGCGCTTCTGGTCACGGCCATGACGTCGGGGCAGGCAGTGCTGATCTCGGGCGCGACCGTCCTCGTCGCCATCGCGGGGATGCTGGTCGCCGGCGACCCGACGTTCAAGTCGATCAGCGTCGGCACGATGATCGTCGTCGCCGTCGCCATCATCGGCTCGCTCTCGGTGCTCCCGGCGCTGATGCACCGCCTCGGCGACAACATCGAGAGGGGCGCATCCCGTTCCTCCACCGCGAGGCGTCAGAGGAGGGGTCGCGGGTCTGGAGCGCGGTGCTGCGCCCCGTGCTGCGCTATCCGCTCATGTCGGCGCTGCTCT
>CAVVBZ010000008.1:0-42398 GCA_963746635.1 uncultured Actinomycetes bacterium | reverse complement strand
GCCGGAGCCCCGGGATCAGCAGCACGGTGAGCCCGCCGACATCGAGGTCGCGGCGAGGGTGAGGCCGCGGCGCCGAACGACCAGGCGTGGCCCCAGAGGCTGCCGAAGGCGAACGGAGAGCGAGGCCAGCACGACGGCGAGCGTGCCGATCACGGCCCACGAGCCGCCCTCCGGATGCACGCCGGGCAGCACGCCCACGCCGAGAAGCCCGACGAGGAACCCGACCAGCCGCAGGCCGCGGAGCGCTCGCTCCGGCCGCCACCGGATCGCGAGCAGCACGACGAAGATCGGCACCGTGGCATTGGCGATCGCGGCCACGCCCGAGTCGATGTGCGTCTCACCCCAGGCGATCAGCGTGAACGGGATCGCCGCGTTGACGACACCGAGAACGAAGCCCGCCCACCCGACGTCCCGCATCTCGGCGAGCATCGCTCGCGCGCCGCGCTGCCGCGCGAGGACGACGAGGAGGATCGTGGAGGCGACCGCAAGACGAAGCATCATCATCGTCGCCGGCTCGAAGTCCCGGCCCGCGACCTTGATGAACATGTACGACGCGCCCCAGAAGGCGGCGAGGAGACCGATGTAGACGACGTAGCCGCGCGACATGCGTTCGAGGCTACCGGCCGTCCGGCTGCGCCCGCCCGAGACGGGGCCGGACGCGTCTTGCGAGGCGGCTACACTCGCTTCTCTGACGAGGGTCGCCGAACAGTCGCTCCACCGCGCCTCGGTCTCACCGACGGGGAGCTCGCCGAATCCGCGAGCTGCTCGAGCGCGACCCCAACCACTTCGAGCTCGCGGTCTTCTCGCTGCTGTGGTCGGAGCACTGCGGCTACAAGCACTCGGCTCCGCTGCTCGGCCGCCTCCCGAGCGCCGGCCCGCGCGTGCTCCAGGGGCCGGGAGAGAACGCGGGCGTGATCGACCTCGGCGACGGCGAGGCGGTCGCCTTCAAGGTCGAGTCGCACAACCATCCCTCCGCGGTCGAGCCGTTCCAGGGGGCGGCGACCGGGGTCGGCGGGATCCTGCGCGACATCGTCGCCTCCGGCGCGCGGCCGATCGCCCTTCTGGACGGCCTCCGCTTCGGCGAACGACCGCGCTGGTAGCTTCAACGGCGTGGTCGACGGGATCGCCACTACGGCAACTGCGTCGGCGTGCCGACCGTCGGCGGCGAGACGGTCTTCGACGAGGCCTACGCCGGCAACTGCCTCGTCAACGCGATGTGCGTCGGGGTGCTGCCCCGGAGCGAGTCGCACGGGCGCGCGCGCGAGGGACTGGGCAACCCGATCGTCCTGTACGGGGCGACGACCGGCCGCGACGGGATCGGCGGCGCCTCGGTGCTCGCGAGCCAGGAGCTCGGTGACGGCTCGGAGGAAAAGCGGCCCTCCGTGCAGATCGGCGACCCGTTCACGGGCAAGAAGCTGATCGAGGCCTCGCTCGAGCTCGTGGAAGGCGGGCTGGTGGAGTCGTTGCAGGACTGCGGCGCGGCCGGGCTTGCCTCGGCCCTCGCGGAGATGGCTCGCGACGGCGCGGGAGTCGACATCGAGCTCGACCGCGTCCCGCTCCGCGAGGAGGGGATGGAGGCGTGGGAGATCATGATCTCCGAGAGCCAGGAGCGGATGGTCGCCGTCTGCCGGCCGGAGCTGCTCGAGCGCGTCGAGGCCGTGCTCGAGCGCTGGGAGCTCCACCACGCGGCGGTCGGCGAGGTCACCGACACCGGCGAGCTGCGGTGCTTCTTCGACGGCGACGTCGTCGGCGAGATCACGGCCGAGTTCCTCACCGACGAGTGCCCGCGCTACGAGGTCGACCGGCTTCCGGTCGAGCGGCGCCCGGCTCCGGTCGACCCGGTCAACCTCGAGCCGAAGCGCTGGATCTACGAGCAGTACGACCACCTCGTCCAGTCGCGGACCGTCCGCCGGCCCGGGCTCGACGCGGCCGTGCTGCGACTGCGCCCCTCCTGGCGCGGCCTCGCGGTCTCGCTCGACGGGCCGCGTCTCGGCGAGCGCGACCCGCGCGCGGCCGGACGGGAAGCCGTCCTCGAGGCGGCCCGCAACGTCGCCTGCGCCGGCGGCGAGCCGCTCGCGCTGACCGACTGCCTCAACTTCGGCAATCCCGAGAAGCCCGAGATCGGCTGGGAGCTGACGGAGGCGATCGAGGGGATCGCCGAGGCGGCGGAGGCGCTCGGGATTCCCGTGGTCTCCGGCAACGTGTCGCTCTACAACGAGACCGACGGGCGCGCGATTCCGCCCACGCCCGTGGTCGGCTGCGTCGGGCTCGTCGCGGACGTGCGCGAGGTGCCGGGCGGCTGGAGCCCCGGCGACGGGGTCTGGCTCGCCGAGGGCGACGACGTCGAGCTGATCGGGTGGCTCTGGCTCAACGCGCCGAGCCTCTCGCTCGCCCATGACGTGAGCGACGGCGGCCTGGCGCACGCACTGGCGGAGGCGTCGGCCTTCAGCGGCCACCTGTTTGAGGCATCCGGCGAGGCGCCGTACGGCTCGGTCGTCGTCGCTGCCGCGAAGCAGCCTGCGTGGCCAAACCTGCGCAAGCTCGGGACGGTGCGCTGATGTGCGGCGTGTTCGGCATCCGGGCGCCGGATCGCGACGTCGCCCGCGTCACCTACTTCGGCCTCTTCGCCCTCCAGCACCGCGGCCAGGAGTCGGCCGGGATCGCCGTCTCCGACGAGGGCCGCCTGACCGTGCTGCGCGACATGGGCCTCGTCACGCAGGTCTTCGACGAGCAGAAGCTGCGCGGCCTGCGCGGCGACACCGCGATCGGCCACACGCGCTACTCGACCACCGGCTCGACCCAGTGGGCGAACGCGCAGCCGCTGATCCAGCGCGGACGCGGGCGCACGGTCGCGCTCGGGCACAACGGCAACCTCGTCAACGCCTCCCAGCTGCGCGACGAGCTCGCCGCCGAGGGCGTGGGACTGAGCACGACCTCCGACACCGAGCTGATCGCCGCGCTGATCGCCAACGACCCCGCTCCGATCGAGGACGCGGTTGCGAACGCGATGGCGCGGCTCGAGGGCGCCTTTTCGGTGGTCGCGATCTCCGAGGGCAAGCTGATCGGCTTCCGTGACCGACATGGCTTCCGGCCGCTGTGCCTCGGCCGCGAGGACGGCCACTGGCTGCTCGCCTCCGAGACGTGCGCGCTCGACAACGTCGGCGCCGAGCTCGAGCGCGAGCTGGCTCCCGGCGAGCTGGTCGTGATCGACGAGGACGGCGTCCACGCGCGGCAAGCAGTCGAGATCGCCGGCCAGGGAGCGCTCTGCATCTTCGAGTTCTTCTACCTCGCCCGTCCCGACTCTCGGCTCGCAGGAGTCGAGGTGCACGGCGCTCGCGTGCGCATGGGCGAGCGGCTCGCGGCCGAGGCGCCCGCCGAGGCCGACCTCGTTCTCCCGATCCCGGACTCGGGCACGCCCGCCGCGATCGGCTTCTCGCGCGCAAGCGGGATCCCGTTCTCGGAGGGCCTGATCAAGAACCGCTACGTCGGCCGTACGTTCATCCAGCCCGACCAGGGCCTTCGCGAGCAGGGCGTGAAGCTGAAGTTCAACCCGCTCGGCGAGCTCGCGGGCAAGCGCGTCGTCGCAGTCGACGACTCGATCGTGCGCGGGAACACGACCCGCAAGATCGTCCAGCTGCTGTTCGAGGCGGGCGCGGCCGAGGTGCACGTGCGCATCTCCTCGCCGCCGGTCATCGGCCAGTGCTACTACGGGATGGATTTCGCCGAAGAGGACGAGCTGATCGCGTACTCGCGCTCGGTCGAGCAGGTGCGCGAGCATCTCGGCGCGACCTCCCTCGCCTACCTGTCGCTCGAAGGCCTGCAGGAGTCGACGACGCGCCCGGCCGAAGAGCTCTGCCGCGCATGCCTCACGCGGGATTACCCGACGGCAACCCCGCGTGAGGGCGCGAAGCTCAGGTTCGAGCCGGCGTCCGCTTAGTGCCCCGTCCAGTAATGCCGTCGAGCTTCTGGGTCGCGAGCACCAAGCCAGAGATCGCACTTGCCCGCAGCAAGGCTGGACTGCCTTGCTAAGGGCAAGGGTGGGCTCTGGCGCCGCGTGATCGCGGGCCAGAAGCCGGCATGTATTGCTGGACGGGGCACTAGCTACTGCTCCAGCACGCGGCTCGCCTTCGCGATGCCGCGGCTGACGAAGTAGAACGACGTCAGGGACCGTCGTCACGATCACCCACATCCTGGTGTCGACGCTCTCGGCGGAGATCCAGATGATCGTGAAGATGATCTCCACGACGAAGAGGAGGAAGAACTCCGCGTTGCCCGGAATCGGCATCCGGGCGCCGGCCCACTGGCCGGACATCATCATGCTCGGCGAGCTCGGCGCGCTCGGCTGCATGGTCGTACCGCCGCTCGGCTCCTCGGGAGGAGTGGTCGACATGCCTGCGTCTCCTTTCGTTCAGGCCGCGAGGCCGGGAGGGACGTGCACGATCTCCAGCTTGATCCCGTCGGGATCGTAGAAGAACACTGCGTAGTACCCGGGCTGGTACCAGTACTCCTCCGGCTCGCTCTCGATCTCCGCGCCCTGCGCGCGCAGCCACTCGGTGCGCTCGTCGACGGCCGAGCGCGAGCCCGCCTCGAGCGCGAGGTGATGGAGCCCGACCTGGTAGCGGTCGTACGGCCTGGCGTCGCCCTGAGCCTCGCGGATCCCGATCGAGCTGCCCGGCCCCCAGAGGTACCAGATCACCTCGCCGCGCTCGCCCTTCGTCTCGCTGACGCCGTGCCACCCAGCGGGCCGAGCAGGTCGCGGTAGAAGGGCAGGCTGCGCTCGATCGAGGACACGACCAGGTCGACGTGGTGGACGCCCGTGGAGCGCATGTATCAGCCATTGCAAGGTTCCGTGCAGGAGGGTCGCCTCCTGCACCGGCCGGGCTCTCGACAACCCGCGGCTTTAGACTCGGCGCGTGAGCTCAGGGGGTAGGACCTACGCGGAGGCAGGCGTCTCGCTGGCGGCCGCCGACGAGGTGGTCGGCAGGTTGAGGGCGGCGGTCGAGTCGACGCGCACGCCCGCGGTCGAGGGTGTCTTCGGCGGCTTTGCCGGGGTCTATGCGCTCGACGAGCGGCGGCTGCTCGCGGCCTCGACCGACAGCGTCGGCTCGAAGCTCGTGCTCTCGCGGCGGGCTGGCCGGCTGCACGACGCCGGGCGCGACCTCGCCGCGCACTGCATCGACGACGTGCTCACGATCGGTGCCGAGCCGCTCTTCTTCCTCGACTACGTGGCCGCCCACAGGCTCGACCTCGAGCAGGTCGCGGAGCTCGTCGAGGGCGCGGCCGAGATCTGCCGCGAGGCCGGCTGCGCGCTGATCGGCGGCGAGACGGCCGAGCTGCCCGGTGTCTACCGCGAGGACGAGCTCGACTTCGCGGGCACCTGCGTCGGGGCTCGTGGCGCGAAGCGACCTGATCGACGGCTCCCGCTGCGAGGCCCGCGACGTCGTGCTCGGGCTCCCCTCGTCCGGGCTGCACACGAACGGGTTCTCGCTCGTGCGCGAACTCGTCGGCGAGAACGACTTCGACGCCGACCTCCTGCTCGCGCCGCACCGCCTCTACCTGGACGAGGTACGTGAGCTCCGCACCAAGGCGGACGTGAAGGCGCTCGCGCACGTGACCGGCGGCGGGATCCTCGGCAACCTGACGCGCGTCTTGCCGGAGGGCGTCGGCGTCGAGCTCGACTGGGGCGCGTGGGAGCGGCCGCCCGTGTACGCGTGGCTCTCCGAACAAGGAGTCGAGGAGGCCGAGCAGCGGCGCGTGTTCAACCTCGGCGTCGGCATGTGCGCGGTCGTGCCCGAGCCAGATGCGGAGGTCGGGACCGTGATCGGGCGGCTCGACGTGATCGGGGTTCTCGTCAGCGGTGAGGGGACGAACCTTCAGGCGCTGATCGACGCGGGCCTTCCGATCGCGTGCGTGGCGAGCAACAGACCCGGCGTACGCGCGCTCGAGCGCGCCCAGGAGGCGGGCATCCCGGCCGAGGTGTTCCCGCTCGACGACTACGAGGGCCGCGAGGCGCGAGACGGCGCGATGGCCGACTGGCTCCAGCAGCACGACGTCGACCTCGTCGTCTGCGCCGGGTACATGCACCTCCTGCGGCCCTGCTTCCTCGAGCGCTTCCCGGGTCGCGTGATCAACACGCACTCCGCCCCGCTCCCCGAGTTTCCCGGCGCGCACCCGATCGAGGACGTGCTCGCGGCCGGTGTTCCGGAGACCGCGGCGACCGTGCACCTCGTCGACAACGGCATGGACAGCGGCCCGGTGCTCGCAGCCGAGCCCGTGCCCGTGCGCACCGGCGACGACGCGGACACGCTTCGCGCGCGCGTGCAAGAGGTCGAGCACCGCCTGCTTCCGCGCGTCGTCAGGGAGCTGATCGCGTGATCAAGCGCGCGCTGCTCTCGGTCTACGACAAGTCGGGACTGGACGAGCTCGCGCGCGGGCTCGCCGACCTCGACGTCGAGATCGTCGCGAGCGGCGGCACCGCTGCCTTCCTCGACAAGCTCGGGATCGCGGTGACGACCGTCGAGGAGCTGACCGAGGTGCCCGAGCTGCTCGGCGGGCGCGTGAAGACGCTCCACCCGCGGATCCACGCCGCGATCCTCGCGCGGCGCGACCGCCCCGACGACCGGGCCTCGCTCGACGAGCACGAGATCGAGCCGTTCGACCTCGTCTGCGTGAACCTCTATCCGTTCCAGGACGTCGTCTCGCGAAAGGCCGTCGGCGAGCAGGACGCCGTCGAGATGATCGACATCGGCGGGCCGGCGATGCTCCGCGCGGCAGCGAAGAACTTCGCGCACGTCGCTCCCGTCTGTCGCGCCGGACCTACGCCGGAGATCCTCGAGCGAGCTTCGCGCGCGCGGCGAGCTCTCGCTCGAGACGCGCCGCCGGCTCGCAGGCGAGGCCTTCGCGGTGACCGCGGCCTACGAGGCGGCGATCGCGGGCTGGTTCTCCGAGCCCGAGGCGCTTCCCGGACGCGCTGCTGCCGGTGTTCACGCGCGAGCTCGACCTGGCCTACGGCGAGAACCCGCACCAGCGGGCGGCCTACTACTCCGAGGTCGGCGCGCGGCGGCACCTGCTCTCGCGCGTCGAGCAGGTGCACGGTCGCGAGCTCTCCTTCAACAACCTGAACGATCTCTCCGCGGCGCGGCTGATCGCGCGCGAGTTCGAGCTTCCGGCCTGCGTGATCGTCAAGCACGCGAACCCGTGCGGCGTCGCGGTCGCGGGCTCGATCGAGCAGGCGTACGAGCGCGCGCTCGCGGCCGACCCGCTCTCGGCCTACGGCGGCGTCGTCGTCCTCAACCGGGCGGTCAGCGCCGAGCTGGGCGAGCGGCTCGCAGAGCAGTTCGTCGAGGTGCTGTTCGCGCCGGGCTACGACGAGGCCGCGCTCGCGAAGCTGACCGAGAAGCCTGCGACGAGGATCCTCGAGGACCGCGAGCGGCGGCTCTCGAACCCCGGCGAGCGCGACTACCGGCGCGTGCTCGGCGGCGTGCTCGTGCAGGAACGCGACTCCGACATCGACGACCGCGAGGGGATGGAGGTCGTCTCAGGATCGCCGAGCGAGATGACCTGGGGCGACCTGCTCTTCGCCTGGCGCGTGTGCAAGCACGTCGCCTCGAACGCGATCGTGATCGCGCGCGACCTGCAGACGATCGGGATCGGCGCCGGCCAGATGAGCCGCGTCGACGCGGTCCGGATCGCGCTCGAGAAGGCGCGGGAGCACGACCATCCGACCGCCGGCGCGGTGCTGGCCTCCGACGCCTTCTTCCCCTTCGCCGACGGCCCGCAGCTCGCGCTCGGCGCAGGGGTGACCGGGATCATCCAGCCCGGCGGCTCGAAGCGGGATGGCGAGGTGATCGAGGCGGTCGAGCGCGAGGGCGCGACGATGGTCTTCACCGCACCGCCGCCACTTCCGGCACTGAGCTTCGCTAGCTGCGTGCGGTGGTGACGATCAGATCGAGCCCCCCGCGGAGGCCGGAGAGGTTGATCGTCTCGGTCGCGGGAACGAAGCGATAGAAGTCGCGCCCGCCGAGCGCGACGCCCGTCATGCGCTCCCCGCTCGGCAGGCGTAGCCGGAGCCTGAGCGTCCGCGGCGGCACACGGCGTGGCACTTCCACACGCACGTGGATCGAGCCCGCCCCGGCCACGATCGAGTAGGAGAGCGGACCGAAGCTCGTCAGCACGCGGCGAACGGCGATCCGCTTGCCGGGGCGCAGCCAGGCGCGCGGGGTCGCGAACGCGAGCTCGAGCCCCTCTGGCACGCTGTGCGCGTCCCTCGTCTCATGCACCAGCATCAGCCGCAGCGTTTCGAGGAAGAACGCGTTGTTCGCGCTGTTCGGCGGACGGAACATCGAGCGGTAGTACTCGCCGTCGACCGGGCCGATGGTCGAGCCCTCGCCGGAGACGAACGTGTTTGGCGTCATCCCTGCCCCGAGCTTGCCGTAGAGGCTCAGGACGAGCTGGTCCGGCTGGTCGTTGTCCGCGAGGAAACGGACGACGTTGGTTCCGTACACGTCGTCGGTGCCGGACGAGCGGTAGCCCGGCTTGCCGATGTTCGGGAACGCCCGAAAGCGGACCAGCCCGAGGAAGCGCGAGCCGTGGTTGAGCATGTACCTGAGCACGCCTGCCGCCTCGGAGCTTCCGGGCGGAAAGAGCCCGGACGCGAGCGCGTACGGCATCACCAGGTTCCAGTAGCTCCCCTCGCGGGAGTCCGTGACGGAGTCATACGGCTGCTCAGCGCCGTCGAGCAGCGCAACCGGGACGAAGAGCGAGCCGTCCGAGAGCCTCGACGCCGAAGCCTGCACAGCCGCCCGCAGGCCGGCCTCGAGTCGGTCGGCGACACTGGTTGCCTTGCTCGCGAGGATCGCGTGGCCGGTTCCCGCCCACACTCCTGCCATTGCGCGAAGGCCCTCGAGCGCCAACGCCTGGTCGTGCAGGCCGTAGACGGCCGTCGACACGTCCACGCCGTACTGCTCCCGGTCGAGAAGACCCGTGGTGCTGCTGTCGAGCTGTTGCTCGTAGTTCGTGACCTCGTCGCGGAGCTCCGGCGTCACCTCTTCGACGAAGTTCCCGTCGCCGGTTCGCCGGTAGTAGTCGGCCGTGCCGGTCATGCGCTCTCCGGCGGCACGGTTGGGAAACACGCTGACGCGTTGAAACGACTTCTTCACGATCGCGCCCTCGGTTCCCGTGAAGCCGTAGGCACCCATCACCTGGGCGAGGTCGATCAGCTCCCACGAGAACCGCTCGTACGAGTTGCCGAGGCTGTACCGCCAGGAATGCGAGAGGTTCTGAATCAGGAGATTCCGCTCAGCATCGAGCACGCGCCTTTCCGGGACGACCAGCGGGGCTCCCTGGGCCAGGCGGCCATTCCAGTACCTGACCAGCGACCGCTTCGCCCGCTCGTACCTCGCCCGGTCGAGCGTCAACGGCTTGGTTGGTCGCGCGTCGGCGAGCCACGCCGCATAGATGGTGAGCGGCTTCCGCGCCGTGGTCGCGTACGCCAGAGACCCGTGGATGAATCTCGCGCCTAGGCTGAAGAGAAGACGCGTCCTGCCGCCGCGCCGCAGCTCGTTGCCGACTCGACGGAGACCCCCGTCCGACGGCGTCAGGCGCGTGTAGCCGGCGGTGCGCTGGGCGGACCGCGGATCGACCACCAGCCGCACGAAGCTGACGAGCGACCCCGTCTCGGGGATCTGCGTGGAAAACGACTCCTGCCGGTAGCGCACGCCGTCGCCTGCGACGTAGCTCGTCTCCAGCACCGGCAGGTAGCCACGGTAGAGCGCGGGAGCGCCCAAGCGGGCCAGGCATGAGCCGTAGCGCTCCGTCCCGGTCCGGCCGACGCCGATGGTGAGTCGCGGCCCATCGACGCCTTCCGACACGATCTGGCTTCCGTCGGCGACGTGAAGATCGAGCGAGCGAGTGCCGCCGCTCCCGGCCAACCGGCCGAAGGCGAGGTAGTAGACGCCGGACTCGGTGAGGCGATAGGGGGCATCCCCCGAAGGCGGCCCGACGAGCATCAACGGCGTCAGGAAGTGCCGAACGCCCGCGTATGTCGGGCCGGTGGATGACCGCAGCAACTCGTTGCCCCACAGGTCCTGCTTCTGCGCCAGCGCGTGGTTGACGGCCTGCGCGTACCCGGGGGCGAGCGTCGGCTCGCATTGCGCGGTCTCGCGGCCGCCGGCTTCGCCCCTGACGGCCGTCCCTGTCCCCGTCGCCACGACTACGAGGACGATCAATCCCACGCGGAAGCACGCCTTGCCCAACACGCCTGCAGTGTTCCACAGCGGGTTGCGGGCGTTACGCTTCGCGCAATGCCGCGGGAGTATCCGACCCTGCTCGAGCTGGTGGGCCACACGCCGCTCGTGCGGCTCCAGAACATCGTGCCCGCGGGCTCCGCGAACGTGCTCGGGAAGCTCGAGTACCTCAACCCGGGCGGCTCGATCAAGGACCGGATCGCGATCACGATGGTCGAGGCGGCCGAGCGCGAAGGGAAGCTGAAGCCCGGCGGCACGATCGTCGAGCCGACGTCGGGCAACACCGGCACGGGCCTCGCGATCGTCGCCGCGCTCAAGGGCTACCGCTGCATCTTCACGATGCCCGACAAGATGAGCCGCGAGAAGATCGCGTTGCTCAAGGCCTTCGGGGCGGAGGTGATCATCTGCCCCTACGCGGTCGAGCCCGAGTCGCCGGAGAGCTACTACTCCGTCTCCGACCGGCTCGCCGAGGAGATCCCCGGCGCCTACAAGCCCGACCAGTATCGGAACCCGGCCAACCCGGGCGCCCACTACGCGACAACCGGCCCGGAGATCCTCGAGCAGACCGGCGGCGAGCTCGACGCGGTCGTGATCGCAGTCGGGACGGGCGGGACGATCACGGGCATCGCGCGCTACATCAAGGAGCAGCGGCCCGATGTGCTGATCGTCGGCGCCGACCCAGAGGGCTCGATCTACACGTCAGGCCCCGAGGCACAGCATCCGTATCTCGTCGAGGGGATCGGCGAGGACTTCTACCCCGACACGCTCGACCGCTCCGTCATCGACCGGTGGGTCACCGTCTCCGACCGGGACTCGTTCGTCGTCGCTCGCCGGCTCGCCCGCGAGGAGGGGCTGCTCGTCGGCGGGTCTGGCGGCACGGCTGCCTGGGCGGCAATCGAGATCGCGAAGGAGCTCGGCGCCGGGAAGACCGTCGTCACGCTCTTCCCCGACGGCGGCCGCGCCTACCTCTCGAAGTTCTACGACGACAACTACATGATCGAGCTCGGCTTCCTCGAGCGGCACGAGCCGCCCGCGAAGGTCGCGGAGGTGCTGCGCTTCAAGCACCAGGAGGAGGGCCTGCCGGAGCTCGTCACGATCGAGTCGCACCACAAGGTCGGCCACGCGATCGACCTGATGCAGGAGTACTCGATCTCGCAGCTGCCGGTGATGCGCCACGACTCGGGCGGCTCGCTCGCGGACGTCGTCGGCTCGCTCCACGAGCGCGGCCTGCTCGAGCTCGTCTTCCGCAACCCCGACGCGATCAACGAGAACGTCGCGGCCGCGATGCAACCACCGCTCGCCGCGGTCGAGGCAAACGAGTCCGTGGACGAGGTCTTCGCTGCGCTGAGCGGCGGCAGCGCCGCCGTGATCGTCGCCGTGAACGGCCGCCCGACCGGAATGCTGAGCCGCTCCGACCTGCTCGAGTACCTGGCTCATGGCCGGGAGAACTCGCGGTGACGGACGGGCTCGAGGCGCTGCTGCGACAGGCCTTCCCGGGCGACGAGGTCTCGGTCGAGGACCGGACCGGCGGCGGCGACCACTTCCAGGTGACCGTCGCGAGTGCGCGCTTCGACGGGCTCTCGCTCGTCGAGCAGCACCGGCTCGTCTACGAGGCGCTCGCCGCCCCCCTCGCGGATGGCACCATTCACGAGCTGAGGATCTCTACGAAAGGAATCGCGTGACAGAGGTTGGCGCCCAGATCAAGGAGATCATCGAAGGCGAGGACGTCGCCCTGTTCATGAAGGGCACGCCGCAGATGGTGATGTGCGGCAACTCGCACCGCGCGCTCGAGTCGCTGCGCCGGGCAGGAGCTCCGGTGACGGCCGTCGACATCCTCCCCGACCCGCGCATCCGCGAGGAGCTCTCGGCGCTCTCGGGCTGGCCGACGATTCCCCAGGTCTTCGTCCGCGGCGAGCTGATCGGCGGCGCGGACATCGTCGAGGAGCTGGAGCAGAGCGGCGAGCTCGAGCGGACGCTCACCGAGAAGCTGGGCCCGGACTACCGCGGCGCGGGCGACGAGCGCGTCGTGGCCGTGGCCTAGAGGCTCGCCCAGAGCAGGAGCGTCGCGACCACGACCGCCAGGCCCGTCGCCGGGATCCAGAGCCGCGCCCAGCGCCGTTCGGCCGGCTCGCCGGCGAGATCGCGGGCGATCAGGGTCGCGACCGATCCGTGCGGCGTCGCGAGCGCGCCGACCGTGAGGCCAACGAGCGCGGCGTAGGCGCCCGGCCCGGGGGTTGCGAGCGCCGCGACGCTTGCGCTCACCGAAAGGTTGTTCGCGAGAGCCGAGGCGGCGGCGGTGGCCATGGCCACCGCGAGAAGCGCCACGAGACCGCCGCTATGGAGCGTGAGCGACGGCGCCAGCCGGTCGAGCGCGGCCACGAGTCCGGTCAGCTGCGCCCCGATGCGCCACGGCACGAACAGCACCGGTGCCTCCGACCGCTCGTGCTTCAGCGAGCGATTCGTGTAGCGACGCCCGCCGATCCGCCGCATGGGCACGAGCGCACAGACGAATGCTGCGCACAGGCCGGGCACGAACAGGTGCTGGAGAAACGAGCCGGGCGAGAGCCCGAGCCTGCTCATCACAACGAGGTTCGTCGGGTTCCCCAGCGGTACCGCGAGCGAGGCGGCATTCGCGACCGCAACCGCGCCGAGAAAGAAGGGCGCGAACGACACAAGGCAGCGTTGCGCAAGCGCCCGCACGACCGGAACCATCAGGACGACCGCGCCGTCCAGCGAGAGGACGCAGGTGAGCAGCCCGGACGCGAGGCAGACGAACGCATAGAGCCTCCGTGTGCTCCCCCGGCCCAGATCGGCGAGCTCGCCCGCGGCCCACTGCGAGAGCCCGGCTCGCTCCGCGAACGCCGCGACGGTCAGGGCGATCGTGAGGAAGACGAGCATCGGGACGGTCGCACGCGCCGCGTCCCACGCCACCCCGCCCCCGGCCATGAACGCCGAGACCGCGCCGACGGCGAGGACGAAGGCCGCGGATAGGCGTGCCCGTGGCCAGATCGCTGTTGCGCCGACGGCTACGGCTGCGAGAATCACCCTGATAACCATGCTTGACTGTTAATTGTACTTAACTATGCCTCGCCCCCGTCGGACAACCAATCCCGTCGACGCCCTCATAGGCGTCTCGGCGCACGTCAGCCGCTGGGTCGAGCGCCTGCTCGCGACCCACGCGCCACCGCTGACACTCGCGCAGTTCCTGGCCCTGCGCGCCGTCGCCGCCGAGCCCGTCACCGCGGCCGACCTCGCCCGCCGCACCGGCGTCTCCGGCGCCGCCGTCTCCCAGCTCGTCGGCGCGCTCGAGCAGGCCGGCTGGATTACGCGCGCTCGCGAGGCTGTCGACCGCCGCCGGCACGCACTCACACTCACGTCCACGGGAACCGCGGTCCTCGGCTCGGCGACCAGGCTCGTCAACGCTCGGCTGGGAACTCTCCTCGCCGACCTGCCACCACCCGAAGCCGAGAGCCTCGCGCGACTCCTGGACAAGGTCGAACGTGCCCTCGCCGGAGCGCCACCTCCACGCCGCTCGCCGCCTCCGCCCCGCCCTCGGCCGCGGAGGCCCTGACTACAATCGGATCGTGGACTTCGAGACCCGAGCGATCCACGAGGGGCAGGAGCCGGATCCCGCCACCGGCGCGATCACGGTGCCGATCTACCAGACCTCGACCTTCGCGCAGGAGGCGGTCGGCGAGACCAAGGGCTACGACTACGCGCGGGTCTCCAACCCGACGAGGACCGCGCTCCAGCTCTGCCTCGCCTCGCTCGAAGGCGCGGAGCACGGAGTCGCCTTCGCCTCGGGCCTGGCCGCGGTCACGACGATCATGCACCTGCTCAGCCCGGGCGACCGCGTCGTCGCCGTCGCGGACGTCTACGGCGGCGTCTACCGGATGTTCTCGCAGATCTACGAGCCGAAGGGGTACGCGTTCGACTGGGTGCCCGCCGACGAGCTGAACGCGAACGTCGCCGAGCACCTCGACGAGCGCACGCGGATCCTCTGGCTCGAGACACCGACCAACCCGCTGCTGAACATCGTCGACATCCGGGCGGCGGCAGACGCCGCGCACGCGGCCGGTGCGATCGTCGTCGTCGACAACACCTTTGCCTCGCCGTACCTGCAGCAGCCGCTCGCGCTCGGCGCCGACGTCGTTCTCCACTCGACGACCAAGTACCTGAGCGGGCACTCGGACGTGATCGGCGGCTTCGTCGCCACGAACGACCCGACGATCGCGGAGCGCCTCACGTTCCTGCAGAAGTCGCTCGGCGCCGTCCCGGGCCCGTTCGACTCGTGGCTCGTCCTGCGCGGCCTGAAGACGCTCGCCGTGCGGATGCGCAAGCACTCCGAGAACGCGGCCGCGGTCGCGGCCGTCCTCGAGCGGCACGCGCGCGTCGAGCGTGTCTTGTACCCGGGGCTTCCGTCGCATCCCGGCCACGCGATCGCGGCGCGCCAGATGCGCGACTTCGGTGGAATGGTCTCGTTTCTTGCCGAGTCGGAGGAGGAGGCCGTCGCGATCTGCGCGCGGACGAAGATCTTCCAGCTCGCCGAGAGCCTCGGCGGCGTCGAGAGCCTGATCGAGCACCCGGCACGGATGACCCACGCGTCCACCGCGGACGCGCCCTTCGCCGCGCCGAAGAACCTCGTGCGGCTGTCGGTCGGGATCGAGTCCACCGAGGACCTGATCGACGACCTCGAGACAGCGCTCGTGCGCTCCGCCGCAGCCGCCGGCGCGTGAGCTCCGGGACTGACGCCTACGGGCGGCTGATCCTCGACTACTTCGAGAGCGGCGGCGGCTCAGGCGTCGAGATCGTGGAGCGAAACGACGGCTTCGTCATGGCCAGCGGCATCGGGCCGGCTGCCTACTTCGCGCCGTTCCGTCGCTGGCCCAAGGCCGAACGGCAGGCGATGCGTTACGCGCGCGGGCGCGTGCTCGACGTCGGCTGCGGCGCGGGGCGCGTCGCGCTGCATCTGCAGGAGCGCGGCCACGAGGTCGTCGGGATCGACACGTCTCCCCTCGCGATCGAGGTCGCACGGCGGCGCGGCGTGAAGGACGTGCGCGAGCTCTCGGTCACACGGATCGGCGCGGAGCTCGGGAGCTTCGAGACGATCGTGATGTTCGGCAACAACTTCGGCCTGATGGGCAGCAGGCGGCGGGCGCCCTGGCTCTTCCGGCGCTTCAAGTCGGTGACGACCGAGGGCGCGCGGATCCTCGCCGAGAGCGTGAACCCGTACGCGACCGACGATCCCGACCACCTCGCCTTCCACGAGCGCAACCGCCGGCGCGGGCGAATGGCTGGGCAGCTCAGGATCCGCATCGTCTACGGCCACCACCGCTCGGCGTGGTTCGACTACCTCCTCGCCTCGCCCGAGGAGATGGCAGAGCTCGCGGAGGGCACGGGCTGGGAGCTCGGCCGCGTGATCGACGAGGGCGAGCACGTGTACGTCGGCGTCTTCGAGCGGGTGAGCTAGCCGGTGCCGGAGCTGCTCGACCTGCGTCACCTCGGGCTCGAGCGCTCGGTCGGCTGCTACCTGCTCGAGACCGCGGACGGGCCCGCACTGCAGGACTGCGGGCCGACGACCTGCGTGCAGGAGCTGAAGGCAGGCCTGGCCGAGCACGGCCTCGAGCTCACCGACGTCCGGCACCTGCTGCTCTCGCACATCCACCTCGACCACGCGGGCGCGGCCGGCGTCCTCGTGCACGAGCACCCCGGGCTCCAGGTTCACGTCTCCGAGATCGGCGCGCCTCACCTCGTCGACCCTGCTCGCCTCGAGGCGAGCGCCCGACGGATCTACGGCGACGAGCTCGACACGCTCTACGGCGAGCTTGCGCCCGTGCCCGAGGAGAACGTGCACGTGGTCGGCGACGAGGTGCTCGGGCTCGAGTGCTTTCCGACGCCGGGCCACGCGTGGCACCACGTCTGCTACCTCGACAGCGACGGCCTGCTCTACGCGGGCGACGTCGCGGGAGTGCGCATCCAGCCGAGCAACTTCGTGCTGCCGCCGACCCCGCCGCCCGAGATCGACCTCGAGGCCTGGGAACGGAGCATCGCCGAGATCGAGAGACGCACACCGGAGAGGATGGCGCTCATCCACTTCGGAGTCGCGGACGGCGTCGGGCCGCACCTCGCGGAGCTTCGACTCCGCCTGGACGAGTGGGCGGCGCGCGTTCGCGACGGCGTCAGCCAGGAGGAGTTCGCGGTCGCAGCGACCGCCCACCTCGGACCGGACAAGGCCGCGTACGAGCAGGCGATGCCGATCCGGCAGTCATGGGTGGGCCTGAAGCGCTACTGGGACAAGCGCGCTGAACATCCGTCTGAAACGACCGGTTGACACGCCCGATGACGAGGGAGGGCTCGAGGCTCGGCCCGCTCGCCGAGCGCGAGTTCCGTCTCCTCTTCCTCGGCCGCACGAGCTCGTTCGTCGGCAGCGCCTTCGCGAACGTCGCGCTCGCGTTCGCCGTGCTCGAGCTGACCGGCTCGAAGGCCGACCTCGGCTTCGTGCTGGCGGCGGGCAGCCTGCCGACGATCGTGTTCCTGCTGGTGGGCGGGATCTGGGCCGACCGCCTGCCGCGCCACCACGTGATGGTCGCGTCGAACCTCGTCTCGGGCGCGTGCCAGGCCGCCGTCGCCGCGCTGCTGTTCGCGGGCGAGGCGCAGGTCTGGGAGATCGCGGCGCTTGCAGCAGTGCGCGGAGCCGCCATCGCGTTCTTCTTCCCGGCCTCGAGCGGCATCGTGCCGCAGACCGTTCCGCAGTCGCTCCTGCAGCAGGCGAACGCCGTCCTGCGTCTGAGCCGGAACGCCTCGGTCATCGTCGGCGGCGCGCTCGCCGGCCTCGTCGTCGCGGCGACGAGCCCGGCCGTCGGGATCGCCGTCGACGCTGGCATGTTCTTCCTCGCCGCAGCGTTCATCGGCGCGATGCACCTCCCGGCGAGCCTGCGCATGGAGGCGACGACCTTCACCGCCGACCTGGTCGAAGGCTGGCGGGAGTTCTCATCGCGCACGTGGCTCTGGGCGATCGTGCTCCAGTTCAGCATCGTCAACGCCGTGGAGCTCGGAGCGCAGGGCGTGCTCGGGCCGGCGATCGCGAGGGAGAGCCTGCACGGAGCGGCCGGATGGGGCCTCGTGCTCGCCTCCGAGGCGGCGGGGCTCGCGGCCGGCGGTCTGCTGATGCTTCGTCTGCGCCCTGGTCGGATGCTGCTCGCCGCGACCGTCGGGACGCTCCTGACCGTGCCGCTCCTGCTCGGCCTCGCCGTCCCGCTCTCCCTTGCCGTCGTCATGGGTCTCGCGTTCGTGGCGGGGCTGGGCATCGAGACGTTCGGCGTGCTGTGGGACACGTCGATGCAGCAGGAGATCCCGCAGGACCGCCTCTCGCGCGTCTACTCCTACGACGCCCTCGGCTCGTGGGCGCTCGTCCCGCTCGGGCTCGCGGTCGTCGGCCCGATCTCCGAGGCGCTAGGAACGCGGCGACCCTCGTCGGCGCAGCGCTGCTCAGCCTGGGGGCGACGCTCGCCGTGCTCGCTGTGCGAGACGTGCGCGAGCTGCGGCGTCGCGACTCGGTCGCGCTCACGCAGCCCCGAACTGCCTGACCTCGTTCGAGGCAGGCATTTCGGGAACTGTTCAGAGGTTGATTTGCGTGGTTACGGCAGTACTGCAGCGATGTTCGAGAACGCGCCGGCGATGTTGCCGGAGAGCGTCATCATCGCGCCGATGACGGCGAGGGTGATGAGCGCCAGCACGACGCCGTACTCGGCCATCGTCTGACCGTCTTGATTGCGCAGCTGAGCGAATCTGTCGCCGAGCGGCGCAGTGTGAGAAGCGATGAGCTTCAGCATGGGCGACTCCTTTCGTTTGCAGCAGGAATCAGAGCTATCGGCCGCCGGCAGCGGCCGGAAAATCCCTCGACCAGGGACGGAGTCTCGGACTGCCGAAGTCGGGCTGAGAGCCTTACGGAATCCGGTGCGGCCCCCTTTGCGTGATCTTCACCGTGCCGAGACTCGGCGGGCTCGGGCCCGGTGCGACATCGGACACGATGCCCTTCTTGAAGTTCATGACGAAGACGTCGTTGAGCGTGCCGTTGTCGGCGTACCAGGTGACCATCAGCAGCTTGTGCGCGACAGGCATCGCGACGTAGTTGGATGCGAACACCTGGCCGGTCGGCGGCAGCGCGTGCGCGCTCACCTTCCCGCCCGGCAGGTAGGTCTGCTCGAACGTGAACCCTGTGTTGGCTCCCAGCGGGTAGCTCGTGACGAGCTTGTAGCCCGCCAGATCGACCTTCCTGATCTGGTTCGGGAAGCCGGTGATCGACGGAGCGTTTGCGGTCGCGGCGGCGATCCCCGTCGTCGCGAACACCGCAAGCGCGACGACCACTAGACGCGTGTAGCGGGTCATGCTTGCCTCCTCTCCCGACGCCTCGCCGCGGTCGCTCAGCTGGGAGACCACCTCCGCCATTCGGCCCGAACGAGGCGTGGCTCGGTGAAGAGAACGATGATACGCCTGTCGACCTCGGCGACTCGCAAGAGCTCGCGAGTCAGTCCGGCAGGATCGCCGCGAGGTTCCAGACGCGGGGATCGCGAGCGTCCAGCCGCAGCAAGACGCCGGGTTTGGACTGACGCTCGGCGGCGAACCGCCCGCCGCTCTCGACGCCGAGATACCGGCCCGCAATCGCCTCCCGCACCGCGGTCACGTCGCCTTCCACGAGCTCGGGAACGCCGCGCACCTCGACTCCGCGGAACGGCGGAACCGACTCGAACACGACCAGGATGCAGCGTGGGTCGCGCGCAAGGTGGCGCAACTTCACGTCTCCCTCGGCAACCACGACCTCGAAGGCCTCGGTGTTCCAGCGGTACCAGACGGGCGAGACCAACGCGCTGCCGTCCTTGCGGTACGTGGCGAGAACCGCAGGGGAAGGCGCCTCCAGCAGTGTGCGAACTCCATCTGTCCAGTCGCCGGCCACGGAGTGCGAGGGTACTCGACGCAACTCCGGCCGCCCGGCGCAGGCGAGGTAGCTTCCTCCCGTGCACCGGCTCACCAAGGCGCAGGCCCGACGCATCGCCGTGCGCGCGCAACTGCTCGACGCGCCCCGGCCGACCGACCTGCTCGCGGTCGTGCGGCAGCTGACCCTGTTGCAGATCGACCCGACCGCGGCCGTCGCGCCCAGCGCGGACCTCGTGGCCTGGAGCCGCCTGGGCTCGCCGTACCAGCCGGCCCACCTCCAGCAGGCCCTGGAGCAAGACCGCACGCTGTTCGAGCACAACGCGCTCGTGCGGCCCATGACCGATCTTGGCCTCGTCCTCGCCGACGCGCCCGACTGGCCCAGCTACGAGAGCCAGCGCGCCTGGCTCCGGGACAACGACCCGTTCCGACGCGACATCCTGAAGCTGCTCCGCAGGTCCGGGCCGACGTCCTCACGCGACATCCCGGACACGTGCGTGGTGCCGTGGGCCTCGACCGGGTGGACCAACAACCGCAACGTCACCCAGATGCTGGAGTTCCTGATGATGCGCGGCGAGATCGCGATCGCGGGCCGCGTCGGGCGCGAGCGGCTGTGGGACCTGGCCGAGGACGTGTACCCGGCCGACGTCGTCGTCCCTGCGGCCGAGGAGGCGACCCGGGTGAAGAACGAGCGACGGCTGGCCGCGCTCGGCATCGCCCGGGAGAAGGGCACCGCGATGCCGATCGAGCCGGTCGTCGTGGGTGATGCGGGCGAGCCGGCCGTGGTAGCGGGCACCAGGGGCGAATGGCGCGTCGACCCCGCGGCGCTCGGCGGGGACTTCGACGGGCGTACGGCGCTGCTCTCGCCGTTCGACCGGCTCGTCTACGACCGCACCCGCGCCCAGGAGCTGTTCGACTTCGAGTACACGCTTGAGATGTACAAACCGGCGGCCAAGCGCCGCTGGGGTTACTTCGCTCTCCCGATCCTCCACGGCGACCGGCTGGTCGGAAAGGTCGACGCCACCGCCGACCGCAAGGCCTCGGTGCTGCGCGTGAACGCGATCCACGAGGACGTGAAGTTCAGCCGCACGATCACCAAGGCCGTGCAGGCCGAGCTCGAGGACCTGGCCGCGTGGCTCGGGCTGGGTACGATCGCTGCGAAGTGACGACGCCATAGAAGGAGGTCCTATGAGCGGTTATGCGGTCGTGCACCTCGACGAGATCGACGAGAACGACGACGGGCGCTGCCCGTATCGGCCCGTCCGGCACCACCTCGGCATCACGGCCTTCGGCGTCAACTCGTGGACAGGTCATAACGCGGGCGACCGGATCATCAACGAGCACGACGAGTCGGACGAGAAGGAGGAGGAGCTGTACGTCGTCTTTCGCGGGCGTGCGACCTTCGAGCTCGACGGGGAGCGCGTGGACGCGCCTGCCGGGACGCTCGTCTTCGCACGCGCAGGTGTGAAGCGGACGGCGTTCGCCGAGGAAGCCGACACGTCGATCCTCGCTCTCGGCGGCACCCCCGGAGAGGCGTACCAGCCCCACGGCTGGGAGCTGTGGGCTCCCCTCCGCCCTCTCTACGAGGCGGGCGAGTACGCCGAGGTCGCCGACCGCGGCCGCGCGCTGGTCGAGGCTCATCCCCAGTACCCGGCCCTGTTCTACAACCTCGCCTGCTGCGAGAGCCTCGCCGGCCGGACGACCGAGGCGATCGAGCACCTACGCCAGGCGGCCGGCATGTGGGAGGGCTGTCGCGAGATGGCGAAGGAGGACTCCGACTTCGATCCGATCCGCGACGAGCCGGCGTTCAAGGAGCTCATCGGCGGCTAGCTGGCGCGGCCCGCAGGGCTCAGGAGTAGACCCAGACTTCGTTGAAGTCGGGCGAAGGGTGCCACGTCGTGACCGCGCCTTTCGGCATCGAGGCCATGTCGCCGACCTTCAAATCGAGCGTCGGCCCGTTCTCGACCTCGATTCGCACGGACCCGGCGAGCACGACGATCGTCTCGCGTGCAGGAAGCACGAGCCCCGTGTAGCCGTCCAGGTTCTCGGGGTCGGGCTTCCACAGTCCCGCCGCCGCGTCGCCGTCCTCGAAGAGCATGTGAGCGAGACCACCCTCCTCGTCATCCGGCTCGAACTCGTCGCTGTCCACCCGTGACACGTAGAAACCGCCGCCAAGATCCGTCATCGACACCTCCCGCTCGTCCGGTCGGCGGGGATGATAGGAGCCGAACCGGGTTGACGCGTCTTGCGCCGAGGCGGAGAATCGATCCTTCGTTACCCGAGGGAGGTCGGATGTCCTGGAACCTGAAGGGAAGCTACGTCGAGACATGCTCGTGCGAGCTGATGTGTCCGTGCAACATGTCGTTCGACCACGGTGCCACCTACGACTTCTGTCGCGTGACGCTTGTCTTCAACATTCGCGAGGGCGAGGTCGAAGGAACCGACATCGGCGGGCTCAAGGTGGCCGCAATCGCGGATACGCCGAAGGTCATGACCGAGGGCAACTGGAAGCTCGGCGTGTTCGTCGACGAGCACGCCAGCGACGAGCAGGCAGACAAGCTCGTGAAGGTCTTCACCGGCCAGCTCGGGGGGCCGATGGCTGCCCTCGCGCCGCTCGTCGGCGAGGTGCTCGGCGTCGAGCGAGTTGCGATCGAGGTTCACGACGACGGGCTGCGCCACAGCGTCCGCATCGGGGACGTGATCGACTTCGAGATCGAGGACATCGTGCCCTTCGGCGTCGAGACGGGCGAGCCGGTCAAGTTCGACGGCATGTTCCACCCCGTCGCGTCGGATCTCACGATGGCCGAGGCGAAGCGCTCGCGGATCAACGCGTTCGGCATCGAGTACGAAGGGAAGACCGGGCTCTCGACATCCGAGTTCTCCTGGGCCGCCTGAACGCGTGATCGCCTCGGCGCAGGAGCCCGTTCCAGACGGCGCGGGCCTCGCCCCCGCCTTCGCGGCCGCACGCACGCGGCTCGGGCTCGTTGCTCTGCTCTTCGCTCTCGCCGGCATCGGCTGGTGGTGGACGGCGGATCAGATGCGCGGGATGGACGCCGGGCCCTGGACCGGCCTGGGCACGCTGGGCTGGTTCCTCGGGGTGTGGATCGTGATGATGGCCGCGATGATGTTCCCGTCGGTCGCTCCGACGGTCGCGCTGTATTCGAGCATGACCAGGGCGCGTTCCCTCCTCTCGCCGCTCGTCTTCACCGCGGGCTACCTCACGACCTGGGCCGGCGCCGGTGTGCTCGCCTTCGCGATCGCGGTCGCCGGCGGTCGGATCTCCGGCGACGTGCTCACGTGGGACCGCGCGGGCCGCTGGGTCGCGGGAGTGACGCTCGTCGTCGCAGCCGTCTACGAGCTGACGCCGCTCAAGGACGCGTGCCTGGGCAAGTGCCGCAGCCCGCTCGGCTTCCTGGTCGGCGCCTGGCGCGACGGGTACTCGGGGGCGCTGCGAATGGGCGCGAAGCACGGCGCCTGGTGCGTCGGCTGTTGCTGGGCGCTGATGGCCTCGCTCTTCGCGCTGGGGGTCATGAGCATCGCCTGGATGGCCTTCGTCGCGGCGCTGATCGCGATCGAGAAGACCGTCCCGTGGCGCCGGGCCGCGACCTACGGGACGGCAGCGACCCTGCTCGTGCTCGGCGTGCTCCTCCTCGCAGCCCCCGCGGCGATCCCGGCTCTCACGATCCCCGGAAGCGGTCCGATGCCGCAGATGGGATCGATGGGACCTTGACCTAGTCGCCGACGCGCGGGGACACAGTTCGTATCTCGGTCGGCGCCCCCGGCAAGCCGCCGGCCGCGGGTTTGTACTCGGGGACGCCCACGCAGGTGAACAGCAGAGCATCGAGCGGCTCGCCCAGCAGCGCAGGCACCTCGCTGTCGAGGAACGTCATTCCGGAAGCGCTCGCGCCGAGACCGTAGGCAAGCAGGTGCAACCTGCCCTCGACAAGACCTGCAGCGAGTTGTGCCTCTCGGTACTCCCGGTCGTCGCGTGCAGCGACGTCGGTCGCGCCGATCACGACGAACGCTGCATCGTGGGCGAGCCCCTGCTCCAGGCACACGCGGTAGAGCTCGTCTCGCAGCGCCCCGGGGCGCGCTGGAGCCGAAAGGTCCGGCCAGCGGTAGACCCCCGGGGCGAGCCCCTCGACGTCGTGCACCACGACGTAGTGCGGGAGGTCGACGCCGCGCAGCGCCGCGCTCAGGGACGTGCCCAACACGCCTTCCGGCAGGCCGCGGGTGGGATCCATGCGGCGCTGCGAGCTGCGCACGAGCACGACGTCCTCGACCGGGTCGGCTCCCTCGAGGGGCACGTCGGCCGGAGCGCCGCGCTCCCAGGGCGGTCCGAGCGCGCCGGAGTCACCCGCACGCTGCGCGGAAGTGACGAGCGGGAACTCGACAGGCGCGGAGTCAACCTCGCCCCCTGCGGCCGAGCCGGTTGCGTCAAGCGCGGGCGCACCCTCGGCGAGGGCGACGACGGCCACGGGCCACTCGTGCACGTCGTCAGCGCCGACGAGCTGGGTGACGGCCGCGTCCGGAAAGCGGGTGTGCAGCGAAGCCGTGAGCCCCGCGGAGTCGGCAGCCGCGAGCAGCTGGGAGAGCATGGTTCCCGCGTCCCAGTAGACGTGCCGGTACCCGCGCTCGCGGTAGCGCCAGCCGGTGCGCCACGGGACGCCGGTGACGACGATGGCGGGCGCGCCTCCGCGCGGCGGCGGCCCGACCTGCACGAGGGCGTGGTCGAGCGGGTCGTACCAGTGGACGCCGGCGGGAACCGGCGATCCGTCGGGCGCGGCGACGTACAGCTCGAAGGGAGAGCGACTGCCCGCGGACCCGGCGGCGCGGAAGAGCCAGGTCCCGTACGGCCGCTCCGTCGTCCGCACCACCCCTGCGGACAGGTGTAACAGCCGCGAGAGCTGCGGCAGGTCGAGCTCCGCGCAGGCGACGTCGGCGGTGCCCGCGAGCACGGCGACCGCCGGAGCCGTCGTGGGCGGCAGGTCGCGAGGCAGCGCAACGCGGGGCAACGACTGCGCGTACCGCTTGAAGAACCACGGGAGACGATCCAGGTCGTTGACCTCGAGGTCCTGCAGCACGCGAGGATCGTCGATGGGCGCGTCCCACTCGCGACCAGGCTCGTACGACGTGAGCCTGTGCAGCGTCTGCGTCGCCGTCTCCATGCCGCGGGTCGCTATCCGCGCGCCGCGATCGCCTCGCCGAACGCGCGCTCGTAGTCGGCGACCATCCGCTCCGGGGCGAAGCGCTCCTCGACGTAGCGGCGGCACTCGCGCGGATCGATCTCGTCGGCTCGTTCGAGCGCCTCCGCTGTCTCGCGGTAGTCGTCGACGATGATCCCTCCGCGTCCGTCCTCCTCGATCACCTCCGGAACCGCGCCGTGCCGCGTGGCGATCACAGGCGTCCCGCAGGCCATCGACTCGATCATGACGAGCCCGAACGGCTCCTCCCACTCGATCGGAAAGAGCGTCGCGCGGGCGTTCTGGAGCAACTCCACCTTCGCGCCGTGGTTGACCTCGCCGAGGTACTCGATCCCGTTGCCGAGGTGTGGCTCGACGAACTCGGCGAAGTACTCGCGCTCCTTCGTCTCCCGCATCTTCCCGGCAAGCTTGAGTGGCAGCCCGGTCTCCATCGCAATGGCGACCGCGCGGTGTGCGCCCTTCTCATGGTTCATCCGGCCGACGTAGAGCAGGTAGTCGCCGCGGTGCGGATGGCAGGGGTAGTGCTCGAGGTCGAGCGCGTTTGGGATGTTCGCGACCCAGTTCAGGTCGGGCTCGGGCCGGCGCTGGTTGAGCGAGATCGAGATCAGCCCGACCCCGGGCGCGATCCGGCCGATCTGCTCGTAGAGCGGGCCGGCCTCGCCGTCGAGCGGGCCGTGGACCGTGTGCACGACCGGCGGCTGCGAGAGCCCGCCGAGCGCGGCCCCGAGCAGGCCCGTGTGGTCGTTGACGATGTCGAAGTCCCCCGAGCGCTCGTAGCAGGAGAGGACATGCTGCAGCTCCGGGAACGAGTGCCCGATCAGCTCGCTGGGCGCCTCGTCGAAGATCGCTGCAAGCGTGGCCTTGGTGCGCGAGTCGCCCGAGGCGAAGAGCGTCACCTCGTGACCGCGGTCGGTGAGGCCGTCGGCGAGCAGCCAGACGATCCACTCGATCCCGCCGTAGCCGGTCGGCGGCACCGCAAACCAGGGGGGCGCGAGGATGGCTATGCGCATCCAGCCACCTTAGACCTCCTCGACTGTGACCCGACCCTGGTCGACGCGCACGTCCCACTGCCGGTCAAAGGCCCGGATTCCTGAGAGCCGAAGCGAGCGGCCGGCCCACGACGGCAGCTCCTCGGGTGCGTGCGTCTCGAGCTCGTGCCGGCGGCGGTCGGGCTCCAGGCCAAGCAGTACCTGGAGCAGCAACACCGGGGTCCCGGCCGCCCAGGCCTGCGGACGGGCCGCGGTCGGGTAGGCGATCGGGAACGGCGTCTCGGCCCGCGGCAACCCGGCGAACACCTCGGGGAGCTGGTAGCCAAAGTGCGCCGACGCGCCGAGCATCCGGCGGACGATCCGCTGCGCCTCCGGCCAGCGTGCGTGCCGCGCGAGCCCCTGCGCAAGCAGGGAGTTGTCGTGCGGCCAGACGGTGCCGTTGTGGTACGAGAGCGGGTTGTAGCCGGCGTCGCCGGTGGACATTGTGCGCACCCCCCAGCCCGACCAGAGCTCCTCGCCCATCAGCGCGTCGACGATCACGTCCACGCGCTCGGTCGGGACGATCCCGCTCCAGAGCAGGTGCCCGATGTTGGAGCAGAGTGAGTCCACCTGCCGCTTCTCGGCGTCGAGCGCGAGCACGTAGTAGCCGCCGCGCGCGTCCGTCCAGAAGCGCTCGTTGAAGGAGCGCTTGAGCTCGGCCGCCTCCTGCTCGAGCCGCTCGGCGAGCGGGCGGTCGCGCCAGATCTCCCGGGCCAGCTCGGCCGTGCGCACCTTCGCGTCGTAGACGTAGCCCTGCACCTCGCACGGCGCGATCGGCGCCTGCGCCAGTGTCCCGTCGTGGAAGCGCTGCGAGTCGTGCGAGTCTTTCCACGACTGGTTCGCGAGCCCGCGCGGCGATCTCCGCTCGTACTCCACGAAGCCGTCGCCGTCACGGTCGCCGTAGTCGTCGATCCATGCGAGCGCCCGCAGCGCCGGCTCCTTGAACTCGCGGACGAGCGCGGAGTCGTCGGTCCAGCGCCAGACCTCAGAGAGCAGAACGAGGTAGAGCGGCGTCGCGTCGACGGTCCCGTAGTAGGCGCGGAACCAGTTCTGGGCAGCCTTCCCCGACCGCAGCTCGTGCACGATCTTGCCCGGCTCGGCGTCGATGTCGGGGTCGTCCTCGCGCGCCTGCAGCTCGGAGAGCACCTCCAGCCCGGCCCGCGCCAGCTCCGGCCCGAAGAGCAACGTCTGCAGGCAGGTGATCAGCGTGTCGCGGCCGAAGACGGTCATGAACCACGGCATGCCCGCGGCCGGCAGCCGCCCCATCCGGCCGCCGCCGCGCATCCGCAGCGAGGCGAGGTCGGAGACCGACTGGAGGAAGCTGCGCGCGAGCTCGTCCCAGTCGCTGCGGATCTGCGGGACGCGCAGCTGCCAGGCGGCGAGCGACTCGCGCACTCGCGTCATCTCCTCGCCAAAGCGTCGCTCGGCCGCGTGCGGCGGGACGGATTCCCCGTCGATCGAGGCCAGGATGTCGAGCCGCAGCTCCCAGGTCTCGCGCGGGGCCAGCTCGAGCGTATAGGCGACCTTCGACCCGATGATCTCGCCTCGTTGGGAGAGGATCACCTGCGTCGTCGCGACGCCCTCGCCGTCCGGCTCCCGGAGGATGAACTGGTTGTGCTCCTCCTCGTAGCTTCCGACCACCGGCTCCGGAAGCGGCTCGGCGCGCGCCGGGTCGCCGAGGGAGAAATCGTGCGCCTTGACCGAGAGGATGTCCGCGAAGTCCGTCTGGAGCTCGAGCGCCAGCTCGAAGGACAGCGGCTCCATGCCCTGGTTCTGCACGACGATCACGTCCTGCATCCCGTCGCCGACGAACCGGTGCCGCGTGATCGAGACCGAGTCCTGCGGCAGGCCGCCCGCGAGCGGGTTGCGCAGGTAGAAGGCGGCCGAGAAGTACTCGACCTTCCCCGACGAGAGCAGCAGCGGCATGGCGCCGTTGATGGTCAGCCGCAGCAGCGAGAGGAACCGCGTGTCGTCGGCGAAGAGCCCGTGCGTCTCGCCGTCGATGTCGCCGCGCTCGTTGCAGATGCAGAAGGTCGAGCCTTCGAGGATCGTGAGAGGCACTGGCTACGCGTCCCGGGCGATGCGGATCGGGCTGCTCTGGGCGAGCGCCTTTACCACGAGCTCGTCGATGTTCACGTGGCGCGGCCTCGTGAGCACGAAGACGACGCACTCGGCGACGTCCTCGGGCTTGAGCGGCTCGACGTTCGCGTAGACGGCGCTCGCCTTCTCCTCGTCGCCGCGGAACCGGACCCGCGAGAAGTTCGACTCGACGAGGCCAGGATCGACCGTGGTGACGTGGATCGGCCGGCCGAGCAGGTCCTCGCGCAGCGCGTAGGTAAACCCGCGCACGGCGAACTTGGAGGCGACGTAGGCCGCCGCGTTCTCGTACGCCTGCCGCCCGGCGATCGAGCCGAGGTTGACGATGTGGCCTCCGTCGCGCACGTGTTGCAGACAGAGCCGCGTCATCCGCAGGAGGCCGCTGACGTTGGTTTCCAGAACCGTCGCCTCGTCCTCCTCGTTGCTCGCGTCGAAGGGCTCGCGCCCGAGGCTGAGACCCGCGTTGTTGACGAGGATGTCGAGGCCGCCGAGCTCGGTCACGGCCGCGTCGGCGAAGCGCTCGCAGCTCGCCGGGTCGGTGACGTCGAGCTCGAGCGCGACCTCCGTCTCGAGCCGGTCGGTGCGCCGCGCACCGCCCGCCACACGCGCGCCCTCCCCGACGAGCGCACGGGCGATCGCCGCCCCGATCCCGCTCGAGGCGCCAGTCACGATCGCGGTCTTTCCCTCGAGCTGCCCCACGACTGGAGCTTATTTCACGCGTCGCCCGGGTCCCGGCACATTCCCGATCGCCTGCCCCGGGCGCGCAACCCCCGCGCGCCCACTAACGAGAGCGCACCCACCTTCCTTGTAACAGACTGTTACTTGCGCCTGATCGGCGCGCTCCTCCCGGCGAGATGGTCCAGCAACGAGATCGGCGGGCGAACGCGGAAGGCGATGTCCAGAAGCACGTCAGCGGTCGAGGGGTACGTAGGTCGGTTCCGGTGCTCGCGGACGAGAACCCGTACCTGTTGGTAGCTCGGCCGGCGAAGCCCCAGGCGCTCGGCCGTCGCGCCAACGCTCCGCGTGATCTCGGCCGGGGTCATCGAGCCGTCGGCGAGTCGCTCGATCTCTGCGCGAAGTCGACGCGAGATGCGTGGGGCGATATGCACCCGCCAACCGTGCCCGACACTCGCCCGACGATTCGTGCCAAAACGGTGCCGTCTCTCCGACTTAGCAACAGTCTGTTACTAAGAGCTCGAGACGCTGCTCTTAGCGCTCGCGGGGTGTGACGAGTGGGAACGTGCCACGGTCGCTCCTCACGCGCGCAGGCGCGTGCTCCACCTGCAGGGTCGAGTGGCTCAGGCCGAACCGCTCGGCCAGCAGGCTCGCGAGCTCGAGCCGGATCGCGTGGCAGTCCGCGCCCGGCTCGACCAGGACGTGTGCCGAGACCGACGGGAAACCGCTGCCGACGGTCCAGACGTGCAGGTCGTGAATGTCCGAGACCTCGGAAACGCCGAGCATCGCGTCGGCGATCTCGCGCGGCTCTTCCGGCGAGACGTCGAGCAGGATCCGCGTCGACTCGCGCAGCAGCACGAAGCTCGACCAGAAGATCAACCCGGCCACGGCGAGGCTCGCGAGCGGGTCGAAGCGGTTCCACCCTGTCGCGAGCACGAGCGCTCCCGCCAGTGCGGTCCCGGCAAAGGCGGCCAGGTCGGTCGTGACGTGCAGAAACGCGCCGCGGATGTTCAGGCTCCCGTGGCTCGGCCCGTGAAGCACGGCCGCCGCCGCGAGGTTCACGACGATGCCGACGAGCGCGACCACGAGCACGATCCCGCCGCGCACCTCCGACGGGTCGATCAGCCGCCGCACGGCCGCGAAGACGATCACGACACCGACGACGAGCAGCGTGATCCCGTTGATGTGCGCGGCCAGGATCTCCAGCCGGCGGAAGCCGAACGTCCAACGGCCACGCGCCGGGCGGCGCGCGTAGGTCGCCGCCACGAGCGCGAGCCCGAGCGCCGCCGCGTCGGTGAGCATGTGCCCGGCGTCGGCAAGCAGCGCTAGCGAGCCGGCCATCACGCCGAAGACGATCTCGCCCGCCATCAGCGCGACGATCAGCCCGAAGGCGATCGACAGCGCGCGCCGGCCCGCGTCGTGCGAGTGCTCGTGGCTCATCGGGCCATTCTCGCGCGGGCGGCGGCGATCCGCTCCGGCGGAGTCGGGTGCGTGAAGAGGAGCGCGTACAGGAGCGGCGGCGGGTCGAGGTCGGCGAGGTTGGCCAGAGCAAGCCGCCGGTGCATCGCCTCGATCGCCTCGCCGTCGCCGGTCAGGTCGACCGCGAACCCGTCGGCCGCGCGCTCCCAGCGGCGCGAGAGCCAGGCCTCGAACGGAAGCGCCACGAGCTCTAGCACGAACAGGACCAGCAAGACGAGCGGGACGACCCGCGGATCTCCCGGCCCCGACGCACCCGCCGCCTCGACGAGCCCCTGCCAGGAGAGCACGACCCACAGGACCAGCACCGCAGCGGCGGCCCCGAGCATGGCGAGCACCGTTCCCGCCGCAACGTGGCGGAAGCGCCGATGCCCGAGCTCGTGCGCAACGACACCCCGCAGCTCGCCGCGAGGCGCGTCCGCCAGCAGCGTGTCGTAGAGGACGAGCCGTCGCGTCGGCCCGAGGCCCGAGACGTAGGCGTTGTGCTTGCGCGTGCGGCGGCTCGCGTCGGCGACGAGCATCGTCCGCACCGGCACCCCCGCGCGCACGGAGAGCTCGCGCAGCTCGTCCGCCAGCTCGGCGTCGGAGAGCGGCCAGAAGCGGTTGAACAACCGCTCGAAGAGCAAGGGCGCGAGCAGGCTCAACACGAGCGTGAGCGCGGCGGCCCCCGGGGCGGCCACGAGCGGCCACGCCGACGGCCAGGCTCGAATCGCCCCCAGACAGCAGCACGAGCGCGAGCCCGGTGAGCGCAGCGCCGAGCACGAGCCCCTTCGCGCGATCCCCGAACCACGAGCGCAGGGTCTGCGTCGAGAACCCCCAGCGCCGCTCGTAGGCCCAGCCGCGCCAGTACGAGAGGGGCAGCCGCACGAGCGTACCGACCACCAAGACGAGCGCAGCCAGCTCGAGCGTCTGCGCCCACCACGGCCCCCCGGTCAGGTCCCAGAGCCAGTCCCCGACCGGCCCGAACGCGATCGCGAGGAGGACGGCGAGCTCGAGCACGAGATCGACACCGAGCGCGCGGTAGAGCGGCCGGTGGTACGACCGCGCCCGCTCGATTTCCTCGGCCGCAAACAGATCCGAAGCGTTCACGTCGAAGTAGATGAGCTTAGTGACATCTACACTGAAACGATGAGCACCGGCCTGGCGGCAGCAGGGCTGCTCTCCTCGGATGATCAGCGCGCGCTGACAGCACAGTGGCGCGCACTGCGGCGGGCCGCGACCGGGGTCGCGATTCTCACCTCGCCGGCGGTCTTCATCTGGCTCTACAAGATGCAGGGCTGGGGGATCGGCTGGGCGCTCCTGGGCACGCTGCTGGCGATCGCCGCCTTCCGAGGCCTCCTGGATCTGATCTTCCACCGCTTCATCCAGTGGCCGAACCTGTTCGGGATCGACAGCCCGGCGCTGCGCGAGGAGGACGTCGTCGCGCGCCGGCGCGTGTGGTTCTGGCACTTCTGGTTCAAGGTCTTGTACCTGATCGTGCTCGCGATCCTCGCCGTGTACGTCGTCCGGATGATCAGATACGGCCTCGACGGCACGAGCTTCTTCGGCACGGTCGGAGATGTCTCGCACACGATCAGGGCCGGGATCGCGCGCATCCCATCGTCCCTCTCGCTCGTCGTCACCCTCGTCATTTTCTTCATCTTCAACTTCGTGATCCTGCTCGGGCCGATGCTCATGATGGGCATCTCCCAGATCCGCGGCTTCGAGCCGGGCGACGCGGACTGGGGCGTCAAGCTCGATGACGTGCGCGGCCAGGCCGAGGCCAAGGAGGAGGTCCGGCGCGTCGTCAACCTCTGGCAGTCGGGCGAGGCGTTCGAGAAGGCAGGCGGGCAAGCGGGAGCGAGGGCTGCTCTTCCTCGGCGCGCCCGGAACCGGGAAGACGATGCTCGCCAAGGCGATCGCCACCGGCTTCAACTCGCCGATCGTGACCATCCCCGGCTCGGGCTTCGCGCAGACGTTCATGGGCATGGACGTGATCATCGTCCGCTTCCTGGCTCGAAAGGCCAAGCGCCTCGCCCGCAAGTGGGGCGGCCAGTGCATCGTCTTCATCGACGAGATCGACGCCGTCGGCATGCGGCGGCAGTCGCTCGGCGGCGGCGCTTCGCCCGTGATGAGCCCGAAGCCCGCGAGCTTCAACGACCTCTGCTTCTTCGGGCCGAACGGCGCGCTCACCGCGAGCGAGGACCTGATCCTCGAATCGCGTGCCTGGCGGGAGCGGCTCTTCGCCGAGCGCGGTCCGGAACGCCCTGGACCCTCACGGGTCGGCGGCCTCGTCAACCAGGTCTTCCCGGGCATGCTCGGCGGAGGCGGCGGCCAGCTCGCCCTGAACCAGCTGCTGATCGTGATGGACGGAATCGACAACCCGTCGTTCCACAGCCGGGTGACGACCAACACGATCAACAAGGTGCTCGATGCCCTGTACGTGATCCCGCGTCGGGTGGGACAGGTCAAGCTGCGGCTTCCGCACGTGAAGCCGAGCGCCAGCCAGATCTACTTCATCGGGGCGACGAACGTTCCGATGGAGATGCTCGACCCCGCCCTCACCCGTCCGGGTCGGATGGGACGCCACGTGTGGTTCAGGACGCCGACGAAGACCGACCGGCTCGACATCTTCTCGCTCTACCTGGACAAGGTCGGTCACGAGGAGGACCTCGACAGCCCCAAGCGCCGTGACGAGCTCGCGCGCGTGACCAACGGCTACTCGCCGGCCATGATCGAGCAGGTCTGCTCGATGGCGCTCACGATCGCGCACCACGAGGGGCGGCTCTCCTTCGGCTGGGGCGACATCGTCGAGGCCATGACGACGGTCGAGTCCGGGACAGCGATCGGCACCAAGTACGTGCCCGAGGAGACGCGGGCCGTCGCGATCCACGAGGCAGGCCACGCCGCCGCCGCTCACGTGTACATGAAGGGCGCGGAGTCGACCCGCCTGTCGATCAAGCGGCGCGGAGCCGCGCTCGGCCACCATCAGGCGCTCGAGAAGGAGGAGCGGTTCAGCTCCTGGCGCTCGGAGGAGCAAGCCCAGCTGATCTGGGCGCTCGGGGCGATGGCCGCGGAACGAGTCTTCTACGGTGAGAACTCGACCGGTGTGGGCGGCGACGTCCAGAGCGCGACCGCGCGGGCGGCCTGGATGGTCGGCGCCTGCGGCATGGCGCCCGAGGCGGTCGAGCTCAACGCGAGCGCGAACGGCCGGCCGACCAAGCGGACGCTCGACGCCAAGCGCGAGACGATCAACAAGCGGCTCGAGCAGATCGGAACCCAGATCATGAACCGAACCGGGTCCGGCGGCCCGCTCGGCAGCGACCCGCTTTCAGGAGTGCTCAACGACCGGGACAAGCGCAGCCTCGCCGCGCAGCTGCTCGGCCAGGCGTACGTGGCGGCGCACGCGCTGATCCTGCACAACAAGCAGGCGATCGAGCGGATCGCCGACGCGCTGGTCGAGAAAGAGGAGATCTTCGGCGACGAGCTCGTCGAGATCCTCGAGAACGCGAAGCTCAAGGTGCCGGAGACCGACCTCACGCAGGAGGCGGCGTGGCCCGCCCTCTGAGCACACGCACAGTCTTCGTCGCCGCCTACCTGATGCTCGGGGTCGCGGCCGGCTCGGCAATCGGCGCGGCGATCGTGCTCGCGCAGCGCCCGGGACCAACGCCACCCCCGCCGTGGTCGAGCTGGCGCCCGGGGACAACCGGGCTCAGGACGCAGGCGCTCGAGATCGCAAACCACATCGGAAGCGCCTACAAGCTGCCGAGCGGAGACCCGCTCGCTGCCGTCAAGGTCGTCAGCCCCGCAGGCAAAAAGAAGCTGCGCGCGATCGGCGTCCCGACGAAGACGAAGCCGCAGACCCTCGCCGACTTCCAGCTCTACGACAACAGCAAGAACGTCTTCTACACCCTCTGCGGGAGCGGGACGAACTGCAAGATCAACGAGGGCACGGCCTCACCGGCGCGCGGGTACCGTCCTTCGCCGCGAGGCCCTCGAGCTCGCGCTGTACACCTTCGAGTACAGCCATCCGGTCGACAGCGTGGTCGTGTTCTTCCCGCCGGGCCCGGGCGAGAAGAAGGTCACCGCGTCGCTCTTCTTTCGCCGCAGCGACCTGGAAAGCCACCTCAAGCATCCGCTCCGAAGGACGCTTTCGCAGGCACAGCCGCCGCTCCCGGGGAGGATCGTGCAGGGTGAGCAGAAGACGGTCGACGACCTGACCGGATCGAAGCTCTACCGCTACGTCGGTGTCGTCACCGCAAAGGGCTTCGGCAACATGGTCGTGCTCCAGCCGGCTTGACGCCGTAGCGAGCTAGCTCAGCGGCAAGAGGAAGGCGCAGGGCCGGCCGTTCTCGGGGTACGGCGAGCGTCCGACCCTCGTGACCATCAGCGAACCGGCCACGTCCGGGAGCTCGAACTCGTCGCCCGGCTCCGGCGGCGGGCCGTCGCGCTCGACGAGCAGGTAGCGCTTGGCGGTCGGTACGAAGAGGAGATGCGAGGACGGCTGCTCCGGCTCCGGCTGCTCGGGCTCTTCCGCGACCAGCGTCAGCTTCGTAAACTCGCCGTGGAGCCGCTCGATCTCGGCCTGGAGCCTCCGGTTCTCGGCCTGGAGCTCCTCGAGCTCGGGATCGGGCTCGGGCTCCGAGTCGGGTACGACCTCGAGCGGCGGCTTGGCCGGCTCGAGTCTGACCACGTTCTCCTCGGCGGCCAGCTCCTCGGGCGTCTGGCCTCGCGCAGCGCGATGGCGCTTGTCGATCTTGGCCCAGAGGCCCGTGCCGAAGCCGCGCTCCTGGCCCAGCTCGACGCCGTGCTGCTCGGCGAGGGCGATCGCGAGCGCCGGCCCTGAGACGAACCCCCGTTCGACGAGGATCGCGCCGAGCAGCCGGCCGGTGTCGGCCTGCTCCCCGAGGGCCCGGTCGAGCTCGTCTTTTGTGATCAGTTCCTTCGCGACCAGCAACTCGCCCAGGGGTCGCCAAGAGTTCTCCGCAGCTTCCACGCTTCTTCTATCGGCCGAAATGTCGTCTCGCACAAGGGTCAGTCGTCGTCTTCGGCAAGCGAGACCTCGCGCTGCGCGCGGACGAACGGGTCGGCGTGGCGGGCCGAGATCTCCTCCGGCCAGTCGCGAGGAAACTCGCCGAGGCTCTGCCGTTGCCCGCCGGGCACGCGCAGCTCGATCGCGATCCGGCCGCGCTCGATTCGGATCAGGTTGTACGCGGGATGCGGAAAGCCGCGGGTGCGGAGCGTCGAGACCGTTCCCGAGTGGACGAGCAGCATCCCGGCAACCGGCCAGACGTACGGCACATGCCTGTGGCCGGCGAGGACGAGGTCGACGCCCGCCTGACGCAGCAGCGAGAGCACATCGCCGGCGTCGAGCACCTGGTTCCGCTCGCGGCCCGTTCCGGGAATCGGCATTAGGTGGTGGTGGCAGACGAAGACCCGCAGGTCGGCGTCGCCCGCGAAGCCCTCCTCGATCCAGCCGTAGTGCTCCCGGCCGATCTCGCCCTCGTCCAGGTCGGGCTTGGACGAGTCGACGGAGACGAGCGCGAGCTGCGTCCCGCCGAGGTCGAGCCGCAGCCGCGAGTCGCGGGCGCCGAACGTGTCCTCGTAGCGCAGGTAGCCGACGTTGCGCGCGTCGTGGTTCCCCGGAACGCGGACGATCTGCGCGCATTCGATCGCGGCCAGCTCCTGGCGCGCGAGCGGGTACTGGTCGGGATACCCGTCGTCGGTGATGTCCCCGGCGATCACGACGAGGTCAGGCGCCTCGGCGTTGATCTCGGCGATCGCTGTCCGCAGGAGCTCCTGCCGGTAGCGGTTGCCGCCGACGTGGACGTCGGAGATCTGAGCGATCAGCATCGAGGGAGTGTCGCGCGGTGCCTAGGCGCCGGCTTCGAGCGCGGCTTCCTCAGGCGCAACCGCGGCGTGCATCCCTGCGAGCGCCGCCACGGTGTCGTCGTAGGCGTCGCGGCCGGGAAACGAGTAGAGCGGCCGGAAGTCGACGGCGCCGTTCAGCTCGATCACGGAGAAGCCGCCCGGGCCGGTCGGGAGCAGATCGATGCCGACGAGGTCGAGGCCGGCAGCCTCGGCAGCCGCAAGCGCGAGCTTCGACGCCACAGGCGGCGGCGAAGCCGGGACGACCGAGGCGCCGAGCGCGACGTTTGTCCGCCACTCCCCGGGAGCCGCGATCCGCTTGGCCGCGCCGACGACCTTCCCGCCCGCGACGATCAGCCTCAGGTCGTGCCCCAGCGGCGGGATCAGCTCCTGGACGAGCGCCCCGCTCCGGGAGAACCACGAACGAGTCGCGAGCATGTCCAGGCGCCGCTCGAGGTCACGCCTGTTCTCGCAGAGCGCGACGTCCTTGCCCCAACTCCCGAACCGGGGCTTGAGCACCGCAGGAAAGTCGACGTCCGGCAGCTCGTCGCCGGCGCCGATCGGGACCGTGCGCGGATGCGGCAGGCCGGCCCGCCGGAGAATCCGCGCGGTCAGGAGCTTGTCGTGCGCGCGCAGGACCGCAGCCGGCCGGTTGAGCACATACACGCCTTGCTCCGGAAGCCGCTCGAGCGACCAGAGCCCCTCCTCGACCCCTTCGAGGTCGTCGCGGACATCGAGCCGTCCGAGCGCGGCATCGCCCGGGCCAAGGCGGAGCAGCGCCTCGCTCGGCGAAAGTATCTCGGCCGGCAGCCCATTCCAGCTACGCCCTGCGAGGGCAAGATTCGTCGGGGTCAATCGATGGCTGACGACTGCGACGCGCATCGGGCTGGAAATTGTAGATCCGTCGCGATTGCTTGCATAGAGGCGAGGCGGTTACAAAGACGTGACAGGGTTGGACTGGCCCCGCCAAACCGTCACGCTCTGCCGAAAAGCGGCGCGTCGCGCAGATCGCGCGCTCATACGGTGACGACGATCTTCCCCCGCGCGTGCCCTTCTCCGAGATAGCCGAGAGCCTCGGGAACCCTGTCCAGCCCGTCGTACTGCGCGTCGACGACCGGCGTCACGGTTCCCGCTTTCAGAAGCTCCGTCAAGACCAGCAGATCCGCCTTGTTCACGTCCGCCAGGAAGAACGTCATCTTCTGACTCGTACGCATGGAAGCGAGGCGCACGCCGGCCACGTGAGCGAGTGGCCCCATCCAGCGGTTGGCCTTCGGGCCGCCGACCACGACGACGATCGCCTTCGCGTCGAGGACCCGCACGCGATCCGACCACGACCGGTTCCCGGCCATGTCGAGCATCAGGTCGTAGCGCTGCCCGCTCCGGGTGAAGTCCTCCTGCGTGTAGTCGACGACGTGATCTGCGCCGAGCGAGCGAACGAGGTCGACGTTCCTCGTGCTGCAGACGCCCGTCACCTCCGCTCCGAACGACTTCGCAATCTGCACGGCGAACGTGCCCACGCCCCCGGACGCGCCATTGATCAGGACCCTGTGCCCTGCCTGGATCCGGCCCTTGTCGCGAAGGCCCTGCAGCGCGGTGATCGCCGCCACGGGCACGGCCGCCGCCTGCTCGAAGGTCAGGTTCGCGGGCTTCGGCACGACCGCTCGATCCTCCGAGACGCACACGTACTCGGCGAAGGCGCCAATCCTCACGCCGAATACATCGTCGCCGGGCTGAAACTGCTTCACGTCGCTGCCGACCGCCTCGACCGTGCCCGCGAAATCGGTCCCGATTGCCTCGAGCTTCGGCCTGCGCAACCCCGCCGACATGCGCATGACGTACGGCGTGCCGGTGACCGTATGCCAGTCGACGGGGTTCACGGAAGCCGCGCGAACGCGCACGAGCACGCCGTCGTCCGTGAGGCTCGGTCTGTCGACCTCCCCGAGCACCAGAGCAGCATCAGGTAGACCGTAGTCGTGGCGGACGATCGCGTTCATCAGCTCGGTGCGGCGATCATCGCTTCTTCGCGCCGTCGCCCGCTAAACGTGCGTGACTGGAGTCGCGATCGAGAGGGCGCCTACAGGGCAGGCGTCGCAAATCTGGTTCGCACGTTGTTCTTCGAGCTCGGGAAGCAGTACGTGCGCGGTGCCGTGCTCGTCCAGTTCAACCGCTTCGGGGTCGATTGCGACGCACTCGGCTGAGCCGATGCAGACGTCGGGGTCGACGCTCAGGCGTACGAGCATGGTGTCCTCCTCAGGCGTGGGTGGTGGCCGGTAGTCGAGGGTTGGCGGAGGCGACGAGCTCGCGAGCCTCTCGCAGACGCGCGGGAGCGTTGAGCAGGAGTACGCAGGCAGGCGCACCCCCCGGGTCGCGACCGACGACGAGCCCGTCTTCGTCATGCCAGTCGACGGCCGCGTCGCTAAGTCCGACCTGCTGGATCCGGAGAGGGCCGACATCGCTGAAGAAATAGGGCTCGCGTGTGTAGGGCGCGGTCGAACCGAGGATCGAGTCGGCTGCGTGACGGCCGCTCCAGAGCGCGTGATCCCAGTGCGGGATGGCGATCCGGCCCCAGCGTGGATGCGGAAACGAGACGCAGTCGCCGCACGCCCAGAGCCGCTCGCGGCCGATCACGCGGAGGCGCTCGTCGGCCGGCAGGGTCAGCGCCCTCGCGTCGGGACCGGCGAGCTCGGGCAGGAGGCTCGAACGGAAGCCGGCTGCCGAGACGACGACGTCGAAGCGAAGGTCTCCGTGCGTTGACATGTGCACGACGGCGCCCTCGGAGTCGAAGCTCGCGGAGTCGATTTTGCACGAGCCGAGGAAGCCCACGCCGAGTTCGTCGAGGGCAGCTGCGGCGGCGTCGGACACTTCCGGGAGCAAGCGTGCGAGCGGGCGGTCGAGCATGTCAACCAGTGTCACGTCATGTGCAGCCGCGAGCGTCGCGGCGGTCTCGGTGCCGATCAGTCCTGCGCCCACGACGATCACGCGCCTGTGCGGCAGCGCCAGGTGCCGTGCGAGCGAGACGAGACCCGCGCCCGTCGTGTTCTCGTCGGCCTGCTCGAACCCGGGGACCGGCGCCTTCGGATACCGCAGGCCCGTCGCCCAGACGAGTTTCGGCGCCTCGATCTCGAGCGGCGCGCCATCCGTCGAGCAGTTGACGACGAGGCGGCGGCGGTCGAGATCGCACGCGGTCACGACCCCATCGACGTGCTCGATGCCTTGCTCTGCGAGCTGCGCTGCGTCAGCAAGCACCGGCACGCGACCGGTCCGCAGCGCACGCTTGGAGAGAGGCGGCCGATCGTGCGGCAGACCCGGTCCGATCATCATCACGGCCGCATCCCGCTCGGCGAGCCGCGCGGCGCACGCATATCCGGACACGCCGTTGCCGACGACGATGACCTGATCCTTCATGCACCAATGAGAGCCCGCCGGACGAGCTGCAGCGTCAGGGGGCACGCCTATCGGACCTCGGAAAACCCGCAAACATGGCCGGCGCGCGCGCCGGCCTTTTCACCCGCCGCGGGAAACCCCCTATCGGATCTGCGCGCCGCTACGGATGCTGCACAGACCCGACCGATCGATCATCGAACCACGAGAGAGCGCGCGCCAGCGCGCAGAGGAACGACCGAAAGGATCAGTGTGGCCGCGGCCGCAAACGACCGGCCAGTCCGAATGACCGCGAGTCGGCGCGAGGTGTTCGCGCTCGCAGCGGTCCTCACGGCAACCGCGCTAACCGGCGCCGCGGCCATCGCCGGCCTGAAGCGAAACGTCCCCGCTGCGCCTACGGCGCCGCGGGTAGGCCAGACCATCACTCCCGTGACGCCGGCTCCGCCGCGGCGGGTCGAGCCGGGAGACTGAGATGCGCAACCTCTGGGCAACCGTTTTCGCGACCTGGGCGCTCTTCGCCGTGCTCGCTGTGCTGGCCTGGACGCGCCCGCAGCCAGCGGCGGCGCCGCAGCCCATCCCTGGGGCAGTTGTCGTCACGGACAAGAACGGCAAGAGCCATCTCGTCGTCGTGCGGGGCGGCGCCTCGACGCCGCACGCAACGACACGTACCTCGCCAGTAGGGGCAGGATGATCGCCGCCCAGACTGCCGGAGTGCCGGTGGCCTGGCTCGTCGCGCGGGCAGCTGGCCTCGTCGCCTTCGGTCTGCTCACGGTCGCCGTCACGCTTGGTCTCGCCCTCAGTACCAGGCTGCTCGGCAACAAGCGCGGCAAAGCACTGCTCGGCTGGCACCAGACGCTGATGTGGACAGCCCTCGCAATGCTCGTACTCCACGGAGGCGCACTCGCACTCGACCCGGTCATGCGCTTCGGGATCGTCGGTGTGCTGGTGCCCGGCGCGGCACCTTGGCGGCCCGTGCCAGTCGCCGCCGGCATCCTCACCGCATGGCTGATGCTCGCCCTTGCGGCCTCGTTCCACGTCCGCCGTCGCATCGGGCAGCGCCGCTGGCGCCTGCTGCACTACGCCAGTTTCGTTGCGTTCACGTTCGGCCTCTACCACGCACTCAACGTCGGCACGGACCTCACCGGGACACGCGGGCTGATCTTCGCCGGCGTGGTCGCAGCTCCAGTGGTGTGGCTGACCTATGCGCGCATCCTGATGCCGCGACCCGGAGCGCGACAGGCTCCTGCCCGCCCCGCGCCGCCAGAACCCCCGACCATCGCGGAGCCGTCGCCAGAGCGCCGCGGCGCCGCGGTGCCGGCATGACACCTGCGTTGCAGCGCGACTCGTTCCGTGCGATGGGTACGAACTGTGCGGTCGCCGTGACGGCGGACTCGTGCGACCTCAGCCTCGCCCGCCGCGCGCTCCACGCCGCGCAGCGCGAGGTGACGGCCTGCGAGCACGTCCTGTCGCGCTTTGACGCATACAGCGACCTGTCGCGGCTCAACAGCGCGAGCGGCGCCTGGGTCGCGGTCGACGCGCGGCTCATCGGCGCGCTTGCCGTCGCGCTTCGCGCGCGCACGGACACGCGCGGGCGGTTCGACCCGACAATCCTCCCGGCACTCACGGCCGCTGGCTACGACCGCTCCTTCGAGCTCCTCACGGAACGACCGGCCAGGCCGCTCAAAGGCTGGCGTGCCGGCGCGCGCATCGACCTCGACCCGGACGGGAGGAGGGCACGCGTCGAGCGCGGTGCCGCCGTCGACCTCGGCGGCATCGGCAAGGGTTTTACCGCAACGCGCGCGCTGGACGCAATGCGCACGGCCTGGCCTGCCCTGACCGGAGCGCTCGTGGATCTGGGCGGCGACATTGCCGTCTGGGGCACTCCACCCGAGGACGGCCCCTGGCGCGTAGAGATCGCAGACCCGAGAGCGCCAGACCGCGCGCTCGGAACGCTCGAGCTCACTGACGGAGGCGTCGCCACGTCGGGACGTGACACGCGGCGCTTCGGACCGGGTGGGCGGCTCCACCACCTCATCGATCCAGCGACCGGTGCGCCCGCCGTCGCAGGCCCGCTCTCGGTCACGGTCGTGGCGCCGACGGCTACCGAGGCCGAGGCGTACGCGACCGCGCTCGCGATCGCGGAGGTCGGCGACGCACGCGATCAACTTGCCTCCCGTCCCGACATCGCAGCCCTGCTCGTTCCGTTCCAGGGTGAGCCCATCGCGATCGGCCGTGTTCCCATGGCTCGCGCGAAATCACGAGCTCGGCTCGTTGTCACCACGCAAGCAGGGCGTCTCGCGTGGCACTGAAGGCCCACACCCACGCATTCGCACGGGTGCTCACCGCCGCGGCGCTCGTCGTCGCCGTTTCGACCGGCTGCTTCGGCGGCGGGGGTGGCAGCACAGGAGGAGGCGGGCAATCGGCGCAATCGGCCGGCGACTTCATCCGCCAGGTCACGACGGAGTTCTCGCGGGGCCAGTCCGGACGGCTGTGGGACACCCTTTATCCCGCCGACCAGGCGATAGTCAGCCGAGCTCGCTACACGGCGTGCCAGAGCAACTCGGGCTTCGACCTGAGGAAGTTCAAGATCCTCGAGACGTTCGCCGACACGGTCGACGTCGAGGGCAAGGCGAGGCCCTCCACAGCGGTCTCCGTCCAGGTCACCTCGGATGACGGCGTGACGACCGCGACCATGCACGCCGTCAAGCTCAAAGGCAGGTGGAGCTGGATCCTGTCGCCTGCCGACTACACCGCCTACAAGCAGGGCAGGTGCCCGTCGTCCTAGTTGGGCGACATCGGCCTAGCTGGCAGTCAGAGAATCGCTCAGTAGTTGTCCACAGGCGCATCGGTGTGACGCCCGATGCTGCCCCAGCACAGTCGTGTGAGCCTTCGTGCATGGCAGACGTGCAGACGCCGGCTGGAGTTCGGGACGACCTTGCTGAGTTACGGGTCGAGCCGGGATTGTGGGAGCGCGTGTTCCAGGTCGCACCGCTGGTGCTGATCGGGACGAAGGAAGGCGACGGCTGGGACTTCGCGCCCAAGCACATGGCGATGCCGCTCGGCTGGGAGGGTTTCTACTGCTTCGTCTGTAGTCCGCGCCACGCGACCTACCAGAACGTGAAGGCCCATCCGCAGTTCACGGTGAGCTTTCCGCGGTCCGATCAGATCGTCGAGTCGAGCTTCGCGGCCGGAGGACGGTTCACCGGCGGGGCGAAGCCGGCGCTGGCGGCCGTTCCCACGGCCCCCGCGCGCGTCGTCGACGTGCCGGTCGTCGCCGGCTGCCCGCTCTACCTCGAGTGCGAGCTGGAGCGCATCGTGGACGGGTTCGGCTCGAACAGCCTGATCGTCGGCCGCGTGGTGGCCGCCGCCGCCGTGCGGGAGGCAGATCCGAGGGGCCGAGGTGGACGACGCGGATCTCATCTACCGGCTCGGCCTGCTCGCGTATCTCGCGCCCGGCCGCTTCGCTGTAGTCCGCGACAGCTCGTCGTTCCCGTACCCAGCTGATTTCCGGCGCT
>CAVVBZ010000007.1:0-11968 GCA_963746635.1 uncultured Actinomycetes bacterium | reverse complement strand
CGCCCGTCTCGTGACCGCGGCGAAAGCGCGTATCCCGCTGTGGCGCTGGACGCTCTGGTGGATGATTCTCGCGGTTGCGGTCGTCGTCTTCTACGTGCTGCTGACGCCGATCTGGATCGGCCTCCGTGCCCTGGCGTGGCTGGCCGACTTCCGCGCGAGGCGCCGGCCCGGCTACCGGCCGCCGGTCGCGCGGTCGTAGAGCGCAGAAGCGATCCACGGAGCGAGCTCCTGGAGGAACCGCGGGTCGACCGTGTGCGGAAGCGGGTACTCGCGATAGAGGACGTCCGCGCCGGCCTCCTCGAGCGCCCGCCGCGCGAGGCGGCTCCACTCCACCGAGATGACGGGGTCGGCGGTGCCGTGCCCGATCGCGACCCTGGGAGGTGGCGGGCCGAGGTCGAGCTCGAAGCCCTCGACGGTCGGGATGAAGCCGCTCAGCGCGACGAGCGCCGCCGGGCGCGGGCGCCCGAGGCCGAGCCCGAGCGAGTAGGTCATCACCGCACCCTGCGAGAACCCGCCGAGGACGGTTCGCTCGGGCGGGATCCCGGTCTCTTCGGCCAGCGCGTCGAGCCAGCTCGAGACCGCCGCGTAGGTGGCCAGGAACGTGTCCGGATCGGGATAGCCGATCTCGCGAACCGTGTACCAGTGGGCCCCTCCCGGCGGGAGCGAGAGCGGCCCGCGCGCCGTGACGCCGAGCAGCCGGCGCTCCGGGTCGAGCACGTCGAGAAGCGGAAACAGGTCGTGCTCGTCCGCGCCGCGCCCGTGGAAGAGGACGAGCAGGCCCTCGGCATCGCCCGCGGGCGGGCGAGCCCGATGCTCGATTGTCACTGGCCTACGCGGGCCGCGCGCGGGTCGGGCAGCGGAGTCAGCACCTGCTCGAGCCGGTCGCGGAGCTGCTCGTAGTTCGGCGGCAGCGACAGGCGCTCGCCGAGGTGCTCGAGCGGCTCGTCGGCGGCGAAGCCGGGGCCCGATCGTCGCGATCTCGAACAGCACGCCGCTCGGCTCGCGGAAGTAGATCGACTTGAAGTAGAAGCGGTCGATGACCGGCGTGGGGGAGGCGCCCGCCTCGGCGACCCGCTTCTGCCAGGCCTCGTGCTCGTCCATCGTCGACGACCAGGCGACGTGGTGGACGGTGCCCGCGCCTCCGACGCCGCGCTCGTCGGTGCGGTCGTAGTAGTAGAAGGAGCCGCGCTGCTCGCCGCGGACCTCCCAGGCGGCCTCGCCGCCGGGATCGAACGCGAGCGTCTGCTCGAGGAAGCGTCCGGCTCTGCTCGGGATCGGCGGCGTACGCGCGCACGGCGTCGAAGCCCTGGAGCGCGAACTCCTTCGGAATCTCCGGGTGGTCGGCGACGAGCGGCTCGTCCGGGGTCTCGACCACGACGAGCTCGTGCGCCAGCCCTTCGGGGTCGGCGAACAGCAACGAGCCGTCGGCGCGCTCGGTCTGCACGTCCTCGTCGGCGAGACGCCCTCCCAGAACGCGAGCGCGTCGGTCGAGGCCACGCGCCAGACAACGCGGTGCACCATGCCCGCCCCGGCGCTGCCGCGGCGCGCGTTCGGGTACTCGAAGAACGTGATGTCGGAGCCGGGGCTGCCCTCGTCGTCGCCGTAGAAGAGGTGGTAGACGGTCGGGTCGTCCTGGTTGACGCTCTTCTTGACGAGCCGCAGGCCCAGCACCCGCGCGTAAAAGTCGACGTTTCCGGGCGCGTCCGCGGTGATCGCCGTGACGTGGTGGATGCCCTCGAGCCTCACGGTCGCAGCCTACCCGCCAGGCCAGCGGCGATGCCCCGCAGCGTGTGGTTCCCGTATGGCTGTGGGAAGATCCGTCCTGATGGCAGGGAGCGGGCGCTTCGTCTACGACTTCGACGAGCCGTCCGAGGGCGGCCGCGAGCTGCTCGGCGGCAAGGGCATCGGGCTCGCCGAGATGACGCAGCTCGGCGTGCCGGTCCCGGCCGGCTTCACGATCACGACCGACGCCTGCCGCGCGTACATGCGCAACGGCAAGGCGCTGCCGGACGGGCTCGAGCCGGAGATCGAGCGAGCACCTCGCGCGCGCTCGAGGAGAAGACCGGCAAGCGCTTCGGCGACCCGGCCGACCCGCTGCTCGTCTCGGTCCGCTCGGGCGCCGCGGTCTCGATGCCCGGGATGATGGACACGATCCTCAACCTCGGGCTCAACGACGACGTCGGTCGAGGGCCTCGCGGCGCAGCGACGCGGCAACCCGCGCTTCGCGCTCGACTCCTACCGGCGCCTGATCCAGATGTACGGCGAGGTCGTCGACGGGCGTCGACGGCCAGCGCTTCGAGCACGCGCTCGCCGAGCTCAAGCGCGAGCGCGGCGTCGCAGCAGGACATCGACCTCGACGCCGACGACCTCGGCGCGCTCGTCGAGACGTTCAAGCGGATCTACGGCGAGGAGACCGGCGAGCCGTTCCCGCAGGACGCGCGCGAGCAGCTCGGCCGCGCGGTGCGCGCCGTCTTCGACTCGTGGGACACGCCGCGCGCGCAGGTCTACCGGCGCGCCCACGGGATCCCGGACGACCTCGGCACCGCGGTCAACGTCGTGCAGATGGTGTTCGGCAACAAGGGCGACGCAGTCGGGGACGGGCGTCGCTTCACGCGCGACCCGTCGACCGGCGAGCAGGGCCTCTACGGCGAGTTCCTCGCGGACGCGCAGGGCGAGGACGTCGTCGCCGGCATCCGCACGCCCGAGCCGCTCGAGGCGATGGAGACGCGGCTGCCCGAGTCGTTCGAGCAGCTGCTCGACACGATGCGCCGCCTCGAGCAGCACTACCGCGACATGCAGGACATCGAGTTCACGGTCGAGGACGGGCGGCTCTACCTGCTCCAGACGCGCTCGGCGAAGCGCACCGCCGCGGCCGCGCTGAAGGCCGCCGTCGACATGGTCGAGGAGGGCCTGATCACGCGCGAGGAGGCGGTCGCGCGCATCGACCCGGGCCAGCTCGACCAGCTGCTGCACCCGATGATCGACCCGAGGCGCGAGCTCGAGGTCGCCGCGCAGCGGCCTGAACGCCTCGCCGGGCGCGGCCTGCGGCGCGATCGTCCTCGACGCCGACACCGCCGAGGAGCGCGGGCGCGCCGGCGAGGACGTGATCCTCGTCCGCTGGGAGACGACGCCCGGACGACATCCACGGCCTGATCCAGGCGAAGGGGATCCTGACCGCGCACGGCGGCATGACCTCGCACGCGGCCGTCGTCGCGCGCGGGATGGGCAAGCCGTGCGTCGCCGGCTGCGAGGGCCTGTCGATCGACCTCGCCGCGCGGCACGGTGACGATCGGCGGGCACGAGCTGGCCGAGGGCGACACGATCACGATCGACGGCGGCACCGGCCGCGTGATCGTCGGCGAGGTCGCGCTCGTCCCGCCGCAGATCAACGAGGACTTCGAGACGATCCTCGGCTGGGCCGACGAGCTGCGCCGGCTGAAGGTGCGCGCGAACGCCGACACCCCGGACGACGCCGCGAAGGCGCGCGAGTTCGGCGCCGAGGGCATCGGCCTCTGCCGGACCGAGCACATGTTCATGGCCGAGGACCGGCTGCCGGTCGTGCGCGAGATGATCCTCGCCGTCGGGCGAGGACGAGCGCCGCGCCGCGCTCGACAAGCTGCTCCCGTTCCAGCAGGCCGACTTCGAGGGGATCTTCGAGGCGATGGCCGGCCTGCCGGTGACGATCCGCCTGCTCGACCCGCCGCTGCACGAGTTCCTGCCGCCGCTCGAGGAGGCGACGGACGAGCGCATGCGCGAGCGCATCCGCGCCCTGCAGGAGACGAACCCGATGCTCGGCACGCGCGGCTGCCGGCTCGGCCTGCTCATGGCCCGAGATCTACGAGATGCAGGTGCGGGCGATCGTGCGGGCCGCCGCGGCCGTCGAGGAGCGGACGGGCGAGGCGCCGCTCGTCGAGATCATGCACCCGCTCGTCGGCTTCGCCGAGGAGCTGCGCCGGCTGCGCGAGCTCGACGACGTCGCGACCGCGAACGAGGAGAACGAGTCGGTCGAGTACCTCGTCGGGACGATGATCGAGCTCCCGCGCGCCTGCGTCCGCGCGGACGAGATCGCCGAGCACGCCGACTTCTTCTCCTTCGGCACGAACGACCTGACGCAGACCGCGCTCGGCCTCTCGCGCGACGACGCCGAGGGCAAGTTCCTCACGCCGCTACCTCGAGGACGGCGTGCTCGAGCGGAACCCGTTCGAGACGCTCGACCAGGGCGGCGTCGGCGACCTGATGCGGATCGCCGTCGAGCGCGGGCGCGGCGTCAAGGCCGGACCTCAAGCTCGGCATCTGCGGCGAGCACGGCGGCGAGCCCGAGTCGATCGCGTTCTGCCACCGCCTCGGGCTCGACTACGTCAGCTGCTCGCCCTACCGCGTGCCGCTCGCGCGGCTCGCGGCGGCCCAGGCGGCGCTGAAGGACATGGGCGTCGAGGCCGTTGTCGCCGGCGGGTAGCGAGTTCTATACTCGCACCGCTGGGTGCCCCAAAACGGAGGCGATCATGAGGTATGCGGTCTGGTCCGCGCTGCTTTGCGTGGGATTGCTGGTACTCGCAGGGTGCGGCGGGAAGAAGGCGGAGACCACGAACACAACGACGAATGCGCTGAGCGAACAGGCTCAAGCCGCCTGCACCGGCAAGCCGCTGACATCCGCGCCGAAGCTACCGGCTGGCTTCCCGCAGATCGAGCCGGACAAGCTCGTGTACACGCAGCAATCGACGCTTGGGCCGACGAACGTTGTCGAGGGCTACTTCAACGCTGACGTCAAGGAAGCGCACGCCGAGTTCCAGAAAGAGCTCAAAGGTGCGCAGTACGTGATTCTCTTCAACGAAATCGAGGACAACCACGACTCCGAGATTTCGTGGAAGGCCGAAGGCCGCACCGGCCAGGTGGCGATGCGCGCGGAGTGCGGCACGCCTGACAAGACGTACGTGCACATCACGAATCGCCCCGCCGCGTAAGGGCTGACCAGGGCGCCAAACCTAGGCGTAACCGCCCTCGGGGCCTGGCGCTTCTTGTCCTGGTTCTCGTGCCGCTCGCGTCGGGGAACGCGGCCGGCGCTCCGGCCCGCGTAACCGCGAAATCACCGCTGCGAGGGATCTGCAGCCCGGCGCGGCCGGCCGATCACTGAAGTGAACCAGTATCAGCGTGACGGCTGGAGGTACGGATCCCGTGACTCCCGAGCAGCAAGGACGTGCGAAGACGATGGCGGTGGTGTTCGCCATGGTCGCGCTCTTCCTCGTCCGCGGAGGGCATGCGGCGACGCACGGCGAGCCTCGCGTGCACGATCACGGGCACGCCCGGTCCGGACAACCTGATCGGCACCCCGAGGCGCGACGTGATCTGCGGGCTCGGGGGGAACGACGTCGTCGACGGCAACGGCGGCAACGACCTGATCAAGGGCGGCCCGGGAGCCGACACGCTGGGCGGCGGCAACGGGAACGACGTCATCTACGGTGGCCCCGGGAACGACAAGCTGCAGGGCGACCGCGGGAAGGACATCGTCTACGGGGGCGCGGGCAACGACAAGATCTTCGCGTGGGACGGATTCGCCGACCGGCTCGACGGCGGCGCAGGCGTCGACCGCGGCTGGAAGGACCCGTACGACCACGTCGTCCGGATCGAGCGGCTCAGCTAGCGCGCTGCTCTACGCGTAGCCGCGCACGCGGAAGTACGCGATCGCGATGCTGAGCAACCCGACCCCGAGGACGCCTGCGATTCCCCAGAGCCCGATCCGGCTGTAGGCCGCGTGGCCGCGTCCGAACCGCGAGAGCACGAGCGTGCAGAGGACACCGCCGATCAGGCCGCCGATGTGGCCGCCGTAGGAGATGCCGGTGAAGGCGAAGCTGAAGACGAGGCTGATCACGATCAGCCCCAGCGCCTGCCCGCCGAGCACGTAGACGCGCTGCCGCTCGAGCACGACCGCCGCGCCGAGGATCCCGAAGATCGCGCCGGAGGCGCCGACGGTCGGCGCCCTCGGATCGACCAGGAGCGCGCCCGCGGAGCCGGCGAGGCCCGAGACGAGGTAGACGAGCAGGAACCGCCCCGGCCGAGCACCGACTCGACCGCCGAGCCGACGAACCAGAGGAAGTACATGTTCAACCCGATGTGCAGGATGTTGGCGTGGAGGAACGTGCTCGTGATCAGCCGCCACCAGTCGCCGTTCGCGACGGACGGCCCGAACAGAATCCACTTGAAGTAGAGCGACCCGCCGGGATTGTTGATTCCCTGGCCCTGCGCGGCGGTGATCACGTAGACGACGATGTTGACGGCGATCAGCGCCTTGGTGACGAGTGCTCCCGTGCCCTCGAAGGCGGTCCGCTGCGCCCCCGCCGTGACCCTCCCAGCCCCTGCGGCTTCCCGGAGTGATCGGGGCAGCGCTGGCCGACCGGCGCGGGCGTCATGCACTCGGTGCAGATCGGGCGGCCGCATTCGGAGCAGGAGACGTAGGTCTCGCGGTCCGGGTGGCGGTAGCAGTGCATCGGCTCCGACATGGCGCAGTAGCCTAGCCCCGGCCTCGGCGCCGGTAGCTTTCGTCCGTGCGCGTCCACGTCGCCTTCACGCCGGCCGAGGCGGCCACGGCGCAACTCGGGATCGTCGTCGACGTGATGCGCGCGACGTCGACGATCGTCCAGGCGCTCGCCTCCGGCTACCGGCGCGTGCTCTGCTGTGCCGAGATCGACGACGCGCAGGCGCTGCGGGCCGAGCTCGGCGACTCCGCGATCACGGGCGGCGAGCGCGACGCGGAGCGGATCGAGGGCTTCGACGCGGGCGCCTCGCCGCGGGAGTTCCTCGAGCCGCGCGCCGAGACGCTGATCCTCTCGACGACGAACGGGACCCGCGCGATCGTCACCGCCGCCGCCTCCGTGCGACGAGGTCGTCCTCGGCTCGCTGCTCAACCTGGACGCCGTCACGCAGCTCGCGCGCGAGCGCGCGGAGGACACGGTCGTCCTCTGCGCCGGCTTCAAGGACGACTTCGCGATCGACGACGCCTACTGCGCCGGCCGGATCGTCGCGCAGCTCGCGGCCGAGCGCACCGACGCGGCGATCGCCGCCGAGCTGGTCGCGGCCCGCTACCCGGACGCGATCGACGGGCATCAACGCGCGCACGTACGGCCCGCCCGGCCTCGAGGAGGACATCGCGTGGTGCTCGCAGGTGAGCGTGCTCGACGTCGTCCCGCGGCTCTCGCGCATGCTCGGCGCCGCGGCCGAGGTTACGCTCTGATCGTGAAGGCGGTCGCCGTCATCGCCTCGATCCTGCTCGGCTCGACCGCGGTCGTAACCGATCCGCGCGACGCCGGGGGCAAGCTCGACCTGCGCAGTGTCAAGGCCGTCCGGGACGGAAAGCTGCTCCGCCTCACGATCTCGACCTACGGGCCCTGGCGCTCGAGCCTCTTGCGGAGCGAAGGCGTGGGCACATCCCGCCCGCCTCTCGGCACGAACCGGCTCACCATCCTCTACGACGTGAACAACGACGGGAAGGCCGATTTCACCGGGAGGATCGTCTATCGCGGCAAGCTCTCGATGTGGATCGGCGGGAAGGGCTCGGCGTTCGAGCCGGTCCCGGTCTCGCGGCCGACCCTGTCGAGTGCGCGCCTCGTCCATCCGGTCGACGTTCTCTTCCCGGGAGGAGGCACGAAGACGCTCCGGCTGGCGATCACGAGCATGAACGGGACGCATCGCGACCGCTTGCCGGACCACGGCTGGATCACGCTCGTGTACCACCTCTGACGTCAGAGAGGAGTCTCTCGACCGCTGCGCGGAAGGCCGCAGGCTGCTCGAGCCAGGGGAAGTGGCCGCAGTCGGGGATGGTCTCGACCGCGGCACCCGGGATCAGCGCGGCGGTGCCGGTCGACGCCCGCAACGGGAACGGGTCGTCCTCGCCGTGAACGAAGAGCACCGGGACGCGCACGTCGCCGAGACCGCGGGCCAGCGTTCCGCGCTCGAAGTGCTCCGAGATCGAGCGATTCGTCCCGATCGAAGCCTGGACGCCGGCGTGCACCGGAGGATCGCCCGCGACCTCCGGGTGCGCGAAGAACGGGAGCCAGATCAGCCCGAAGCGCTCGAGCAGCTCGGCCTCCGTCAGCTCGCCCGCCCGCCGGCGCTCGTCGAGCTCACGGATCCGGCTCATCTGCGCCTCCGTCAGCACACGGCCCAGGTTCTCCTCGAAGTCGTCGAGCACGGTCCGGTCGGCGCCGAGTGGGTCGATCGCGAGGACCCCTGCGATCCGCTCCGGGTGGGCGACGAGCAGGTGGAAGACGAGGTGCCCGCCCCAGGAGTGGCCGACCGCCCAGGCGCGCTCGAGCCCGAAGAAGTCGAGGACGGCGAGCGCGTCCGCCATGTGCGCCTCGATCGTGTACGGCCCGGGCGCCTCCGAAGGCGGCGTGCCGCGCTGCGTGTAGCGGATCGTCGAGAAGAGCCCGTCGAGCTGCTCCGCGCACTCGCCGAGGTAGTCGGGAACGGCGGCGCCTCCGTGGAGCAGCAGCGCCGCCCGCCCCTCGCCGGCGCGGTGCCCGCGAATGGCACCGCCCTCGACCGGCAGCTCGAACGACTCCTCGCGCACCGGGCGACTCTACGGCGCGAGTTGACATCGCCGTCTCCGCGATGTTTGTATTCAGCCATCTTGCTAATTAGCACTACAGCTAAATGAAAACCGATCAGCTCAGCATCACGTTCGCCGCTCTTGCCGACCCGACGCGACGGGCCATCCTCAGCCGACTGACCGAGGGCGAGGCCACGGTCAACGAGCTGGCCGCGCCGCACGCGATCAGCCTGCCGTCGGTCTCGCGCCATCTCAAGGTGCTCGAGCGGGCCGGCCTCGTCGTCAAGGGCCGCTCGGCGCAGTGGCGTCCTTGCCGTCTCGACGCCGGCCCGCTCGTCGAGGCGGACGCCTGGATGGCTCCGTACCGCGACTTCTTCGAGGCACGCCTGCCGCGCCTCGAACAGCAACTGGCAAAGAAGAAGAGACAGGAGGAGCAATGACCCCGCGACGCGACTTCACCCTCACCTGGACGCTCGACTCGCCGCGCGCAGACGTCTTCCAGGCGTGGACCGACCCGCACCACCTCGGGTGGTTCTACAACGACGAGAACCCGATCCCGGCCGAGCCGATCGAGCTCGACCTGCGCGTCGGCGGCGTCTGGCGCCAGAAGATGGTCATCAACGAAGAGACGGCTTACTTCACGGGCGGCGTCTACCGCGAGATCGTCCCGAACGAGAAGCTCGTCTTCTCCTGGGGCGCGACGGACGGCTGGCCCGAGCTCGACCCCGAGCGGCTCGACGAGAGCCCGCTCGTCACCGTGACGCTCAGCGAGGCGGAAGGGCAGACCGCGATGACCGTCCACTTGGAGTTGCCGGCGAGCCTTTCGGAGGACCAGGTGCAGGAGTGGTTCGCGCAGGGCATCCGCGACGGCATGCGTCAAACCGTCGACCGCCTCGCCGCGGCACTCGCAAGCACGCCGGTGTAGCTTCACCCCGTGAACCGGTTCGAGCAGGCCGTCTACGACTGCATGATCCCGACGGCCGAGCTGCTGGAGCAGACGACGAAGCCGCTGCACCGCGCGATCCTGCTCAACTTCTGGCGCCACGTGCACCTCGAAGGAGCGGGGGAGTACGAGAAGATCGTGGCGCCCGACATGATGGTCGACGAGCCCGTCTATCGGGTCACCTGGGGCGCGAACCCCGCGGTCATCACGGGGCAAGGAGGGCGTCCTCGCGTTCTACAACAGCGTCGGCGAGTCGGTGCTGTGGCACTCCGACGACCGGCTCGCGGTCGGCGACTGGGGGATCTGCGACGAGATCACGTTCCACCAGCTCGCCCGCGGCGCCGACCTGAAAGCCGTCGGCTACGACGTCGAGGACGCAGACGCGCTCTACCACGTCTCGAGCCGGCAGGCGTTCATCTGGCCGTACGACAGCCAGGCGCGCCTCGCCGGTGAGCATCTGTACGAGGACAAGACGAGCCTCGAAATCGAGGAAGTGAGCGCCTCGGACGCGATCACCCCGGCGCGAGTCCGGGAGATCCACGCCGAGCAGCTGGCCAAACTCGAAGCGAAGCGCGGCGAGCGCTTCTGGGTCTTCACGGACGGGTAGCGAACGGTCTAGGAGTCGGCCAGCGCCTCGGCCAGCCAGCGCCGGGCTTCCTGGACGATCACCGGGTAGGTGTGCATGTAGTAGGCGAGCGCCCCGATCGCCTGCGAGAGCGCCCAGCCGCGACCACGAGCCCACGTCGCGTCGTCGATCTCGAGCAGCTCGCGGAAGACCGGTCGCGTTTCCGCGTCGAGGACGGCCCACGCAACCTTCACGTCGCAGGCCGGATCGCCGACGCAGGCGGAGGCCCAGTCGAGGACACCGGTGATCGCCCCGTCCCTGACGAGCAGGTTCCGCGCGTCGAGGTCGCCGTGGATCCACACGGGCGCGCGGTCCCACTCCGGTGCGGCGAGCGCCGCCTCCCACGCGGCCGTCACGGCGGAGGTGTCGATCGCGTCGCCGAGCTCGGCGATCCAGGCGCGCGTAGCCTCGTCGCGCGGCCCGAGCGGACCACCGCGGCCTCCCGGGGGCGGGCCTCCCTTCGGATCGATGCGCTGCAACGCCGTGTGGAGTTCTGCAAGGTCGACCGCCGCGCGAGGTAGGTCGAGGGGGGCGCTCGTCGCGTCTTCGCCGTCGAGCCAGCCGTAGACCGCCCACTCGTGCGGATACCCCTCGCCGGCCACGCCGCGGGCAACCGGCGTCGGCACGGGGAGCGGCAGGAGCGGCGCCAGCTTCGGCAGCCACTCGAACTCGTTGTCCAGCGACCCTCCCCAGCCACGCCTCCGCGGCAGCCGCACGGAGAGCTCGTCGCCGAGCCGGTAGATCGCGTTGTCGGTCCCGCCCGCGGCCAGCGCTTCGATCGGGAGCTCCGCCCACTGCGGGAACTGCGCCGCGAGCAATCGGCGGACGAGCGCTTCGTCCGTCTCGAGCTCGTCCGCGTGCATCCTGCCGGTGGGCACGATCGCCATTCTGGTGCACACATGAAGATCGTCCCCGCCCACGAGCGACCTCTCCTGGACGACGCGGAGCTGTTGATCCGGGAGTACGCGGCTTCGCTCCCGTTCGACCTCGGCTTCCAGGGTTTCGACGAGGAGCTGGCGACGCTGCCAGGGGCATATGCACCGCCGCAAGGCCGTCTACTGGTTGCGCGATCAGGCGGGCGGTCCTTCGGCTGCGTCGCACTCAGGCCACTCGACCACGAGACGGCGGAGCTGAAACGGCTGTGGGTGCGAGCGGAGGGACGACGGTCAGGTGCGGGGCGGCTGCTGGTCGAGCATGCGATCGAGCAAGCGCGGTCGGCGGGCTACGATCGGATTCGCCTGGATACGACACCGGGCATGGAGGCTGCGCAGCGGCTCTATGAGTCGCTCGGCTTCGTCGAGATCCCGCCCTATCGCTCGAACCCGGTCGCGGGAACAACGTATCTCGAGCTCCGCCTTCGCTGAGCGCGCATAAGGGCTTGACAGGAGAACGTGTGTTCGTGTAGAACACATGTTCGTAATGATCGCCTGCGTCGTCATCCCCGGATTCGAGTTGCGGACAGCGCTGCGGGAGCGGCCGCGTCTTCAGCTCGAGCCTGCCGCGCTCGCTCCGGAGCCGGTGGCGAGGCGCTGCTCGGGCCGGTGACGGCAACGGCCGAGGCGGCCGGTGTGCAGCCGGGGATGCGGCTGGGGGAGGCGCTGGCCACGTGCCCGTCGCTCCAGCTCGTCGATCGCGACCCGGCCGCGACCGAGGAGGCCTGGGAGCAGATCGTCCGGCGGCTCGAGGACGCGGGGTTCGCCGTCGACCCGGCCGCGCCGGGTTGCGCGTACTTCGAGACGCGCGGCGTGGAGCGGCTCTACGGAGGGCTCGAGCAGGCGCTCAAGCGGGCGCTGAAGGCGGTCGGGCCAGGATGGGACGCGCGCGCGGGTGCGGCGAGACGGCGCTTCGCGGCGCTGGC